>JBHJOS010000173.1:0-2632 GCA_050329415.1 Kineosporiaceae bacterium
CGGGATCAGGTGCAGACCGCCGACCGTCTGCGCCAGCATCCTCGCCGAGGTCGACGGGCCGATGCTCCGCCACGGCCTGCAGGAACTGCACGGCAGCAGGCTCCGCGTGATCCCTCGCAGTATCGGCAACCGTCCGGACCGCGACCTTCTCGATGCCCGCTGGCATCGATACCGCGCGGGTTGAGCGCACGACCCAACGCGAAGGAGACACCGCCGACATGCCGGTAGAGATGGGGATGTGGCGCCTCGACGGCGACGCACCGAGGCGCCTGACCACCGCCACGCTGCCGTCCGAAGCGGCCCTCGAGGAGTACCTGGAACGTGATCCGTCGCTGCTCGGTCAGCGACTGCTCATCATCGGGCGGCAGGTGCGGACCCCGCACGGCAAGTACATCGACCTGCTGGCGATGGACAGCGACGGGAACCTGTCCGTCCTGGAGCTCAAGCGGGACAAGACGCCGCGCGAGGTCGTCGCGCAGATCCTCGACTACGGGTCGTGGGTCTCCCAGCTCGACCGGGACGACGTCACCGCCATCGCCGAGTCGTACCTCGGCCGTCCCTTCGAGGTCGCGTTCGAGGAGGTCTTCGACGCCCCGCCGCCGGACGACCTCAACAGCGAACTGAGCCTGACGATCGTCGCGACAGACCTGGACCCGAGTTCCGAGCGCATCGTCACCTACCTGCGCAGCTTCGGCGTTCCCATCAACGCCCTGTTCTTCTCCCATCTGGAGGACGACGGCCGTCACTACCTGGCGCGCTCGTGGCTCCGGGCACCGGACGACACAGGAAGTACGGGCGGCCGAGGCTCTGGCAAGCGCGCCGACTGGAACGGACGGGACTGGTACGTCTCGTTCGGCGACAACCCGACTCGTGCGTGGCAGGACGGCCGCCGGCACGGATTCGTGTCCGCCGGTGGTGGCGCCTTCTACTCCGGCACCCTGCGCGGCCTGCCGGTCGGGGCGCGGGTCTTCGTGCACGTCCCCAAGCGCGGGTACGTCGGTGTCGGCATCACCATCGGTGAGGCCCGCCGCGCCGATGAGGTGACGGTGCCGGTGAACGACGTCTGGACTCCTATGCGCTCACTGGAGCTCGCCGCCGCCTACGCGCTCGACGAGAACCTGCCCGACGACCAGGCCGAGTGGGTGGTCCCGGTGCGGTGGTTGGCCAGCCAACCGCTGACCGACGCGTACTGGGAGAAGGGCCTCTTCGCCAACCAGAACAGCGCCTGCAAGCTGCGCCAGGCCTTCACGATCGACCGCGTGACAGCGCACTTCCGGCTCGGCGACGATTCGTCCGAGTGACAAAATCACGGACTCGCCCGTCGATGCGCGTGAGCCCACGGAGGCCGTCCCACGTGGCGGCGTCGAGGGAACTCGTCCATGTCGTCGCCGCACCGCCGGGCCGGACGACCGGAGCGGGCGCTGATGCTCGGGACGCGCCGTCGCGAACGGCCCTTGACCGTCAGCCTTGTGTTTGTGGTGTCTACGGTCGATCATTCGGGAGTGTCCACGGACGATCTGATGACGACGGGAGCGGCTGCGGCCTTGCTGCGCTGCTCGCGCCAGCACGTCGTCGACCTCTGTGACCGAGGCGAGCTTCGATTCGTGTGGGCGGGTCGGCACCGCCGGATCGCCCGCGGTGACCTTGAGGTGGTGCGCCGACCGGCCCTCACGCGAGAACAGGCGCGCTCCCTGTGGCTGCACCAGGCCGTGGCGGGTCACCTCGTCGTGGACCCGGGTGGGGTGATCGCGCGCGCGCAGAAGAACCTGAACCGCATACGCGCCGTCCACTCCGACGGGTGGGCGTCGGCCTGGCTGGACAGATGGGAGCAGGTGCTCGCTGCTGGACCGGATCACGTGCTTCAGGCCCTGACGTCCCGGTCCGAGGAGGCGATCGAGTTGCGGCAGAACTCTCCCTTCGCCGGCGTCCTCACCGAGGACGAGCGGCAAGGGGCCCTCGGCGCGTTCCGTGAGACCTGGCAGGCCGACGCCGCGTGAAGCGGGCCGACCTCGAACACATCCTGCGGGCCGCCTCCCGCATCGCGGACGAGCGCGACGTCCTCGTCATCGGCAGCCAAGCCATCGTCGCCTCGGTCGAGGACGAGGCCTTGCCCGCGGTGGCGACTGCGTCCATCGAGGCAGATGTCGCCTTCTTCGACGATCCCGACGATGAGAAGGCTGACCTCGTCGACGGCGCCATCGGTGAACTCTCGCCCTTCCACGAGATGTACGGCTACTACGCGCAGGGCGTCAGCGTGCGAACCGCGGTCCTGCCCGAGGGTTGGCGCGATCGACTGGTCGTCCTGGACACACCCGCGACGCAGCCGGGTCGCGGCGTCGCGCTGGAGCCTCACGACCTCGTTCTCGCCAAGCTCGTCGCGGGACGAGAGAAGGACCATGCCTTCGCGCTGGCGCTCATCCGCGCCGGCGTCGTCGACGCGGTCGTCCTCCATGACCGGGCGGCGGTCCTGCCGGTCAGCCCGGCACTGATCTCACAGATGCGGTCGTGGATCCGGAGCGCCGCGGGGTGAGGCGGTCCTCGCAGAGGCCCGATAGATCTATCCAGCGTGACGCCCCCTCCGCCCAGTCCCTGGAGCAGAAGGCGACGACATGACGCGCGTGCTCGGGTACAG
>JBHJOS010000040.1:0-13783 GCA_050329415.1 Kineosporiaceae bacterium
ACCCTTGGGGTATGGGGTAATTGGCAGCCCAACGGATTCTGGCTCCGTTAGTCTAGGTTCGAGTCCTGGTACCCCAGCGTCGATGCGAGCTCCGGTCGCGTCGATGGCACCAGCGGCAGCGGTACGCTCGCTGCCGAGCGTCACCTGCACGGCCCCGTTGTGTAGCGGCCTAGCACGCCGCCCTCTCAAGGCGGTAGCGCCGGTTCGAATCCGGTCGGGGCTACGTTCCCCCTGGGCACCTCGTGTGCCCAGGGGTTCGTCGTCAGGTGGCCCTTGCCCGGCGGCGCGCGGCCCTCCGCTCAGCGGGACAGGCCGCGGCGCAGGGTCTCGGTCAGCCGGTTGGCCGCCCCCATGACGGCGACGGCGTGGAGACGGCCGGGCTGGCGGGTCAGTCGCTCGATGGGTCCCGACACCGACACCGCGGCGATCACCCGGCCCGAGGGGGAGCGGACCGGCGCCGACACCGACGCCACCCCGGGCTCGCGCTCGCCCACGCTCTGGGCCCAGCCCCGGCGCCGGACCGCGGCGAGGGAGGCGGCGTTGAACTTCGACCCGGTGAGCGCCCGGTTCACGCGGTCCGGGTCCTCCCAGGCCAGGAGCACCTGAGCCGCGGACCCGGCCTGCATCGTGAGGAGCGCCCCGACGGCGACGGTGTCGCGCAACCCCGTCGTCCGCTCGGCGGCGGCCACGCACACCCTCTGGTCGCCCTCGCGCCGGTACAGCTGGGCGCTCTCGCCGGTGTGGTCGCGCAGCGCGTGCAGGGTCGGCGTGCCGGCAGCGACGAGGGGGTCCTCGCGGGACGCGGCGGACAGCTCGGCGAGCCGGGGGCCGAGGACGAACCGGCGCTGGCCGTCGCGTGCCACGAGGCGGTGGTGCTCGAGGGCGACGGCGAGCCGGTGCACAGTGGGCCGGGCCAGACCCGTGGCCGTCACGAGCTGGGCCAGTGTCGACGGGCCGCCCTCCAGTGCGCCGAGGACGGCGGCCGCCTTGTCGATAACCCCGACCCCGCTATGCTTGTCCACGTAGCGATACTGCTGGTCCACATCGTGGGATGGCAAGTGCAAGTTCCCATCCGGGCCGGCGCGACGGACTCAGGCGAACACCTCGGGTGAGACGGGTGGCACGGATGGGCAGGACACTGGCCGAGAAGTTATGGGATGCCCACGTGGTTCGCGCGGGTTCCGGCGACGAGCCGGACCTGCTGTACGTCGACCTGCACCTCGTCCACGAGGTGACCAGTCCCCAGGCGTTCGAGGGCCTCCGGTCGGCCGGCCGGCCGGTCCGGCGCCCCGACCTCACGCTGGCCACCGAGGACCACAACGTGCCGACGGTCGACATCGAGCTGCCCATCGCCGACCCCGTGAGCCGGACCCAGGTCGACACCCTGCGCCGCAACTGCCAGGAGTTCGGCATCCGGCTGCACAGCCTCGGCGACGTCGAGCAGGGCATCGTCCACGTCGTCGGCCCCCAGCTCGGTCTCACCCAACCGGGTATGACCGTCGTGTGCGGCGACAGCCACACCTCGACCCACGGCGCGTTCGGGGCGCTGGCCTTCGGGATCGGCACCAGCGAGGTCGAGCACGTGCTCGCCACCCAGACCCTGCCGCTGCGCCGGCCGCGGACCATGGCGATCACGGTCACCGGGCGCTTGCGGCCGGGCGTCACGGCGAAGGACGTCATCCTCGCCGTCATCGCCCGGATCGGGACCGGCGGCGGGCAGGGCTACGTCCTGGAGTACCGGGGCGAGGCGATCCGGGCCCTGTCCATGGAAGCCCGGATGACGATCTGCAACATGAGCATCGAGGCCGGCGCCCGCGCCGGGATGATCGCTCCGGACGACACGACGTTCGCCTACCTCGCCGGCCGCCCGCACGCCCCGCAGGGCGCGGACTGGGACGCGGCCGTCGCGTACTGGCGGTCCCTGGCCACCGACGACGACGCGGTGTTCGACGCCGAGGTCGCCCTCGACGCCGCCGAGATCGAGCCGTTCGTCACGTGGGGCACCAACCCCGGGCAGGGCGCGCCGCTGTCGGCGTCCGTCCCCGACCCGGAGGCGATGGCCGACCCGGTCGCGCGCGCCGCGGCCGAGCGGGCGCTGCGGTACATGGCCCTCACCCCGGGGACCCCGCTGCGGGAGGTCGCCGTCGACACCGTGTTCATCGGCTCGTGCACGAACGGCCGGATCGAGGACCTGCGTGCCGCCGCCGAGGTGGTCCGCGGCCGCACCCGGCACTCCGACGTCCGGGTCCTCGTGGTGCCGGGCTCGGAGCGGGTGCGGCAGCAGGCGGTCGCCGAGGGCCTCGACGAGGTCTTCACCGCCTTCGGGGCCGAGTGGCGCCACGCCGGGTGCTCGATGTGCCTCGGCATGAACCCCGACCAGCTCACGCCCGGCGAGCGCTCGGCGAGCACCTCCAACCGCAACTTCGAGGGGCGCCAGGGCCGCGGCGGTCGCACGCATCTGGTGTCGCCGCTGGTGGCGGCGGCCACGGCGGTGCGCGGCACCCTGTCGAGCCCGTCCGACCTCGACCCCGTCCCCTCCGGCGGCCGGCCGCTCGTCGGCGCCGGCGCCTGAGCCTCCGAGGAGTTCGCCGTGGAGCCGTTCACCACGCACACCGGCACGGGCGTCCCGCTGCGGGCGTCGAACGTCGACACCGACCAGATCATCCCGGCCGTCTACCTCAAGCGGGTGTCGCGGACGGGGTTCGAGGACGGCCTGTTCGCCGCCTGGCGCCAGGACGACACCTTCGTCCTCAACCAGCCGCCGTACCGCGACGGCAGCGTGCTGGTCGCCGGGCCGGACTTCGGCACCGGGTCCAGCCGCGAGCACGCGGTGTGGGCGCTCAAGGACTACGGCTTCCGGGCGGTGCTGTCGTCGCGGTTCGCCGACATCTTCCGCGGCAACGCCGGCAAGCAGGGCCTGCTGGCCGCCGAGGTCGACCAGGCCGACGTCGAGCAGCTGTGGAAGCTGCTGGAGACGACGCCGGGCGCGCAGGTGACCGTCGACCTGGAGTCCCGGACGGTGCGGTGCCTGGAGTTCACCTGCCCGTTGCGGATCGACGACTACACCCGGTGGCGGCTGCTGGAGGGGCTGGACGACATCGGCCTCACCCTGCGCGAGGTCGACCGGGTCGAGGCCTTCGAGGCCCGCCGCGAGTCCTGGCGCCCCCGCACCCTCGCCTGACGCCGGAACCCGGTTGCCAAGTCGGCTCGTGGTTGGCACACTCGGTGTGCCAAAGCCTCGTAGGCTGCGGAAGTGAGCCCGGTACCCGTTCGGACGGACGGCGACCGGGCTTCGCGCTGAGCGGGCCTGTGTCATCCCGACAGTCGGCTGGGACGGCAGTCCGTCACTCCCGAGACCGCGGACGCCACGCGGCGACGCCATGGTCCACCGCGGCCGTGGGCCCATGCGACAACGTCGGCTATCCACAGGAGTGGCTCGAACTCGGAGTCCACGTGTTCGTAGCGCAGGCCCGCCCGTCGGGGGTGAGAGCCCAGGGTCTGACGGACCACGCCCTCGTCCTGCTTGTTCTGTGCCCGGGTCCGGGAGTCGAGGACGAGCCGGTGGGCCTGGCACTCGACGAGATCCCGGACCAGTCGGACCAGACATGCAGCACGAGCTGCTGGGTGGTCGCGGGGGAGGGCCTCCACAACGTACAGGTGTGTCGGCGCCCCGGCGCCGGCAACGAAGTCCGCGATGAGCCGCTGCCGCCGATCGCTCTCCCGCTTCATGTGGAGTTCCCGCTGCCCGGGCATCCTCATCGACCGGACGTCCTTGCGCAGCTGATCAAGATCACGAGGCGCTACCGTCACTGCCGCGAGGAGATAGTCGCACCGGCGGGCCGACTCGTCGACGAAGGCATGCGTCCCCCGGGATCAGTGTGGACATCCTGCCTCTCCTGGAACGTAGTCGAGCGCCGTCGGCGACCGTAGCCGCGTGGGGCTCCGGGCGTCGGCACGCCCCGGCGTCCGGTGTGTCCGGATGAGGACCGCTGGGGTCTACCCGACCAGGGCCCACGGCTCCCGACCGGCCCGCGGGTGTCGGTGCCGCCCCGGCATGGGTGAGGATGTGCCGGTGACCGACACCCTTCTCGTGCACGGCGGCTCCCCCCTGCACGGACGGATCGCCGTCCGGGGGGCCAAGAACTTCGTGACGAAGGCGATGGTGGCGTCGCTGCTGGGGGAGTCGCCCAGCCGGCTGCGGGGCGTGCCGGACATCAGCGACGTGGCCGTCGTCCGGGGGATGCTCGAGCTGTACGGCGTCCGGGTGGACCAGAACGGCACCGGCAGCATGGCCGGAGACGGCGAGACGATTCTCGACCCGTCCGCCGTCGAGATCGCGGCCACCGCCGACATCGACGCCCACGCCGGGTCCAGCCGGATCCCGATCCTGTTCTGCGGCCCCCTGCTCCACCGCCTCGGCGAGGCCTTCATCCCGGACCTCGGGGGGTGCCGGATCGGGGACCGCCCGATCAACTTCCACCTCGACGTCCTGCGGCAGTTCGGCGCGGTCGTCGACAAGCTGCCGAACGGCATCCACCTGCGGGCACCCCGCCGGCTCCAGGGGACCAAGGTCGCCCTGCCGTACCCCAGCGTCGGTGCCACCGAGCAGGTGCTGCTGACCGCGGTGCGCGCCGAGGGCCTCACCGAGCTGCGCGGCGCTGCCATCGAGCCCGAGATCGGCGACCTCATCGCGGTGCTGCAGAAGATGGGCGCCATCATCAGCGTCGACACCGACCGCGTGATCCGCATCGAGGGCGTCGAGACGCTCGGTGGGTACAACCACCGCGCGCTCACCGACCGGATCGAGGCGGCGTCGTGGGGCTGCGCCGCCCTCGTCACCGGCGGCGACGTCTACGTCGAGGGCGCCCGGCAGGCCGACATGATGACCTTCCTCAACACGTTCCGGAAGGTCGGCGGCCAGTTCGAGATCGACGACGAGGGCATCCGCTTCTACCACCCCGGCGGCGAGCTGCGGTCGATCGTCCTGGAGACCGACGTCCACCCGGGGTTCATGACGGACTGGCAGCAGCCGCTCGTCGTCGCCCTCACCCAGGCGTCGGGGCTGTCGATCGTCCACGAGACGGTGTACGAGAACCGATTCGGCTTCACCGAGGCGCTGCGCCAGATGGGCGCGACGATCCAGGTCTACCGCGAGTGCCTGGGCGGCTCGCCGTGCCGGTTCGGCCAGCGCAACTTCCGCCACTCCGCGGTCATCTCCGGTCCGGCCCGGCTGCGCCACGCCGAGATCACCGTCCCCGACCTGCGCGGCGGGTTCAGCCACCTCATCGCCGCGCTTGCCGCCGAGGGCACGACCACGGTCCACGGCATCGGGATCATCGACCGCGGGTACGAGCACTTCCACGACAAGCTCGAGGCGCTGGGCGCCAAGGTCGAGCGCGCCTGAGGGCTGGCCGTTGGGGCGGATCGTGTGGCGCCCGATGTGGTGTAGTGATGCGCTAGAGTAGGACTCAGCTCGCCCCGCTGGGTGTCGAGAAGTGAGGCCGGGACTCCCGAGGGATATCGGGACCCGGCCCTCGCGCGTTCTGGGGTTCAACGCCTGATCACTTGAGGGCCACGTTCACCTCGTGGATCGACTGGTTCATCACGGCGCGCCACGCGGGACGTCTGTCCAGTTCGGCCTTGACGGCTCCGGCGACGATGTCGGGCAGCCAGAGCATCGGTTCCTGCAGCGGCCGTGCCACATCGACGCGCAGATCGTGCGGGAGGCGTCGCTGCGACCTCAGGGCGTCGACCATCTGCCGGTCCCGGCGGTTGAGGGAGGGGGTGCGGGCCTCGATCCACAGCCGGCTCACGCCGTGTGCGCCAAGGTGATCCACCAGGCCGGCGAAGCACAGTCGCCGTGCCCGCTCCTGCTTGCGAGGGTCCATCGGTCGTCCGACCACGACCAGCGCAGGCAGCCCCCACGAGCCCAGCGTTCCTGCGATGAGATCGCGGCGGCGGTCGGTCTCCTCTGTCCAGTGCAGTCGCGGCTGCCGCTTCCGCAGCAGGCGGCGCAGGCAGTCGCGGATCTCGTCGCATCGCGCGGGCGGGCAGACGACGGCGGCCAGGACGTAGGTGCCCGGTCCGTCCACGCGGGTCTGCAGGGACTCGTCCATCCAGGCGTGATGCCCGACGCTGTCCGACCGGTTCACGTGTCCCCCTCCCCGAGTACATGTCCGACCGGACGCTACACGACCTAGACTACCTCACAGTAAGAACGCTACGCTCGTCGTCGGTGGGTCGCGGTGGCTACCCGGGTACCGCCCGGGCTCCGTTGCGGATTGCTGTGGGGTCAAGATCCAGGCCCACTCGCCACGTCCTTCCCGGCGCCCGCGCCGGGCTCCGACACCGCGACCCACCCCCATTTCGCCGGAACCGGCCACCTCGTGTCCGGCCCCTGTGCGAGGGTGCGGACCGCAACGACGTGACTACGAAAGGTCAGATCATGAGGGCCCACGAGTTGGTCGCCGAGCTCCGGTCCGCTCTGTCCGACGAGTCGGAGAGGGCGGTCCTGCGCATCGCGGGCGAGTACGACCCCGCGGGCGGTCCCGGGAGCCGGATCTTCCCGCCCACCTATCCGATCCCTGGCAACAGTCCGCCCGACGCGACGCGCTACGTGCTCGAGTCCCGCGTGGTCGAGGGAGTCGAGCGGACGGACGTGCTGCTCGACTCGGTGCCGTCCCAGGCCAACCGCGCCGAGGAGGCGCTGCTGGCCGCCCACCGATCGGGCCGGGTCCGGCTCCCGCTGATGGAGCTCCGGCACGACGGCGCCGCCGACGTGGTGCTGACCTCGTTGGAGTTCCCCCACCGCTACGCCGACGCCTATCTCCGCGACAGCCTGGTCGACGGGGTCGCGTTCGACCGCAGCGAGGTCGGCCGCAAGGTCCTGGCCAGTTCGCTCGCGGATGCGAGGGGTCTGTTCGCGCACGACCCGGGGTCACTGGTGTATGGGGCGTGGAACAGCCACCGCAAGGGGCGGCAGCAGAAGTTCCCCCGCATCTACGCCAGCGAGGTCGTCGGGTGGGACCCGGTGGAGGGTCGGCGCAGGGCGGGTCGGATGGACCCGATGAACCTCGTCGGCGCCGTCGGGCCTGGCGGCGCCGAGGGGGAGTGGGACTTCGTCGCCGCCGGGGAGAAGGTGAAGGGCAGCAAGCTCAGCGAGATCGGGCACGGCAACGTCGCACCGAACCCCCAGCACGGGGGCGTCACGATCACCTCGGCCACCCGGATGGCGACCCTGTCGATGGCCGCGTTGCGGCGGATCGGGTTCGGCACTGCCGCGGCGGAGGCGCAGCTCGCCGCCAGGGTGGCTCTCGCCGCCTACGCGCTGCTGGCCGACCGGCTGGCCTTCGCCGGTCCCAGTCTGTGGCTGCGGAGCGGGTGCGAGCTGGTGCTGCGGGAGGAACGGCTGGAGTGGGTCTCCCGCGGCGGCACGACCGAGGCGCGCGAGATCCCCGTTCCCGTGGCGGTCGAGGCGTTCGCGATCGCCGCCGTCCGGGCCGCCGACACCGGGCTTCCGCTGGAGACGCAGACCCTGGTGCTGCGCCCGAAGCCGGCGCTGGCCAAGGCACTGGACTTCAGCATCACCAAGGCCGAGTCCAGCGGGGACTGACGTGCCTCTGACGATCACGGTCGACCTCCTCCACGGTGTCTACGAGGCGGGCGACGCTGACGACCGGCGCCGTCCGGAGTGGCCGCCCCATCCCGGCCGGCTCTTCTGTGCCCTGGTCGCGGGTGTCCGGGGGGACGAGGAACGAGCGGCGCTGCGCTGGCTGGAGGAGCAGCCGCCGCCCTTGGTTCTCGCCTCGGCCGCGGATGCGGTCGTCACCGGCCGCCGGACCTCGTACGTCGTGACCAACGAGATCACCAAGGGGGGCAGCCAGACCCACCCGGCCCGGACCAACGGCCGCCGGGAGCGGGTCACCGCCTTCCCACCGAACGCCCGGGTGCGGTTCGTCTGGCCGACGGCACAGCCGGAGGCAGCGGCGCTGCAGGCACTGGATGCCCTCGCCCGGCGGATTCCCTACCTCGGTCGTTCCTCCGGGGTCGCCCTGGCCGCAGCCGCTGTGAGCGACGACTCCGATCCGGCCGGGGAGGTCCCGGACGCGCCCACCGCCCCCGTGGTCTGGGAACCGTGCTCCCTCCTGCAGTCGCAGGTGCAGGTCCGTGTCCCCTACCCCGGGTACCTGGCCCAGCTGGAGGCCCAGTTCGCGGATGGCCGTCCGGCCTGGGAGGTGGCGCGCCTGCGCGGGTACCGGCCCCGCCCGGCCACGGAGCAGGTGCCGGCGACGGAGTCCCTGGCGCCGTCGGTGTACGAGGACCTGGTCGTGTTCCGCTTCGAGGGGCTGCGTCCCGATGGCCGCCTGGCGGTCAGGTTCTGCGAGGCGCTGCGGTCGGCCGTGCTGCGTGGCGCCGGTGACGCACCGGCGGTCCTGCACGGCCATGGTGTCGACGGGCGCCCGCACGTCGCCTACCTGGCCTTGCCCGACGTCGACGGCCCGCACTCCGATGGGCATCTGCTGGGACTGGCCGTCGCGGTGCCGCTGCTCGATCGTGACCAACGGCGCGGCGTGCTGGGTGCCGTCCTCGGGCTGCGGGGGCAGTCCGGGACGGTGACGGTCCCGGTGCGCGGCATCGGTGACGTGGACCTCTCGTACCGTCCCGGCCTGGTCCGGCCGTGGGGGGCGGACCCGCGCCGGTGGCGGCGGGGGAGCCGGCGGTGGGTGACGGCGACTCCCGTCGTCCTCGACCGCTACCCGAAGCACCCCGACGGGGCGGTCGCCGAGATCCGCCGGTCGTGTCGGACGGTGGGACTGCCCGAACCGGTGGACGTCACGCTCAGCGTCGAGCCCCTGACCACCGGCGCGGTCCGGATGCGTCCTCCGGATCTGCCGGCCCAGGTGCGGGGGCGCCTGTACCGCCACGTCTCGCTGACGTTCGACCGCAACGTGGCGGGCCCGGTCCTGGTCGGGGCGGGCCGGTACCTGGGCGTCGGGCTGTTCGCGCCGGCCGCGCAGCGGGATGCCGCATGATCCTGACCTCCGCCGACTTCCCGGACTTCGTCGCCGAGGTCCACGGGCACCGGCCGTTTCCCTGGCAGTCGGACCTGGTGGGCCGGGTGCTGAACGGTGGCGGCTGGCCCGACCTCCTCGACGTCCCGACCGGTCTGGGCAAGACTTCCGTGCTGGACGTGGCCGTCTTCGTCGCGGCAGCGACCGCGGGCGACCCCGGTCCCCGGCGGTTGGGACGGCGGCGATGCTTCTTCGTCGTCGACCGCCGCATCGTGGTCGACGAGGCCTTCGACCACGCGACCCGGCTGGCCGAGGCGCTGGAGGTCGCCGAGGGCGGCCGAGGGGTGCTGGGGGCGGTCGCCGGTCGGCTCCGGTCCTTCGCGCCCCACGCGGGCGGGCCGGTGCTGCCGGTCGCTCGGATGCGGGGCGGCACGACATGGGCCGCGTCCTGGGTGGACCGCCCGGACCAGCCGGCCGTCGTCGTGGGAACCGTCGACCAGGTCGGCAGCCGTCTGCTCTTCCGTGGCTACGGCGTCAGCGAGCGCCGTCGCCCACTGGACGCCGCCCTGGTCGGGACGGACGCGCTGCTCATCGTGGACGAGGCGCACCTGGCCGCAGCGCTCACCACCACAGTCGACGCCACCCGGGCCCGGGACACCCCACGGGTGGGGCTGCCCGGGCTGGACGTCGTCCGCATGACGGCCACGGCCGAGCCCGGACCGCGGACGTACTCCCTGGACGTCGACGCCCATCGCGGCCACGAGGAGGCGTGGCGACGGCTCACCGCCAACAAGCGGTTGACGACGGTCGAGACGGACGTGAGGACCTGTCCGCGGGTCATGGCCACGCTGGCGGTCGACCACGCCACCGAGTCGGCGACCGGTCATGACTGGGCGCCCACGGTCCTCGTGGTGTGCAACACGGTCGCTCGTGCCCGGGCCGTGCACGAGCTGATCGTGCAGGACACCACCGCTGGCCGGGCGCGCACCGCCCACCCTGCGGTGGACTGCGAGCTGCTCATCGGCCGCACCCGACCGCTCGACCGGCCGGGTCTCCAGGACCGCGTCCTCGACCGGTTCGGCGTCGATCGCGGTTCAGGCTCTCGCCCCGCCATCCTCGTCGCCACCCAGACCGTCGAGGTCGGGGTCAACCTCGACGTCGATGCCCTCGTCACCGAGTCCGCGCCCTGGGACTCCCTCGTCCAGCGCATGGGGCGCCTCAACCGCCTCGGTCGTCACTCGATCCGGCGTCCGTCGGCACCACCGCCGACCGCCGTCGTCGTGCACGACGGCCAGGCGGACGGACCCGTGTACGGAGCCGTCCGGGATGCCAGCTGGGAGGCGCTCGTCTCGCTGACGACCCCGGTCTCCGCAGGACGGGCTGAAATCCGGCGGACCAACGGTCTCGAGGGTCTGGACGTGTCACCACTGGCCTGCCGGGAACTCTCCCGAACCGTGTTGCGGGAGGCGTCCATGCGCCCGCGGGACGTCCCGGTCCTGCTGACACCCACCCTGGACGCCTGGGCGCAGACGGCCCCGGTCCCCGAGCCGGACCCTCAGGTCGCCCCGTTCCTCCACGGGTTCGAGGCACCGCGCCCCGCCGTCCTCGTGGCGTGGCGGCTCGGCCTCGTGACGACCGACGACCTCGACGACCCCTTCGCGGAGGACGACGAGCAGCCCGATGCCGAGGTCGCCGCCGGTGTCGCCGGTGTCCTGCTGGACGCCGTGCCCGTCCGTTCGCCTGAGCGTGTCGAGGTCCCCTTCGCCGCAGTCCGGGCCTGGATGGCCGGAGAACCCCCGGCGGGCGTGGCCGACGTCGACACCGCCCTGGACGCTGACGAACGGGCCGGGTCGAAGCGGGAGCCCTTCCGGGTGCTCGCCTGGCGCTCCCGCGCCGACGGCACGTCGACCTGGGAGTGGATCACTCACCGGGAGCTGCGGCCGGGGGACCAGATCGTCGTCCCGGCCGAGCGTGGCGGGCTGGACCAGTACGGCTGGAACCCGGTGAGCGGGGAACCCGTCCCGGACGTCGGGGACCAGGCGTCCTTCGGGTCGCGGGGCCGGCCGGTGCTGCGCCTCGACGAGCACCTCGGCCAGCGGCTGAGGCTGCCCGACGACCAGTGGCCCGCCCTCAGCGGCGCTGTCCGCCGCATCCGGACCGGCGACGACGAGACCGACGCCCTGGCGCAGGTGATCCGTGAGGTTCTCGCTGACTGCTCGGCGGACGAGACGGTGCCGTCCGGCATCCGCTCGTGGTGGCGGGAGCAGGTCCTGCCGTGGCTCGACGCGGTCCGCCTGATCCCGGTCGAGCACCTCGCGGCGCACGTGGTGGCGGGAGAGCCCGGTCAACCGGTGTCGTGGTTGCTGTCGGGGCCCCGGCCCCGCGGACCGCAGAGCGGGGCCGGTGAGATCGGCCGGGACGACGACAGCGAGGCCGGGACATCGGTCGGGTCGCAACCGGTCACCCTCACCCGCCACCACACGGCGGTCCGCCGGCGTGCCACCGACATCGCCACGGCCCTCGGCCTGCCGGCGCATCTCGTGGCCGCGGTCGCGGACGCGGCCGGGTGGCACGACCTGGGGAAGGTGGAGGACCGCTTCCAGGCCATGCTCCACGGCGGGGACCGGATGGAGGCGCTGCTGGCCGAGGAACCGCTGGCCAAGTCCGGGATGGACCCGGACGACCGGACATCCTGGCGCCAGGCGACTCGCTCCAGCGGCCTGCCACGAGGGGCCCGTCACGAGGCCTGGTCGGCGGCACTCGTCCTCGCGTACCTGGTTGACCGGCAACAAGCTTCCGGCCCGGACCCTGATCTCGTGGTGCACCTCGTGGCCTCGCACCACGGGCACGCGCGTCCCCTGCTCCCCCTTGTCGTCGATCTGGCCCCCAGACCTGTCACCACCACGATCCAGGACGTCGAGGTGAGCGTTGACTCGGCGGCCACCGTGGACCTCGACCAGCCCGCGCGGTTCGCCCGCCTCAACCAGCGGTACGGCCGCTGGGGTCTGGCGCTGCTGGAGTCCACCGTCCGGTGTGCGGACATGACGGTCTCGGCGGAGGGATCGTGACCAGACTCCCTCTGCCCGCCCTGATCGGCGTCACCCCCCTGGGGTTCCTCGCCGCACTGGGAGTCCTGCGGCTGGTGACCCGTCACCTGCCGACCGGTCCCCGCCCCGAGGCGAGGCTGGCGTGGTCGCCGGAGGACACCTCGGCGGTCCTGATGGACGCCCATGCCGACCTCGACCACCTCGTGGCGGATCTCCGGGCAGTCGTGGCCGGCGTGAGTGACGACGCCGTGCTGCCCGGTCTGTCGGCCCACGTGCCGCCGCCGGGGGAGGCGCCCGACAAGCTCCGCCTGTCGCGAGGTGCCTTCCGTCCCGAGCTGGAGCGCCTGCTCGGGGCGGCCGATGACGACTCCGTGGCGTTCGCCGAGACCGAGGCCTGGCTGAGCGCCCTGGTGACCGACCTCGCAGTGGACGACAAGGGACGCGCGGCGATCAGCCAGTGGACGGCACCGGCGGGCAAGCAGTCGATGCGGACGATGCTGGAGAAGCCGCTCGATGCTGTCCGTCGCAACCCCGAACTGCTCCGGGAGGCACTGGTCGCCTGGCGCCGCCACGCCGGGGTGACCGGTGAGTACCTCGACCACCGGGCACTGTTCGACGCCGTCGACTCCCCGGACGGCAAGGCGAGCATGCGCGGGGTGCCGGGGGCCACGTGGCTGGCCCTGATGGCCCACCCCCTGTTCCGGACCACGAGCGTGGGTGCCCGTGTGGTGAGCTCCGGGTGGAGGTCCCGGCGGGCCGTCTACCCGCTGTGGTCCCACCCGCTCGACATGGCGGGGGTGTCGGCCCTGCTGCACCACCCCGTGGTCGCCGCGGCGACGTCCGCCACGCCCTCCGACGGGCTCACGTTGCTGTCGATCTTCCGGTTGGTCGCGGTCGAGAGGCTCAGGGTCGACGGCCAGAAGTCCGCCGGCGCCCTCGTGCCGGTGAGCTTCGACGCCGGGGGACCGGTGACCCGGACGCGCAGGAGCGCCAGGTGACGGCCGGGCGCCCGGAGGTGCCCGGCCTGCCGGAGACGGTGCCCGCCCGGATGGTCAACGAGTTCGTTTACTGCCCACGGTTGTTCTACCTGGAGTGGGTACAGGGAAGGTTCGCCACCAGCGATGACGTCGAGGAGGGGCTGTACGTCCACCGAGTCGTCGACGAGCCCGGCGGGACACTGCCACCACCGGCCGAGGACCTGGAGGGGTTCGGGGGCCGGGCGTCTCGATCGTTCTGGGTGACGTCGCCGCGATGGGCGGTCAGCGCCAAGGTCGACGTGGTCGAGGTCGCCCACGACGGCTCCGTCGTTCCGGTCGACTACAAGAAGGGGAGCCCGGACCGGCGGGGCCGGGTCTGGCCGACCGACCGGGTGCAGTCCCTGCTGCAGGTCCTCCTCCTCCGCGACGCCGGGTACCAGGTGCACCGGGCCGAGGTCTGGTACGCCCAGACACGGCAGCGCCTGATCGTCGACGCGGACGAGGAGGCCCTGCGATCCGTCGAGACGACCCTCAGGGACCTGTGGCAGGTGGCGGCCCGGGACGTCGCACCCCCACCTCTCGTCGACAGCCCGAAGTGCCCCAAGTGCTCACTCGTCGGGC
Source organism: Kineosporiaceae bacterium (assembly GCA_050329415.1). GTDB lineage: Bacteria > Actinomycetota > Actinomycetes > Actinomycetales > JBBAYJ01 > JANNOG01. The sequence goes on from JBHJOS010000040.1 coordinate 13,657, forward strand.
TCTGCCTTCCCGACGAGGTCAACGCCCTGCGCACCAGGGACACGGAGCCCCGTCGCCCGCGCGGTGTCATGGCGGCCGACCCCGACAGCCGCCCGGTGTACGTGCAGGAGCAGGGTGCCGTCGTCGG
>JBHJOS010000074.1:0-48811 GCA_050329415.1 Kineosporiaceae bacterium
AGGACGCGGTCGTGGTCCCGCTGCGGGTCGACGACCACGGCGACGGTTCCGTCGCTGACGACGTAGCTGCGGTCCCCGAGGGAGGGGGTGTCGATGGTGACGACAAGAGGCATGAGAGGTCTCCGGACGTGGACGGGAGTGGGATCGGCCGGCTGCCTCCACGCTAACAGAAGTGTCCGGACATTTAGTCCGCCACTACCCTGGCATCTGAGTGCCGGGCCGTCGTCCGGGCCGTCGTCGAGGAGGGGTCGCCGTCGTCCGCCCTGCATCCCCGACCGGACCGGACCGGCAACTGCCAGACGGTCCCGGACCGCTCTGGCGCCGGCTCCAGGACGACCTGCGGTCGCGGATCGCCTCCCGCGAGTTCGCCGCCGCCTTCCCCGGCGAGCTGGCGATCGTCGCGGAGTACGGCGTGAGCCGGCACACCGTCCGCGAGGCGCTCCGGTCGCTGCGCCAGGAGGGCTTGGTTGTCGCGGGCAAGGGCCGGACTCCCAGGGTCGCCGCGGACGGCGTGCTGCACCAGCCGCTGGGTGTGCTCTACAGCCTGTTCCGATCGGTCGAGGCCGGCGGGCTTCGTCAGACGAGCCGGGTGGCGGCGCTCGACGTGGTGACCGAACCGGGGGTCGCCCGCCGGCTGGGCCGTGGTCCCCGGACCTCGCTCCTGCACCTCGCGCGGGTGCGCTTCGCGGGGGACGACCCGCTGGCGCTGGACGAGGTGTGGCTGCCGGCCGCGGCGACCGAGCCCCTGCTGTCGGTCGACTTCACGCACACGGCGCTGTACGACGAGCTGCGATCGCGCTGCGGGGTGGTGCTGTCGGGTGGATCCGAGGAGATCCGGGCGGGCCTGACCGACGAGGACCAGGCCCGGGACCTGGCGGTCGCCCACCCGTCGGCGGTGCTCCACGTCGAGCGGGTGGGGTGCGTGGACCGGGAGCCCTTCGAGTTCCGCCGCACCGTGCTGCGCGGCGACCGGTTCGTGCTCAACGCCGAGTTCAGCGCCGGCGAGGGGTCACGGCTCACGGGTGAGCCCCCCGCCGACGCCTGACTCGCCGACGCCTGACTCGCCGCCCTACTGCCGCCCCCACGACCTGCGTTTGTCGTCACTCGCCGGGTTGCGGGGCGGGGGTGGCCTGCGTTTGTCGTCACTCGCCGGGTCGGGGGGCGGGTGTGGCCTGCGTTTGTCGTCACTCGCCGGGGCGAGGAGGGCGAGGAGGGCGAGGAAGGCGAGGGGGGTGGCGGGTGGGGCGGGCGAAGGGGTCAGCTCCGCTCGACGAGGACCAGCCAGTTGCCGGAGTCGTCCCGCATGACCGCCTCGACGCCGTAGGGGCGCTCCATCGGTGGCTGGACGAACTGCACGCCACGTGCGACCAGCTCTTCGTGGGTCTTCCGGCAGTCGTCGGTGGCCAGGCCGAGACCCGGCATCGTGCCCTTGGCCTGGGCACGGCGGAAGGCCTCGGCGAGGTCGTCGTCCAGCGGCGGACCCGGCGTCATGAGGGTCACCTCCAGCTCGGGCTGCGAGGGGTGGCGGACGGTGAGCCAGCGGTACCCCTCACCCATCGTCACGTCCTGAGCCACCTCGAACCCGAGCACGTCGACGTAGAAGGCCTTGGCCGAGTCCTGGTCGGAGCACCACACGGTCGCGAGGGAAACATTCTTGATCACGGCGCACGAGGCTATCGGCGGGGGTCCCATGCAGGCTTGTCCGGCGTTGCGCGGACCCCGTCTCGTTCCACCAGCCCGCACATGAACACGAAGCACGACGGGATGCGGGGCGCGCCGCCGGCGGCGTAGCGAGCCCGGAACGCGCTGGGTGCCACCCCGACCGACCGGCGGAAGGTCGTGCTGAAGGAGCTGAGGCTGGAGTACCCGACCCTCATGCACACCTCCGTCACGCTGAGGTCGGTGGCCCGCAGCAGATCCTGGGCCCGCTCGATCCGCCGCTCGGTGAGGTAACGCCCCGGCGTCCGGCCGTAGGCGGCGGCGAAGCAGCGGACGAAGTGGAACCGCGACACCCTCGCTGCGGCGGCCAGGGTGGCCAGGTCGAGCGGCTCGGCGTAGTCCTGGTCGGCCAGGTCTCGGGCGCGGCGCAGGTGGGGCAGGAGCGCCTCGGCCACACGCACCGCACCACGGTAGATGCCAGGAGCCCTGGGCACGGCTCGTGGTAGTGGCGTCGCCCACATACCGGGCGGCGGCGGCGGGACCGGGTCCGGACCACCGCCTAGACTCGCGGACCGTGCCACGGGGAGGAGCGGTCGCCCGACCGCGGGGAGGGATCGCCGCCTGATGGCCGCCGTCGCGCTGCGGCCCTGGCAGGCCGCGGCACGGACGGCCTACCACGAGCGCGCCCCCCGGGACTTCCTGGCCGTCGCCACGCCGGGCGCCGGCAAGACCGCCTACGCGCTCGCGATCGCCCGGGACCTGCTGGACGCCCGCACCGTCGAGCGGGTGACCGTCGTCTGCCCCACCGAGCACCTCAAGCGGCAGTGGGCCGACGCCGCCGCGCGGGTCGGGATCGGCCTGGACCCGAACTTCACCAACTCCTCGGTCACCCACGCGGCCGGCTCCGACGGCGTCGCCGTCACCTACGCCCAGGTGGGCCTCGCCCCGCACCTGTTCGCCGGGCGGACCCGGGCCCGGCGCACGCTGGTGGTCCTCGACGAGGTGCACCACGCCGGGGACGCCCGCACCTGGGGTGACGGGGTCGCCGAGGCGTTCGAGGACGCCACCCGCCGACTCGCCCTCACCGGGACCCCGTTCCGCACCGACAGCTCCCGGATCCCGTTCGTCGGCTACGTCGAGGCGCCGGACGGCACCCACCGCAGCCGCGCGGACTACGTCTACGGCTACCCGGAGGCGCTGGCCGACGGCGTGGTGCGGCCGGTGATGTTCCTCGCCTACTCCGGGTCCATGCGTTGGCGCACTCGGGCCGGGGACGAGGTCGCCGCCCGGCTCGGCGAGCCGCTGACCCAGGACGTCACCAACCAGGCCCTGCGCACCGCACTGGACCCCGACGGGCAGTGGATCCCCGAGGTGCTGGGCGCGGCGGACACCCGCCTCACCGAGGTCCGGCGCTCGGTCCCCGACGCCGGCGGGCTGGTCATCGCGACGGACACCACCACGGCCCGGGCCTATGCCCGGACCCTGGCGACCATCTCGGGGGAGAAGCCCGTCGTCGTCCTCTCGGACGAGGCCGGCGCGTCGGAACGGATCGAGTCCTTCGCCGCCGGCCGCGCGAGGTGGATGGTCGCGGTCCGGATGGTGAGCGAGGGCGTGGACGTGCCCCGGCTCAGTGTCGGTGTGTACGCCACGACGACCGCGACACCGCTGTTCTTCGCCCAGGCCGTGGGCCGGTTCGTCCGCTCCCGCCGGCCCGGGGAGACCGCCAGCGTCTTCGTGCCGTCGGTCCCGCGGCTGCTGACCTTCGCGGCCGAGATCGAGGTCCAGCGCGACCACGTGCTCGGCCGCCCCCGCGACGACGCGGCGTACCCGGAGGAGGCGGAGCTCGCCGCCGCCCAGCGGGCCGAGCGCGCCTCGGCGGAGGAACTGGCGCTGCCCTTCGAGGCCCTCGACTCCGACGCCGCCTTCGACCGGGCCGTCATCGACGGCACCGAGTACGCCCAGGTCGGCGGCGTCGACACCGACAGCGAGCAATTCTTCCTGTCGTTCCCGGGACTGGCGGAGCCACACGAGGTCGGCGCGCACCTGCGCTCGGCCGGGGCGCGGCCACCCGCCGCCGAGGCAACCCAGGCGCCCCGCCCGGCCGAACCGGACCACCGCCAGCTCATGTCGCTGCGCCGGGAGCTCAACACCCTGGTCGGCGCCTACGTCCGCCGGTCCGGCTCCCCGCACGCCGCAGTCCACGCCGAGCTGCGGCGGCACTGCGGCGGCCCCCCGGTGCCCCAGGCGGACGCCGAGCAGATCCGCGACCGGGTCCGCACCGTCCGGGACTGGCTGGTCCGCGGCTGAGCAGCTCGATCAGGTGGTCGACGACGCCCCGACGGCGGCGAGATCGCGTTCCGCGTAGAGGCGGTGCTCCCACTCCTCGTTGAGCACGATCCGCAGACACTCCTTGACCGGGACGTCCTCGAGCTGCGGCCACCCGGGCTCGGAACGAGAGACGGACGACACCAGCTGATCATCGGTCAGCGACTCGAGGACACCGCGGACCATCGCCTGCCGCGTGCGCCGCACGGCGAGCACCTCGTCGAGCGGCGGGTGCGCTTCGCGGTCCCAGGGGATGCCCTCCCAGCCGGGTGCCTCGTCCCACGGCAGGTCGAGCGGATGCCACGGCGACGGGTCGCCGAGGATCATCCGGCCGACCCAGGCCGCGCTCGCGAAGTTGAGATGGCGCAGCGTCTGGACGAAGGACCACTCGCCGCCGACGCCGACGTGGAGCGCCTCCGGGGGCAGGGACCGGGCGCGGTCGACCGTGGCCTCCCACAGCCGTTCGAGGATCGCCCACGCCTCCCGGAATCCGTCGGCGTCGTCGGGACGCATCTTCGCCCGGTCGGGCATTCGACGGTCCAGCTCCGCTTCCACGAGTGGCGCGATGTCGACGCCATTGACGGTCACGTTCTCGAGCTCGCCGGTGATCTCGACGTTGAGCAGTTCGACACCGATCAGCCGCGTCCGGTGCATGGCGGCTCCTCGGATCTCGGCGCCGCTCAGGTCGATCCGCCGCATCCGCGCATCGTCGAGACGTACCTGGGACAACGTCGCGTCGCGAAGCACCACGCGCTCGAATCGAGCGCCGCTGAGGTCCTGATCCACGAACTCGGTCATCGCGTCACCGTAGAGCGGAGGGTGGAGGATCGGTGTCTCTGCGCACCTCGACGAGGAAGCCGGGGGGAGGAGGCACGCTCCTCCCCCCGCTTCCCGGACCTCAGCGGGCGACGCCCGAGAACTGGTCCAGGTCGGTGAGGACGTCGGGCCCGAGGACCCCGGCCGAGCCCTCCGGCCCGGTGGACAACGTCGAGGTCTCCGCGGTGGCGGGCTCCGGCTGCACCGGGCCGGGCGCTTGGTCGGGGTCGAACTCGCACACCGTGCCGCGGGCCGGCACCTCACCGTCGACCAGGAAGGCGTCGACCGCGTCGTCGATGCACGTGCTGTTGCCGCCGTAGGCGGTGTGGCCGTCGCCGTCCAGGGTGAGCAGCCGGGCGTTGCCCAGCTGCCTCGTCATCGCGACGGAGCCGGAGTACGGGGTCGCCGGGTCGAACGTCGTGCCGACGACGAGGATCGGCAGCCGGCCGGACGGGTACCGGAACGGCCCGGCGAAACGCGCGTTCGCCTCGACCGGCCACTCGAAGGCGGAGTACCCGCCCGCCAGGCTGGCCCAGAAGGTCGACGGCCCGAACGACGGCGACACCTGCCCGTACACCAGCCGCATGAGGTCCTGGATCCGGATGTCCTCGGGGTAGTCGCGGTCGATCGCCGTGATCGCCGGGAAGGCGCCCTGGCCGGGCTCGTAGCTGCCGTCGTCGTTGCGCCCGACCGCGATGTCGGCGAGGAACTGCAGGCGGGCGCCGTCCCCGGCGGCCGCCTCCGCGAGCGCCAGGTCGAGGACGGGCCAGGCCTGGCGGATGTACATGACGATCAGCGTCGCGTTGACGACCGCCGCGCCGTCCACCGGGCGTGCCGGGTCCCCGCCGGTCGTCAGCGGTTCCGCCTCGAGCTGTTCGACGAGCGCGCGCCAGGCCTCCTTGCCGCCGGCGAAGTTGCAGGAGTCGACGCAGAACTCCTCGAAGTATCGGTCGATCGCGACCTCGAAGCCGCGCGCCTGGATGACGTCGGACAGCAGCGGGTTGTTCGCGTAGGCGTCCGGGTCCACCGCGCCGTCCAGGACGAACGCCCGGATCCGGTCCGGGAACAGTGACGCGTACGTGGCGCCGAGGTAGGTCCCGTAGGAGTACCCGAGGTAGCTGACTTGCTCCTCGCCCAGTGCCGCGCGCAGGGCGTCCATGTCACGGGCGGTGTTCTCGGTGCTGATGGCCGACAGCAGCTCGGGGCCGGCGTTTGCCACGCACGATTCGACGAACTCCCGGCTGGTCGCGAGGACCGCGTCCCGGTCACCCGCGTCGGGGTACGCCTCGGCCTCGGCGTAGTACGCGTCGAGCCGGTCGTCGCTGAAGCAATCCACCGGGCTGGAGCCCTTGGTGCCGCGGGGGTCCCAGCTCACGATGTCGAATCGCTGGTTGAGCTCGGCGAGGGAGCCGTCCGGAGTCGCGGTACCGCGCACGAAGTCGACGCCGCTGCCCCCCGGCCCGCCCGGGTTGACGAGCAGCGCCCCGATCCGGTTCGCCGGGTCGGCTGCGGGGCGACGGATCACCGAGAGGTCGAGGGTGCCCCCGTCGTCGTCGGACCAGCTCACCGGGACCGGGAGGGTGCCGCACTCGAAGCCGTCACCGCAGTCGGTGAGTTCGAGGTCGGCGACCGTGGCCGTGACCGGTGCCGGGGCCGGGGCCGGGGCCGGGGCCGCGTGGGCGACCGCGGCCGGCGCGGCAAGGGCGGCGCCGGCAACGAGGGCGACGAACCCCCGTGCGCGAGTGATGATCATGTGTCGTCTTCCTCCACGAGCGACTCGACGTCCGGGCATGTCGTCGCACCCGGGACGCCGGTCGGCCCCCGGAGCGGACGTCGGTTGCACGCTGCACACCGGCGCCAGGTTTCACCCGGGCGCGAGATCGTTGGTCGTCAGTGCCCGTCCGGCGCGGTCTCGCCGCCCGATCGGCCCGCCGCCTCCGCCGCCGACTCCGCCGTGATCCGGGCGTACCGCTCGTGCAGCCGGCGCCTCACCTCGTCCGGGGAGTAGGTGCGGCGCCGTCGCTCGGCGCGGGCCAGCGCCACTCCCGTCGCGGCGACCCCGACCACGGCCGCGAGACCGACGAGCTTCCACCACGCGCCGCGCCGCACGGGCGTCAGGGTACGGCGGGCCCGCCGCGGCGCCCTCCCGCCGGACCTGACCGCGCCTAGGGTGACTGACTGTGTCGCAGGCGCTGACGCTCCGGGTGGCCGCCGACCTCACCCGCACCGGCGACCTGTGGGTGTTCCGCGGCCGGTCGACGGCCGACCGGGCGATCCAGATCGCCACCAACAGCCCTGTCAACCACGTCGGCATGGCCCTGGTCCTCGACGACCTCCCGCCCCTGCTGTGGCACGCGGAACTGGGGCGGGGGCTGGTGGACCTGTGGTCGGGGCGCCGTCGGCGGGGGGTGCAGCTTCACGACCTCCACGACGCGGTCGTCACCTGGCGCGTCCGCTACGGCCAGCAGCCGTTCCTGCGTCAGCTCGACCCGGAGGCCGACGGAGTGATGGCGGACGCTGCGCTGCGGACCGTCGCCCGGCTGGACGGCATGGCGTTCCCGGCGACGGCGCGGATGGCCGGGCGGTGGCTCGCCGGGCGGGTTCCCGGCCTGCGGCGGCGGCTGTCGGCACGGGAGCTGGAGAGCGCGTACTGCGCCGAGGTGGTCGCCGTCACGTACACCGCCATGGGCCTGCTGCGCCCCGGGCGCCCCCCGGGCTGGTACGACCCGGGCCGGTTCTGGAGCGGTGACCGGCTCCCGCTGGCCCCCGGCCACCGCCTCGGCGACGAGATCCCCGTCACGGTCCCCTCGGACGCCCGGGTGAGGAACCCCCGCGGTTGACCCCCGGGCGACGTGGCAGCTCAAGGCGGCGCCTCGGCCGCCGATACGTCCCGGGAGACCGCGGCACGGGGCAGGGAGGTGAGGCCGTGACGGACCGCCTGCACCCGGCTCTGGCGGAGCAGCTGCAGCGGGCAGGCGCCTCGGCGTCCGGCCCGCCCACCGACGCCCGATCCTGGCACCACCTGCTGACCCTCGTGGGCGCTCGGTACACCCAGCTCGACGCCGAGGCCGAGCGGCGCAACCGCATCGACCCGCTGACCGGCCTGCCGAACCGCCCCGCCGTGCTCGAGCTGCTCTGGCTTGCCCTCATGCGGGCCGACCGTGACGTCGCCGTGCTCTTCGTCGACCTCGACGGGTTCAAGGGCATCAACGACGCCATGGGGCACGGCACCGGTGACGCGCTGCTCGTGCGTGTCGCACGCCTGCTGGAGGAGTGCGCCCGGCCCGGGGACGTCGTCGCGCGGATCGGCGGCGACGAGTTCGTGCTCGTGTGCTCGGACTGCGACGCCGCCGCGGCGGAGCAGGTGGCGCGCCGGATCGTCCAGGGACTGGAGCGCCCGCTCGACCTGGGCCCGCTGGAGCTGTACGTCACCGCGAGCATCGGGATCGCGGTCGCGGACGGCCGGTCGTCGCCGGCCGACCTCGTCCAGAACGCCGACACCGCGCTGTACGAGGCGAAGAACCGGGGCCGGGCGCAGTTCGTCCGCTTCGACGCAGAGATGCGGGCCACGCTGCTCCACCGGGTGCTCGTGGAGAACGCGCTGCCCAAGGCGATTGAGGACGACCAGTTGCAGCTGTGGTTCCAGCCGGTGGTGCGGATGACCGACCGGGTGGTGATCGGCCTGGAGGCCCTCATCCGCTGGGACCGGCCGGGGTTCGGGCTGGTCCGTCCGCACGAGTTCGTCCCCGTCGCCGAGCGGAGCCGGCTGGGCGCCGCCCTCGACGTGTGGGTCCTCGACGAGGCGTGCCGCGTGGCCGCCGACTGGCCGGATCCGGCGCTGACCGTCTCCGTCAACGCGTCGTCCCGCGCGCTCGCGGCTCCGGAGCTCCTCGCCCAGGTCCAGGGCGCCCTGGACGCGTCCGGCCTCGACCCCTCGCGTCTCGTGCTGGAGATGATCGAGCGGACCCTGCTGTCCGACGACCCCATGGTCCTCGCCAACCTCGCCCGGCTGCGCGACCTCGGGGTGCGCCTGGCGGTCGACGACTTCGGGACCGGGTACTCCTCGCTCGCCTACCTGCGCCGCCTGCCGGTGTCGACCTTGAAGATCGACCGGTCGTTCGTCGCGGACGTCGACACCGACGCCACGTCGTCGGCGATCGTCGGAGCCGTGGTCGCCATGGCCCGGGCGCTGGAGCTCCAGGTCGTCGTCGAGGGGGTCGAGCGTCCTGGCCAGGACCGTCACCTGCAGGGCCTCGGCTGCGACCTGGCCCAGGGCTTCCTGTACTGGACCCCGGTCCCCGCGGCCGAGGTGCCGGCGGTGGTCGCCGCCAGCCGCGTCCCCCTGCCCCGCTGATCTCCTCCCCCACCCCCCTCCTCCTCGGCGATTGCCGCCACTCGCCCGGATGTGCGGCCCCCGGCTCCGGCGAGTGGCGGCAATCGCCGCGGCGGGCCCCCGGCTCCGGCGAGTGGCGGCAATTGCCGTGGGGAGGGGATCTCGGGTCCGGCGAGTGGCGGCAATTGCCGTGGGGAGGGGATCTCGGGTCCGGCGAGTGGCGGCAATTGCCGTGGGGAGGGGAGCGGGTCAGGGGAGCCGGTCGTGGACGACCCGGCCGGACACCACGGTGAGGTCGACGGCGGCATCGGCCAGGGGCGCCCGGTCGCAGGTGGCGAAACCCTCGGCGAGGATGTCGGTGTCGAGGACGACGAGATCGGCCCGCCCGCCCACCCGCAGCACCCCTCGGGCCGGGTCGTGGTTGACCCACGCGGACCCCGCCGTGAACGCGTCGAGGGCGTCCTCCGGCGCCAGCCGCTCGTCCGGGTGCAACGCAGGGACGGAGCGGTCCTCGTGCGGGACCCGGATGACGGCGACCTCCAGCTGCTCCAGTGGGTCGGCGGTGGTCACGGGCCAGTCGCTGCCCATGGCGAGCCGGGCTCCGGCCCGGCGGATCGACTCGAACGGGTACTGCCAGGACGCGCGCTCGTCGCCGATGACGGGCACGGTCAGCTCGTCCATCTGCGGCTCGTGCTTGGCCCAGAACGCCTGGCAGTTGGCGACGACGCCCAGTTCGGCGAACCGGGGGACGTCCGACGGCTGGACCACCTGGATGTGCGCGAGGTGGTGGCGCCGGACGCCGATGCCGCCGTTGGCGCGCGCCGCCGCAGCCACCGCGTCGAGGGCGTTGCGGACGGCACGGTCGCCGATGGTGTGCATGTGCACCTGGAACCCGAGGGCGTCGAGCCGGGTCACCGCCTCGGCGAGTAGTTCCCGGTCGACGTACAGCAGGCCGGTGTTCCCGGTGTCGCCGTGGGAGTGCGGCGCCAGGTAGGGCTCGAGCAGGGCGCCAGTGTGGTTCTCCAGCACCCCGTCCACCATGATCTTCACGGTCTCGGCGTGGAAGCCGGGCAGGCCGGGTGCCGCCCGGGCCGCGCGGGCCTGCTCGCGCCGGTCGACGAGCTCCTCGATCTGCTCGCATCCGCGGTGGCGATCCCACCACAGCGACCCCGAGACCCGCGACGTCAGTCGTCCGTCGACGGCGAGCGCCCGGTATGCGGCCTGGTGCTCGGGGGTGACCCAGGCGTCCTGCCAGCTGGTGACGCCCAGACCGTGCAGGTGGGCCTGGGCCGTGAGGGTCGCGGTCTCGATGATCCGGGCGGTCGGTCGCGGGAGGACCCGGTCGGCGAAGGTGTAGGCCGCGCCCTCGTGCAGGGTTCCGGACGGCTCGCCGTCGGCGTCGCGCTCGATCCGCCCGTCGACGGGGTCAGGGGTGTCGCGGGTGATGCCCCCGGCGCGCAGCGCGGCGGTGTTGACCCAGGCGCCGTGCACGTCGCGGTTGTAGAGAAAGGCGGGCCGGTCGCCGGTGACCCGGTCGAGGTCCTCCCGCCGCGGCGTGCCACCGGGGAAGCACTCCATCGCCCAGCCCCCACCGACGATCCACTGCTCGTCGAGGTGGGAACGGGCGTAGTCGTCGACGACCCGCAGGTACTCGTCGAGGCCGAACGAGTCGTTGAGCCACACCCGGAGCAGGTTGAGCCCCGCCTGCGGCGGGTGGACGTGCGCATCGACGAACCCGGGCAGCACCAGCCGTCCCGGTGCGGCGACCACCCGCGTGCCGCGCCCGGCCTGGGTGACGGCCTCCTCGTCGAGGGCGGTGACGACTCCGTCCCGCACGGCCACGGCGGTGTGCCATGCGCCGCGTGCCGCCCGGACCCGGGCGTCGGTGACGACGAGGTCCGCAGCCGTCATGCCCGCGGTTCCAGCGCGACCCGCGCGCCCAGCCCCAGCAAGACCGTGCCGGACACCGCCTCGATCCGTGCGTGCACCCTCGGCGTGGCGGAGACCACGAGCACGGCGAGCAGGAACGCCGGCAGGACCGGCAGCAGGTCCGTCACCCCGGGGATCGTGCCAGGTTCAGCGTCCGAGCAGCCGCCGGGCCTCCGCGGCCGTGATGTCGGCGTTGTAGACCGGGGTCCCCGGCATCTGGCGGAGCCCGCCCTCGTGCAGGTCGCCGTTGTCGATGCCGCCGAACCCCAGCCCGTCGACGAGCCCCAGCACGGTGCGCCGGGCGTCGGTGTCGTCGCCGGCGACCGGGATCGCCCGCCGCTCGTCGGGCGGCCGGGTGGCGTCGCCCTGGGACTCCAGGTGTCCGGACCAGATGGTGTTGAAGGCCTTGACGACGCGGGAACCCGCCAGGTGGGCGGCGACGAGCTCGGTGTCGGCCCGCCCGCCGAGGTCGATCTCGCCGTCTCGACCCGGGTAGTAGTTCGACGCCGACACCACGATGCGGCCGGCCAGGGTGTCGGCAGGCAGGTCGCGGTACCGGCCGAACGGGATCGCCTCGACCACGAGGTCGCCGGCGCTCGCGGCCTCGGCGACGGTGCCGACCCGGATCCGCCCGCCGGGTCCGCCGACCCGGTCGGCGAGCGTCTCTGGCCCGCGGGAGTTGCTGAGCAGGACGTCGTGGCCGGCGGCCGCGAGCAGGGTGGCCAGGGTGCCGCCGATGTTGCCGGCTCCGATGATTCCGATCGTCATGCTCCGGCCAACGTCGGCGCCGCCCTCGTCAGTCCCGGCCTGCGGGGCCGTTCCCCGGCGGCCCGTCCCCCTCGGCTGCGGCCGACCGGCGGGCCCGGGCCGGCCGCTTGCCCAGGCGCACCGTCGAGCGGCGCGTACATGTGGACCCGCTTGGCGCCACTGGTCTCGAACGGCAGCCGCCATCCCAGCACCAGTGAGAACCTCTCGGACGAGACGCGCCGATGATGCAAGCGCTGTGGGTCCAGCTCGGCCCGGACGGCGAGCTGCGGCCGTGGAGGCGACTGCACTTCACCCGCCGGGACTGACGCCGCCGGGTCCGCCGTAGCGCTACGACACGTGGCTACAGCTCGTCGAGGAGCGCGCCGGCGATCAGGGCGGTCGCCCGGGCGACCAAGCGGGCCTCCCCCGGCGTCAACGGCTGGGTCTTGAGGGGCTGGTCAGGGCGGCCGTGGCCGGTGCCTGCTTCGTTGCGCAGCCGGTTCCCGGCGACGCCGAGCAGGAAGAGGCACTGCTGCACCTGCCGATGCGGGTCCTGCTCGAGCTGCACCGGCCCCGGGACGGCGAAGCCCAAGGTCGTGAAGGCGCCGGCCCGCGTGACCGGGAAGCTGCCCGCGTGCCCGCCGGTCGGGTAGCTGCCGGTGCGCTCCTCGAGAACGTGCCGGGCGGTGGCCTCGTCGAGTTCCTTGCCGGTGCCGATCTGCAGCGGGTGCGTCGTCGGGGTTGAGGTTGATCCGGTCGACGTAGGACTGCAGCGCCCGGGTCAGCTGCGTGCCGGTGAGGTTGTCGATCACCATGGGGCGCAGGGCGCCGTTGGACTCCAGGGTGAATCCGACGCGGGCGAAGGCATCGCGCAACCGGTCGATCTTGTCCGGGCCGGCGTAGCCCTCCAGGGCAGGTGCGAAGGCGCCGTCTCCGCGCAGCAGCGCCACGACCTGCTGCGCCAGCTTCAGCCCCGCCACCGGGTCGTGGTCGGTGGCGTACACGAGGACATGGCGGATGCGCTTGGTCTTGCCCGGAGGCGCCCCCTGCGGGGTGTGCCCGCTCGGCGCTGGGTCCCCGTTGCTGAGCCCGGCCCGCGCGAACGCCTGGTTCAGTTGATCGTGGGAGGGGCCCTTGCCGTCCTCGAAGAAGTTGCCCAGCACCGCACCGAGCTCCACCAGGTCCATCAGCCGTCCCCCCGCCGCACAGCACCAGTCGCTCAGCACGCTAGCCGCAGACCGACAGGCTCAGCGCGGCGCCGCTGCGCCAGCGCCGCCTGGACCGTCAGCCACAGGTTCGCCGAGGTGGCTGGACGCACGATCCTGCGCGCTCGTACACTAATGGCCTTGCTCCCCGTCGTCCTCCGGGAAGGCGGGGCTTTTTCTTACCCGGGGGTCCGCGTGTCCGCTCCACGTCTGGCCGTGATCATGGACTATCAGAACATCCACCTCACGGCACGTGACTGCTACGCCCCCTACGGCACGCCGGCCGAGGATGTGCTGGTCCACCCGCTGCTCTTCGCCCAGCGGCTCGTCCTGGTCCGCGCGGCACGTCAGATGGATCCCCGTGCAGCGCAGAGCTGAGCTCGTCGCGGTCATGGCCTTCCGCGGCAGCCCGGGAAGCGCGGAACAACCGGCGTTGTACAAGATCACCCAGGCGCAGCGGGCTGAGTGGACACGTGACCCACGGGTCCAGGTGCACTACCGCAAGCTGAAGTACGTCTCCGGCAAGCCTCCCCAGGAAAAGGGCATCGACGTCCTCGTGGCGCTGTCGCTGGTCGAGGCCGCGGAGAGCGGTGACTACGACGTCGTCGTCCTCGCAGCCCACGACACCGACCTCGAGCCTGCGCTGGACTTCGCTGCCCGCAAGAACGGTGCGAAGATCGAGACGGCGGGCTGGGATGGCAGTCGCCGCCTGCGAGTCCCAGGCCGCCCTTTCTGGCACACGAAGCTCAACGGGGGCGATCTGGTGCAGAGCAGGGACCGCAAGGACCACAGCGTCTACGCCACGCCGTAGCTGCTGTCTCGTCGCCTTGTGCCCTGCTGAGCAGAACGTGGTCGTCGGCGGCCCCGAGCAGGGTCGTGAGGGTGCCGCCGACGTGGCCGGCACCGGTGATGCCGACCATCACCCTCCGGCCAACGCCACGCGGCTCTCGTCAGTCGCGGACGTCGTCCGCCGACCCGGCGGCTGCGGCCGACCGCCGGGCGCGCGCCCGCCGCTTGCCCTCGTGCATCGCCTGGACGCGGGCGACGGGGATGGTGTGCCCCTCCTCGACCAGGCCCGGGTCCAGCACCTGTGCCGGCGGCATGAGGTCGTGCCAGGGGTCGCGGCCGTCGAGCAGCGCGGCGGCGGAACGTATGGTGACCTCGCCGGGGACGAGGTCGTCGAGGCCGTCCCAGGGCACCGGCAGCGACACCGGCAGGCCGGGCCGGGCGCGTGGGCTGTAGGCGCTGACCACCGTGGCGCCGCCGGCCCGGGTTGCATCGACGAAGACCCGGCCGCCGCGGTCCGCGCGGAGGAACGCCGAGGTCGCCAGGGCCGGGTCGAGTCGCTCGGCGCGGGCGGCGACGGCCCGCCCCGCCACCGCGGCCTCCCACAGCCCGGCGGCACCGTCGAGCGGCGCGTACACGTGGACCCCCTTGGCGCCGCTGGTCTTGACCGCCGCCACCATCCCGGCGTCGGCGAGCACCTCGCGGACCAGCCGGGCGGCGCCGACGGCGAGGCGGAAGCCCTCGCCCGCGGGCACCGACTCCGGAGGGTCGAGGTCCAGCACGAGGTGGGTGGGTCGGTCCCAGGCCGGCTCGCGCGCCAGCGGGACGTGGTATTCGACCGCCCGCTGATTGCCGAACCACAGCAGAGTGCGGCGGTCGTCGACGAGGGCGTAGCGGACGTCCCGGTCGGAGGCCTCGGCATGGACGGTGACCCCCCGGATCCACGTCGGCGCGTACCGCGGGAGGTTCTTCTGCATGAACGGCCCCTGGTCGCGGTGCACCCGGATCACCGACAGCGGCCGTCCCGCCAGCGCCCGCAGCAACGGCCCATGGACTGCGTCGAGGTAATCGACGAGGTCGCGTTTGGTGACGTCGGCGCCGGGGAACAGCGGCTGGTCGAGATTGGTCAGGGTCACCCCGTCGCGCGTCTCGCCGCCCTCCGCCATCCCCTCAGCCTCCCTCTCCCCGCCGAACTCCACCAGCGCCCGGTTGCCGGGGGCTGCGGGCCGCCGGGAGTCCCTACCCCCGGCCCGCCATCTGCTGCACGGCCCACCCGTTGCCGTCCGGGTCCGAGAAGAAGACGAAGCCGACGTTGTCGAGCGCCCGGCCGCCCTGGCGGACCTTGTCGGCGTCGCCGTCGAGGGACTGCACCTCGCTCACCGCGACGCCGCGGTCGAGGAGCTGCTCGCGCGCCCGGGCGACGTCCGGCACGACCAGCTGCAGGCCCTGCAGCGAGCCGGGCGGCATGTGAGCCACGACGCCCTCGCCGATGACGACCGAGCACCCCGAGCCCGGCGGGGTCAGCTGCACCACGCGTCGACCGGGACCCAGGGTCGTGTCGTGGTCCACGGCGAAGCCGAGCCGGTCCGCGTAGAAGGCCTTCGCGCGGTCGACGTCCGCCACGGGCACCACCACGACCTCGAGCGTCCAGTTCATCTCTCTGCCACCTCCGGTGTCGGTCACGGTCCTGGGACGGCACTCGCGCCCCATCCTCATCGGTCACCGGGAACTGCCTACCCTGGGGGCCGTGACCAGCGCGGCGGCCCCGGCCCGCCCGCGGCGCCGGCTCGCTGTGGCGGCCGCCGTGGTCGCACTGCTCGCGGTCAACGTCGCCGTGTACGCGGCGCTCGCGACCGAGCCGGCGCAGCGGGTCCTCGACGACCTGTCGGGATGGGCCTACCTCGGGGTGTTCGCGCTGGCCCTGGTCGCCAACGCGGGGATCATGGTGGGCCTGCCCTACAACGCGGTCGTCCTCCAGATGGCCGCGACCGACGACCTGCCCTGGCTGGTCGCCGTGGTGGCGGCCGCCGGCTCGGCGCTCGGCGAGTCGACCTGCTGGTGGGTCGGCCGCCGCGGCTCCCGCGCCCTGCCCGGCGGCGGGCGGACCTCGCGGCTCGTCATCCGGCTCCGGCGGGTCACCGACGGCCGGGGCCGCGCCTTCGGTGCGGTCACCGTGTTCGCTGCGGTGCCGAACCACGCCTTCGACGTCGCCGGGCTCGCCGCGGGAGTCCTCGGCATCGGGTACCGGACCTTCCTGCTGGCGACCTTCACGGGTCGCCTGCTCCGCTTCGGACTCTTCGCCGCCGCCGGGCCGTCCCTGTTGGCGGCGTGGGCGGCGCTGTGGTCGTGACGAGCTGCGGACGTCCGCAGGGGACGCCGGATCGCGTGGGCGAGTCGATCGGCCGCCGCGCGTAGCCTGACCCCGTGCCGGCCGGTATCCCGTACACGTCCTTCCCCGAGATCCCGCTCGGGCCGATCACCCTGCAGACCTTCGGGCTGTGCGTCGCCGTCGGCGTCATCCTCGGCGCCTGGCTGACCGTCCGGCGCAACCGCCGCCTCGGCATCAGCGTCGACCAGAGCGAGCGGATCATCATGCTGCTCGTCGTCGCGGGTCTCGTCGGGGCTCGCCTGCTGTGGGTGATCACCGCCTGGGACCAGATCGAGTCGCCGATCGACGTCATCGCGGTGTGGAACGGCGGGCTGCAGTTCTCGGGCGGGTTCATCGCCGCGCTGCTGCTCGCGCCGGTGCTCACCCGGCGGCTGTCGTCCGAGCAGCGCTGGCACCTGCTCGACGGGGCCGCCATGGGACTGGCGCTGGGCCTGGCGATCGGCCGGATCGGCTGCTACGCCGTCGGCGAGCACCTGGGCGGGCCGACGTCGTTCCCGCTCGGCATCACCTACCAGGGCGGGCCGACGGTCGAGGGGCCGCTGGCGGTCGGCGAGACGTACTGGTCGACCCCGGTGCTCGAGTTCCTCTACGTCCTCGTCATCCTCGGGATCATGTTGTGGGTCGACCGGCGCGGCACGGCGGGCGCCGGCACGATCGCCGGGATCTTCTGCGCGCTCTACGCCGTGGCCCGGTTCGGCTCCGACTTCCTGCGCGAGTTCGACCAGCAGCTGTTCGGGCTCACCGGTGCCCAGTACATGACCTTCGCGCTCGTCGTGCTCGGGGCCTGGTTCCTGTGGACCGCCCGCCGCCGCGAGAGTCCCGCCTCGTATCGGGCGCGGTTGTCGGAAGCCGCCGCGAGGCGGGCCGTGGGCGCCGCCGCCACTACGGACGGCGATGCCTCGGCCCCCTCCTCCGCCGCCTTGGACGGCGCAGCCTCGGACGGCGCCGCCTCGGACGCCGACACCCCGGACGCCGACACCCCGGACAGCGACACCGCCACCGGCCCGGTGGCCGACCGTCCCGCAACCGCCGCTGGCAGCGGCCCACCGGAGCCGGTGGCCGGCCAGCGGCGCGCCGAGTGAGCTGACGATGGGTGACCTCGACGCGAGTCCGCGAGCCCGCCAGGCCGAGATCGCCTCCCGCTGCCCGGTCCACCAGGTGCTGCACCGCGGCATCCGGCTGTCGACCCGAGCGGAGGGTTGACGGTGCCCGCCCTCTCCCGCCTGGTCCGGGCCGCCATCGCGCTCGCCGGTCCGGTCGTCGTCGAGGCGGTGGCCCGGGCCGCCCGGGACCCGCAGCGGCGTCGTCAGGTCCTCGACATCCTCGTCGCCGCCCGGGCGACGGCCGGGCAGGTCACACCGGCGGCGCGCAGTCGGACGCGGCTGCGCCAGGACCTCGACGCCACGGTCGCGCTCGCGCGCTCCCGGTGGGAGAGCGCCCGCGACGAGACCGAGCGGGCGTTGGCTCTGGAGTGGCTCCGCGAGGCCCAGGACGTCCGGCGAGCGGCCGACATCGTCGACAACCTCACCGGCACCGAACGCCGCGCCCTCACCGAGCGCCTCGACGCGCGCCGCCTCGCCCTGCTCCGGCGGATGCTCGCGACCACCCTCGAGGCGGTCGACGAGCCGCCGGGACCGGACCCGGGAGACCGTTCGGCCCTCCCGTCGACGCCTCGCCCGGGTCCGGACGACACCTGACCGGACGCACCCGACCCGGTGGCTCGGGTGTGACCAGCTCAAGGCGGTGAGCGCCCACCGTCGATGTCCCGGGCGATGACGACGCCCACCCGAGCCCGGTGCCGGTGGCTGGCCCTGGGGGCGGCCACCGCCCTGGCGATGACCGCCACCACGCCCGCGGCCGCGATGCCGGCTCCCAGCGACCCCGGTGATCCCGGCACTTCCGTGATGGGAACGCTCGACGTTGCCGAGCTCGACGGGCGCATCGCTGCCGCGGAGAGCCGCATCATGGCGGCCGACGTGGTGGCCTCGCAGGCGGTGGAGGACCTCAACGCCGCCCGCGTGACGGCCCGCGAGGCGCGGCGGGCCGCCGGGGCCGCCGAGGAGGCGTCCGCCCGGGCGGAGCGGGAGCTGGCCGGGGCCCGGCAGGCGCTGGGATCCCTCGCCTCCCGGGCCTACCGCCAGGGGCCCGACCTGGTGGCAGTGGACCTGCTCCGCAGCGGCGGCGGGCCTGAGGACCTCCTGGACCGGATGACCCTGCTGCGCCACGTCGCCGAGGGGCAGGACGCGCATGTGCAGCACCTCGCCGCGGTGTCGGTCGTCGCCGACGTGCTGCGGGACGAGGCCGAGGCCGCGTCCGACCGGGCCGACGTGGCCGAGGCCGCGGCGGGCGCCCGACGGGCCGACACCCGGGCTCGCGTGACCGCCGCCGAGCAGGAGGTCGAGCGCCTGCTCGCGGAACGGGCCACCCTGGTGGCCTCGCTCGCCCAGGCGCGCGCCACCACTGTCGCCGCCGAGGGCCGGCGTCAGGAGACGCTGGCGGCGGCCCGCGCAGGCGCCGTCCCCCCGGCCGTGGACGGCGGCGCGGCCGACGCATGGCGTGTGTCCGGTCCGGACTCTCCGCTGCCCGGCTCCCGGGAACCCGCAGGGCCGGGCCCGGTCGCGGGTCCCGCGCCCTCGGTGCCCCCCGCGGCCCCGCCACCGCGCGACCCCGGCCCGGCGCCGACTCCCCCGGCGCACCCGCCCCCGGTGTCCGGCCCGGCCTCCGCCGGGGAGCAGGCCGTGGCGTGGGCCCGGACTCAGCTCGGGAAGGCGTACCGGTGGGGTGGGGAAGGACCGGACGCCTACGACTGCTCGGGCCTGACCACGCGGGCGTGGCAACGGGGCGGGGTGTCCCTGCCGCACTCCTCCCGCCTGCAGTACCAGCGGGTGAGCCGGCTCGACCCGAGTCGCCTGCGCCCGGGGGACCTCATCTTCTGGGGGTCGAACCCGGCGGACCCGGGCAGCATCCACCATGTCGCGATCTACGCCGGCGGCGGAATGATGATCGAGGCGCCCAACAAGCGGTCACTCGTCCGGGAGGTGCCGGTCCGCTGGTCGGGCACCATGCCGTTCGTCGGCCGGCCATGACGCCGCCCATCCCGCCCCCCGCGCAGCCGGTGGTCCGGCTGCCCGCTCTGCCGACCTGCCGGGACAGCGGTCTCAGTGCGGAGGGGATGCGTGGCCGCTGCCATCACCTGAGGACTCCGCCGCCCGGGTTCCGTCGAACGACCGGCGGATCTCCTCCTCCGCTCGGGCCCTGTCGAACGACCGGCGGATCTCCTCCTCCGCCTGCTCCCGACCCGTCCAGTGCGCGCCCTCGACGCTCTTGCCGGGTTCCAGGTCCTTGTAGGTCTCGAAGAAGTGCTGGATCTCCAGCCGGTGGAAGTCGGAGATGTCGGTGAGTTCCCGCAGGTGTGCGGAGCGGACGTCACCCTTGGGCAGGCAGATGACCTTGTCGTCGCCACCGGCCTCGTCGCGCATCCGGAACATCCCGATGGCACGGCAGGCGACGAGGCAGCCCGGGAAGGTCGGCTCGTCGAGCAGGACGAGCGCGTCCAGCGGGTCGCCGTCCTGACCCAGGGTGCCCTCGATGAACCCGTAATCCGCCGGGTAGCGGGTGGCCGTGAACAGCATCCGGTCCAGCCGGATCCGACCCGTGACGTGGTCGACCTCGTACTTGTTCCGCTGTCCCTTCGGGATCTCGACCGTCACGTCGAACATCAGGTCACCCATGTGCTCCGCCTCTCCCACCGATCCCCCTTGCGCGCGCTGCGGGGGATAGTCTCCCGCACGCGGACGATCGCGATCAGGTGCCGGTCGTCAGTCGCGTCGGCGCGTCGGCGCGCCGGTTGCAGAGACCACGATCGACGAGGGGGTGGACGTGCCCGGGGTCGAGGATGGAACCGACTTCGATCTCGACGCCCTCATGGCGGCGGCGTCGCGGGAGCTGGAACAGCTCGCTGACGCGGCCATCGCCACCGTCGAGCACGACCTCGACGAGCTTGAGCACGTCGTCGAGGACGACCCGGCCCCAGCCGGGACCGGGGCGAGTCGGATCGCGATGCCGCCCACCGAGGCCCCCGCCGGGCCGGCCGGAGGCACGGCCGCGGTGTCCGTCGCCCTGGCGGCACCACCGTCACGGACAGCCGGTGACGGTGACGGCGGAGGCGAGCGCCGGCCGGAGGCCGAGCGGCAGGACCGGGAGGAGTCCGAGCGCGAGGCCCGCGAGGCGGAGAAGCGGCGCCGGCAGGCCGAGGCGGCCGAGGCGGAGGCGGCGCGCGAGGCGCGCGAGCGCGCCGCCCGCGAGGTCGCGGAGCTGGCGGAGCGGGCCGAGCGCGAGGTCCGCGAGCGACTGGAGAAGGAGCGTGCGGCAGCCGAGGCGAAGCAGCGGGCCGAGCGGGAGGCCCGGGAAGCCGAGGAGCGCGCACAGCGGCAGGCGCGGGAGCTGGCGGAGCGGGCCGAGCGGGAGGCCCGGGAGGCTCGGGAGGCGAAGCAGCGGGCCGAGCGGGAGGCCCAGGAGAAGGCCGAGCGGGAGGCCCGGGACAAGGCCGAGCGGGAGGCCCGGGAGAAGGCCGAACGGGAGGCACGGGAGAAGGCCGAACGGGAGGCACGGGAGAAAGCGGAACGGGAGGCCCGGGAGAAGGCGGAACGGGAGGCCCGGGAGAAAGCTGAGCGGGAGGCCCGGGACAAGGCCGAGCAGGAGGCCCGGGACAAGGCCGAGCGGGAGCGAGCCGAACGGGAGGCCGCCAGGCAGGCCGAGAAGGAGGCCCGCGAGCGCGCCCGGCTGGCCGAGCGCGCGGCGAAGGCACAGGCGAGGACCGAGGCCGCCGAGGCCAAGGCTCGCGCTCGGGAGGCTGCGGCCGCAGCGAAGGCCCAGGCCCGGGCCGAGGCCGCAGCCGAGAAGTCCCGGGCGAAGGCCGCCGCGGAGGCGGCGCGGGCCGAGGCCAAGGCGCAGGCGGAGGTGGCCAAGGCTCGGGAGGCCGAGGAGAAGGCCCGGCGTGAGGAGGAGCGTGCCCGCCGGGAGGCCGAGGAGCGCGCCCGCCAGGAGGCCGAGGAGACGGCCCGCCGGGAGGCCGTGGACAAGGCCCGCCGGGAGGCCGAGGCGGCGAAGGCTCGGGAGGCCGAGGAGAAGGTCGAGCTGGCTCGCCGGGAGGTGGCCGCCAAGGCTCGGGAGGCCGAGGAGCGTGCTCGCCAGGAGGCGGAGCGAGCTCGGCGCGAGCAGCAGGCGGCGGTTGAGCGAGCGGCGGCCGAGGCCCGGCGGCGCGCCCAGCACGAGGCCGCCGTTGCGGCGAAGGCGGCGCGGGAGGCCGAAGCGGCGCGGCGACAGGCCGAGAAGGAGGAGGAGGCCCGCGCCCGCGCCGAGGCCGAGGCCGCCCGCCGAGCTGAGCTGGCGGCCGCTGCTCGGGCCGAGCAGGAGGCTCGCGAGCGACGGGAGCAGGCCCGCCTCGAGGCGCGCGACGCCAAGCAGCGAGCACGCCGCGAAGCGGCCGAGGCGAAGGACGCGGCGAAGCGCGAGGCCGCGGAACGGGCCCGCGCCCGCCGGAACGCCGCAGTCGAAGCCGAGCGGGTTGCCGCGGCGGCGAAGGAGCAGGCGAGGCGCGAGGCCCTCCAGGCTGAGGAGGAGGACCGACGCCGGGCAGCCGAGGCCGCGGAGCAAGCCCGTCGCCAAGCGGCGGAGGCGGCCGAGCAGGCCCGCCGGGCGGCCGCCCAGTCGGCCGAACAGGCCCGTCGCCAGGCCCGCGAAGCCGAGGAGCGAACCCGTCGCCAGGCCCGCGAAGCCGAGGAGCGGGCCCGCGCCGCTGCGGCGGCCCGGTTGCGGGCCGAGCAGGAGGCGGCCGAGCGGGCTCGCCGGGAGGCCGACGAGCTGGCGGCCCGCGAGGCCGAGGAGGCGGAGCGGCGTCGCCGGGCCGAGGCCGAGGCGGCGGCCGCTCGGCAGGCGCGAGCGCAGGCGGCCCGGGAGGTCCGAGGTGCCCGCGCTCGCGAGGCCCGGGAGGCGCAGGCCCGGGCCGCCCGGGAGACGCGGGAGGCCCGGGAGGCCCGGGAGACGCGGGAGACGCGGGAGCCCCCCGAGGCGGCGGACCAGCGGCCCCGCGGGCTGTTCGACGCCGGCCCGCCGACCGCGCGCCCCGGCGCCTCACCCGCGCCGACCCGCCCGCCGGTGACCTCCCGGGCCAGGGCACCGCGCCCGGACGGCGCCCCGTTCCCGGCGAGCGTCGGTGACGCCGCGCCCACGAGTGCGTTCCCGCCGGTCGGCGATGTCCGCCCCACGACTGCCCGCGCCGCGACTCCCCGCCCCGCCACCCCCCGCACCGGGGCGGCCACCCCACCCACCGGCGCCCGGCCCGCACCCGCGGCCGCTTCGGCGTTCCCGGTCCCCGCGGCGGGGCCGTCCCGGGTGCGTGCCGCATCCCGCCCCGTCGACCTCGATCGCCTGGCGGGGGAGCCGGTCGTCCCGGAGATCCTTCCCCGGCCGCGCCGGCCTCGGTCGGCACCGTCCCGAACCGTGGCTGCGGCGACCGCTGCCGTGGTCGCCGTCGCCGCGTTGTCCTACGCCGTCGCCGACATCGCCGACGTCGCCCCGGGCATCCTCACGGCCGGTGCGACCCCGGCCGCCCCGGCGCCCCGGCCGGAGCCGGCGGTCGTCCTGCCGGCCCCGGTCGACCCCACCGTGCTGACGCCGGGCACCGAGGGACCGGTGCTCTCGCCCGTCGCGGTCTCCCAGCGGGTCGGTCCCACGCTCCAGGACTCGCGTCTCGGCGACGTCACCGCCTCCGTGGTCGACGTCGCGACGGGGGAGGTGCTGATGGACTCGGGCGGGTCCCGTGCCATGGAGCCGGCATCGACGACCAAGGTGCTGACGGCCGTCGCGTCGCTTGCCGTCCTCGGTGCCGACCGCACCCTGCCGACCTCGTCGTCGTTCGTGGCCGGCGCCGTGTCCGGGACGGCCACGGTGGTCCTCACCGGCGGCGGGGACGTCATGCTGGCAGCCGGAGCCGGAGCCGGAGCCGGAGCCGGAGCCGGAGCCGGAGCCGGAGCCGGAGCCGGAGCCGGAGCCGGAGCCATGGCCCCGGCCGCGGTGTCGGGTCGGGCCGGGCTGCGCGACCTGGCCGCCGCGACCGTCGACGCGCTGCCGGCCGGGACGGCCGGCGTGGACGTCCTGGTGGACGACTCCCTGCTCGGCGGCCTGCAGGAGCTGGCCCGGACGGCCGGGGACCGGCCCTTCTACAGCCCGCCCGCCTCGCTCGGCATCGAGGCCGGGCAACGGGGTCCCGGAGTTCCCCGCGACCCCGCGCTCGCGGCCAGCGCCGGCGAGGCCTTCGCCGAGGGCCTGCGCGCCGCCGGGGTGGCGGTGGGCTCCGTGCTCGCGACCACGACACCCGTGACCGGAGCCACCCCACTCGCCGAGGTGCGCTCGGCCCCGGTGTCCGACATCGTCGCCTACGCGCTGAGCACCAGCGACAACACGGTCTCCGACGCCTTGGCCGGTCTGGTCGCGCGCGAACTCGGGGCGGGACCGTCCCTGTCGGAGGCGGGCCGCCTCATCGTCGAGACCGTGGCCGCGACGGGTGTCGACACCACCGGCGCCGTGATCCGGGACGGCAGCGGACTGTCCGGGGGGTCGGTCGTACCCGCATCGGTGCTCACGGGGATCCTCGCCGTGGCCGCCACCTCCGACAACCCGGACCTGCGACTGCTGCCCGGGCTGCTCCCGGTGGCCGGTCTCTCCGGGACCCTGTCCGACCGCTTCGCGTCGGAGACGGCCGCCGCCGCCGGCGGCCTCGTCCGCGCGAAGTCGGGGTCGCTGAGCGGGTCGCGCACGCTCGCCGGGTACGCGACCACGGCGGACGGCCGGACCGTGGCGTTCTCGGTGATGTCGGCGATCCCCGCGGGGACGGGAGCGGCGGCGGAGGTGGGCGTCGATGCGGTCGTCGCCGCGCTCGTCGGGTGCGGGTGCACGGTCGCCGCGGGATGACCGGGCCACGGCGTCCACGGGCGGAGCGGTGGGCCTCGGCCGGTGGCGAACGGCCGTGGTTGCCGCCGTGCCCGGTTTGCGAGGATGGGTGCTCCCGCCCATGTACCCGGAGGCAGATGTGAGCGCCTGTCACTGTGACGGTCGACCCGTCCCCCCTGCCCCGACGATCGGTCGGCGATGACCGAGCAGGCTACCGGTGACCAGTCCGCGCGCCCGGTTCTGCTCACGGTGGACGACGACCCGGGCGTCTCGAGGTCGGTGGCCCGGGACCTGCGCAGCCGGTACGGCCGGGAGTTCCGCGTGGTCCGCGCGGAGTCCGGGGAGTCCGCGCTGGAGGCCCTGCGCGAGATCGTCCGCCGCGGCGGCGCGGTCGCCGCGATCCTTGCCGACTACCGGATGCCCGGCATGGACGGCGTCGAGTTCCTCGAGCAGGCCATGGACGTGGTGCCGCTGGCGCGGCGCGCCCTGCTCACCGCCTACGCCGACACGGACGCCGCGATTGCGGCGATCAACGTGGTGGACGTCGACCACTACCTGCTCAAGCCGTGGTCGCCGCCGGAGGAGAAGCTCTACCCGGTCGTCGACAACCTCGTCGACCTGTGGCGCGCCGCCCACGAGCGCCCGCCCGAGCCGGACACCCGGCTCGTGGGGCACCGCTGGTCCCAGGCCTCGCACGAGGCACGGAGCTTCCTCGCCCGCAGCGGCGTCTCCTACCGGTGGTACTCCTCCGACGAGCCTGAGGGGCGCCGGTGGCTGGCCGCCGCGGGCACCGACGGCTCCGAGCTGCCGGTCGTTCTCACCTCCGACGGGGACGCCCTGGTGGCGCCCACGCTGCCCGAGCTGGCCGTCCGGGTCGGCCTCACCATCGTGCCGTCCGAGGAGTTCTACGACGTCGCGGTCGTCGGAGGCGGACCCGCGGGTCTCGGGACCGCCGTGTACGCCGCGTCCGAGGGCCTGTCGACGGTGCTGCTCGAGGGGCGTGCGATCGGGGGCCAGGCGGGCGAGAGCTCCCGGATCGAGAACTACCTGGGTTTCCCGGACGGGATCAGCGGATCCCAGCTCACGGAGCGGGCCCGCCGCCAGGCCGTGAAGTTCGGGGCCGAGCTGCTGACCGCCTGCACTGTGTCCGGCATGAGCGTCGAGGGCGCCCGGCGGACCCTGTGCCTGGCCGACGGCCGCCGCGTGTCCGCCCAGTCGGTCATCCTCGCCACCGGGGTGGCGTACCGGCGGCTGCCGGCGGTCGGCGCCGACGACCTGGCCGGGCGCGGCGTGTACTACGGCTCGTCCGCGACGGTCGGCATGGACGCCTCCGGCGAGCACGTGGTCGTCGTCGGCGGCGCCAACTCGGCAGGCCAGGCCGCGGTGTTCCTGTCCCGCTACGCCGAGCGGGTGAGCATTGTGGTTCGTGGCGACGGGCTCGGCGCCTCGATGTCGCAGTACCTCATCGAGCAGATCGACGCCATCGACTCCATCCACGTCCGCTCCCGCAGCGAGGTGGTCGCCTGCCGCGGCGACGGCCGGCTGCAGCAGGTGGACATCCGGCGCAAGGACTACGGTGCCACCGAGACCGTGGACACCGGACATGTCTTCGTCTTCATCGGCGCCCGGCCGGACACCGGCTGGCTGCCGCCGGAGGTCCGCCGCGACGCCGACGGGTTCGTTGTCACAGGCCCTGCGGCGGACGGCACCCGGCCTCGCGGCTGGCACCTTGACCGGGAGCCCTACCTGCTCGAGACCAGCCTGCCCGGTGTGTTCGCGGCCGGTGACGTCCGGGGCGGCTCGGTCAAGCGGGTGGCGGCGGCCGTCGGTGAGGGCGCGCTGGCTGTCACTTTGGTCCACCGCTACCTGGGGCAGTCGTGACCGTCACCGCACCCGACGGGGCGCCGCGCCTCTCGGCCGACGAGCTCGCCGACCTGTTTCTCTTCGAGAGCCTGTCCGCGGGGCAGCGGCAGTGGCTGGCCGACCGGGGCTGGGTGGTGGAGGTCTCCGCAGGGGCCGCGGTGTACCGCGAGGGTGAGCCGGCCGAGGTGTTCGTCGTACTGCTCGACGGCGAGATCCGGTTGTTCCGCCGAGTCCGCGACACCGACGTCGACCTGGTCCGCAGCGCCCACCGCGGTGCCTACGCCGGAGCGACCCAGGCCTACGTGTCGGGGTTGACCGACCAGCGGTACTCGAACTCCATGACGGCGATCGCCGACAGTCGGTTCTTCGTCCTGGGTGCGGCCGAGTTCGCCGAGGCGGTGCGCGAGTGGTTCCCGATGGCGGTGCACCTGCTGGAGGGGCTGTTCTTCGGCCTGCGCAACAGCGATGCCGTCGTCGGCCAGCGGGAGCGGCTCATCGCGCTCGGCCAGCTCTCCGCCGGGCTGACCCACGAGCTCAACAACCCCGCGGCCGCTGCGGTGCGCGCCACCGCCCGGCTGCGCGAGCGGGTGGCGGCCATGCGCCACAAGCTGGCGACCCTGGCCGGAGGAGCCGTCGCCCCCGACACGCTGCGCGCGATGACGACGCTGCAGGAGCGGGCTGTGGCCGGGATCGCCGCAGCGCCCCGCCTCACCCCGATGGAGGCCTCGGACGCCGAGGACGCCGTGGGGGACTGGCTGGAGGGCCACGAGGTCGGCGGTGCCTGGGACCTCGCCCCCGTGCTCGTCCAGGCAGGGGTGGCGGACGCGTACCTCGAGGACGTGGCGGCCGCGATCCCCGGGGCCCACCTGGACGGCGGGATCCGGTGGATCGTCTACTCCCTCGAGACCGAGCTGCTCATGAACGAGATCGATGAGGCGACGAGCCGGATCTCGTCGCTGGTCGCGGCATCCAAGCAGTACTCGCAGCTCGACCGCGCCCCCTACCAGGAGACCGACGTCCACGACGGGATCGAGTCCACGCTGGTGATGCTGACGTCGAAGCTCGACGGTGTTCGGGTCGAACGGGACTACGACCGGGATCTGCCGCGGGTCCCCGCCTACCCGGCCGAGCTCAACCAGGTGTGGACGAACCTCGTCGACAACGCCGTCGACGCGATGGGCGGGTCGGGCGCCCTCACGGTCCGCACGTTCCGTCAGGACCGCTATGTGGTCGTGGAGATCATCGACACCGGCCCCGGGGTGCCCGAGGACCTGCGCCGACGCATCTTCGAGCCGTTCTTCACGACCAAGCCCGTGGGCCAGGGCACCGGGCTGGGCCTGGACATCTCGCGGCGGATCGTCGTCGAGCGCCACCGCGGGGACCTCCGGCTGGAGTCGCGCCCCGGCGACACCCGCTTCCAGGCGGTCCTGCCCATCGAGCTGGCCGGCCGCTCACCCGAGTAGCGGTGATCGAACTCATGTGACGTCGGGTTCGCAGCCCAGCGAACCTGACGTCACATGAGTCGATCAAGCTTCCGACCCGCGGGAGGCGCGGTCGAGGCGTTCCATGGCCGGGGTCGCCAGGACCCCGTGGACGACGATGGACAGCAGGATCGTGAAGCCGACGGTCGCCCAGAGCTCGTCGGTCTCGGGAAAGCGCTCCTCGCCCGCGGCGTAGGCGAGGTAGTACAGCGACCCGATGCCGCGCACGCCGAAGAACGCCAGCGCGACCCGCTGCCCGGACCGGGTGCGGGAGCCGAGCAGCCCCAGCCACCCCGCCAGCGGCCGCAGGACCAGCACGAGGGCGACCCCGGTGAGCGCCCCCTGCCACGTGAGGTCTGCCAGCATTCCCTGGGCGCAGGCCACGCCGAACAGCAGCAGCAGGCCGAGGGTCAGCAGCCGCTCGATCTGCTCGGCGAAGGTGTGGAGGACCTGGTGGTACTCGTGGTCGCGCTCGTACTGCCGGCCCATCAACGCGGCGGCAGCGACGGCGAGGAACCCGTACCCCTGGGCCGCCTCGGCGGCACCGTAGGCGAGGAAGACCGCCGCCAGGACGATGACCACCTCGCTGGCGTGCCCGTAGCGCGGGGACCAGCGCGAGCCGAGCCGGAACGCCAGCCGGGAGAGCACCCAGCCGACGCCCGCCCCCACGGCGACACCGACGACGACCTTGCCGACGAGCTCCCAGCCGAACCAGCGCAGCGCCCCCTCGGCGAAGGACACGTCGGCCGCCAGGAACACCGCGAGGTAGACGAACGGGAACGCCAGCCCGTCGTTGAGAGCCGCTTCGCTGGTGAGCCCGAACCGGACCTCGTCGTCGCTGCCCTCACCGGGCCCCGCCAGCTGGACGTCACCGGCCAGCACCGGGTCGGTCGGGGCCAGGACGGCCGCCAGCAGGACCGCGGCCGCAGGCGCCAGGCCCATCAGCCCCCACCCGAGCACCGCGACCGCCGCGATGGTGAGCGGCATGGTGATCGCGAGCAGCCGCCAGGTGGTGCCCCAGCGGCGCCATGACAGCGGCCGGTCGATGGACAGCCCGACGCCCATGATTGCGACGATGACGGTGATCTCGGTGAGCCGTTCCGCGATCTCGCCCTGGTTCAACGGGTTCACGTCGGGCAGCGGGATCGGCAGCAACCCGAAGACCAGCCCCACTCCGGCGAAGGCCATGGCGGCCGACACCGCGCGCCCGCGCAGCAGCCGCGGCAGGACGGCCGCGAGCAGCAGGCCGACGCCGGCCACGAAGTAGACGAGATCCGGGCTCGTGACCTGTAGCGGGGGCAGCGACGCGGGCAGGGGCACGGGCGACCTCCGGGGGACCCTGTGAGCGTGCCAGCACCCGTCGTCGCCCGCCCGTCGAGGCCTGATCCACGACCGGGTCAGGTCGGTGGCACCACCCGCTTCACTCGAGATCGAGCTCGGAGCGGCGGAACTTCTCCTCGAGGAACCGGCTCTGGTCGCTCAGCGAGCGGGCCTGCCCCTGGTACACCGCGTCCGCGACCCGGGACAGCTCGGTCTGCAGCAGGGTGAGCTGAGCAACGAGCTCTTCGTAGGCGGTGCGTCGGCCGTCGATCCGCCGCTGCATGGCGAACGCCCGCGGCAGGTTGAGGTACGTCTCGAGGCTGGTCGGGAGGTAGTCCCGGATGGTCCGGCCGACGACGTGCAGGGCCTCGTGGTCGCCGCTCAGGTGCTCCCCGCGCTGCAGGATCAGGTCGAGCGTGCCGAGCAGGTCCCGCGAGCGCCGCTGCACCTCACCCGGCAGCCGCCCGCCATAGCGGCGGACCCGCGCCCGCAGCGCCTCCAGGTCGCGGCGCAGCTGGACCGCCTCGACCTCGCCCTGGCCGACGTGGAGGTCCGCCCGGCGCCGCCCCCCCAGGAGCGCCCCCGCCGTGAACCCGCCGACGGCCGCCAGCGGCCAGAGGAAACCCAGTCCGCTCGTGCCGGCGGCCACGAGCCCGAGGTGCAGGCCGACGACCGCCAGCCCGCAGACGAGACCGACGACGACGGCGCGGGCGGCGGGTGACTTCACCGGCTCATTGTCCCCCCGCCGGCCCGCGTCAGATTCGTGGCGCGTTCTCGGCGACCCGCTGCCGCTCCAGGTACTCCCCGGCCCGGCTGATCTCGGTCTGCAGCGCCTCGACCGTCACGGCCATGTTGTCGACGGCCTGCGCCTTGAAGGTGTCGATCGTGTCGATCGTCTCGTAGATGTTGTCGAACGCCTCGCGCAGGGCGTCAATCGACACCGTCGACGACGCCGCCTGCTCGTGAATCGCGCCGGTCTGCTGCTTGAGCATCTGGCTGGTCGCCAGGATGAGGTTCGACGTCGTCGTGTTGAGCGCCGTGATCTGGTCGAGCACCAGCTTCTGGTTGGCCAGCGCCTGCGCGACGATGACCGCGGTCCGCAGGGCGGCGACGGTCGTCGTGCTCGCCCGGTCGACCCCCTTGATGAGCTCCAGGTTGTTCTTGCGGACCAGGTCGAGCGCCAGGTAGCCCTGGGCG
This sequence comes from Kineosporiaceae bacterium, assembly GCA_050329415.1. Classification (GTDB taxonomy): domain Bacteria; phylum Actinomycetota; class Actinomycetes; order Actinomycetales; family JBBAYJ01; genus JANNOG01. Next base: position 30,001 of record JBHJOS010000074.1, read on the forward strand.
GCGACGGCGAGCTGGGTCAGCAGGTCCTGGTGCTTCTGGCGGACCGCGAACAGCAGGTCGGACTTCAGCTGGTTGGCCTTCTCCGGGTCGGTGGTCTCGACCTGGGCGATGTGCTCGGCGATCGCGGCGTCCAGGCTGGCCGCGAGCACGGCGTACTCCTGCAGCCGGTGCATCATGTCCCAGAGATTCTTCTTCTCGCCCTCGATCGCGGCGTTGTCCTTGCGCAGCTCGTCCTGGCCGGACAGCAGGGCCTGGATGATCCGGTCGAGGTTGCTCTGGGCGGAGGCGTACTTCGCGAAGTAGTCGCGCAGCTTGTCCCCGAACGGGATCAGCCCGAGCAGCCGCTTGACCCCGCTCACGTCGTTCTTGCCCGGGTCGAGGTCCTCGACCTGGCGCCGGAGGTCGAGCAGGGTGTCGGCGACCCGGCGCTGGGAGTCGTCCACCTCGCCCCGGGCGCCCTTGAGGGTGGCCACCGGGCGGTCGAGCATCCGGTTGGACACCTGGGACGACGCCCGGATCTCGGGATTGCCGAGCTTGGAGATGTCGTCGACCTTCTTGGCGAACTCCGGCGAGCGCGGGTCCATCGCGGCCAGCCCGGTGACGAACCCACGGGCGCGCTCGGCCAGGGCCGTGGCCGTCGAGTCGGCCAACGGCAGCATGGTCGCGGCCTTCTCGGTGGGGACCGACTTGACCGGCGCCGGCGGGGTGAGGACCAGGTCGTCGGCGACCTCGGGCGCGCTGGTGGTTGCGGCCTGCGGGACGGGGCTGGTCGAGAGGTCGAGGCTGGACTCCGAGCTCATGGGTCCTCCGTGAGGGCGGGGCCGCGGGGTCCGGCATCCCCCCGGGGCGCGTGGGGACACTCTGTCAGACGACCGCCGGGCGGCGCGTGGCCCCCAGCCGCGCGCGTCGTCGAAGACGTACAATCCTCTGTCGGGGTCATTGCACTCCGCAAGTTGCACTGCGCAACGACCCGAGAGAGAGGGAGGGACGTGGAGACGCTGGGCTCCATCATCGACCGGATCGAGCGGCTCCTCGAGGAGCGGCCCGATGGGCTCGACGCCTCCTTCCTCGTGTCCGAGCTGACCGATCAGGGGGTCTCGGGGGACGACGCCGCCGCGGCGCTCGCCCAGGGCCTCGGGGACCACCGCTGGGAGCTCGACACGGGCTTCCGGGTGACCCTCGCCTCCGCGCAGGCGCCGGTCTTCGCTCCGTGACGGGGGCCGCGAGCCCCATTCGCGCCGAGCGGCGTCACCCCGACAAGCGGGCCGACGCCCGATCATCGTTCCAGCGCGACCGCGACCGTCTGATCTACACCGACGCCTTCCGCCGCCTCGCCGGTGTCACCCAGGTGATCTCGGCACTCGAAGGTCACGTGTACCACAACCGCCTCACCCATACGATCAAGGTCGCGCAGGTCGCCCGCCGGCTCGCCGAACGGCTCGCCGACCAGGGTCGGGTGATCGCCGCCCGCGAGGGCGTCGCGGACCCACCGCTGTCGCCCGACGTCGCCGAGGCCGCGGCGCTGGCCCACGACCTCGGCCACCCGCCGTTCGGTCACGTCGGCGAGCAGGAGCTGCAGCGGCTGCTGGAGCCCCTCGACCCGGCCGACAGCTTCGAGGGCAACGCCCAGTCCTTCCGGATCGTCACCCGGATCTCCCGCAGCCAGGCCCGGTTCGTGGGGATCAACCTCACCCGCGCGACCCTGCTGGCGATCCTCAAGTACCCGTGGCTGCGGCACCCGGACCACCCGCTGGGCGTCATCAAGTGGGGGGCGTACTCCTCCGAGCTCGACGACTTCCGCTTCGCCAAGCAGCTCGGCCACGACGGCCCCCTGCCCGCGCCCGGCGAGCCGCTGAGCCTCGAGGCCCTGGTCATGGACTGGGCCGACGACATCACGTACGCCGTGCACGACATCGAGGACCTGTTCCGGGCCGGGCTGATCCCGCTGGACCGGCTGGCGGTGAGCTCCCGGGCCCGCTCCGAGTTCGCCACCTGGGTCCACGAGCGCTGGCGCTCGCACGGACGCCTCGCCCGCCTCGACGACATCGCCCGCTCGCTCAAGGCCGTCCGCAGCCTGCTCGGCATCTGGGAGCCGTTCCAGGGCACGTCCGAGCACCGCACCCGGCTGCGGACGTTCTGCTCCGTGCTCATCCACCGCTATGTCCAGTCCACGGCCGTGGTGCACACCGATGCCGGCTGGCGGCTGGACATCTCCCCGGAGATCCGGCTCGAGGTGGACGTGCTCAAGGAACTGACCTGGTTCTACGTCATCGAGCGACCCAACCTCGCCACCCAGCGGCACGGGCACCGCGCGGTCATCCGGGGTCTTTTCGAGGTCTACATGGACGCCGCCGACACCACGAACTCCGCGGTCTCCCGCAACATCCTGCCGCCCCGGGTCCGGGAGGACGTCGACGCCGCGGCAGCGGCCGGCCTGGCCACCCCGGCGACCCGGGCCCGGATCGTGTGCGACGCGATCTGCTCGATGACCGACGAGGAGGCGCTGCGCGCCCACACCCGGTTCACCGGCCACACCCTCGGCTCCGTCTTCGACCCCGTCATCTGACCGCCCCCAGGCGCGTTTGGGTGGTTACGTCCCCCGGGAAGACCTGTGCAGGGTGCGTTTGGGTGGTTACGTCCCTCGGGAAGACCTGGGCAGGGTGCGTTTGGGTGGTTACGTCCCCATGAGGGACGCGGCCGGGCTCGGGGGTTAGCCTCGGTGCCCATGGCAGCCCCGCAGCGCGTGGTGGACTGGGACTCCGTCGCCGAGGTCGCCGCCCGACTCGTGCCGGCCGGGCCGGCGATGACCCGGGACGAGGTGGACGACCTCGTCGCGGACCTCCGGGACTGCGCCGAGCGCGCGGTGGAGCCGGTGGTGTCGACCGCCCGGATGGCGGGCTGCGGGGCTGGTGAGACCCTCGTCGTCGACCGGGCGGGGTGGGCGCGGGCCAACGCCGCCTCGTTCGGGGCGTTGCTCGACCCGATCCTCGCGGCATCCCCGGCGGCCCGGGCGCCGGGTCCCGCCGTGGCCGCCGCCGGGCGGGCCGTCACGGCGGCCGAGACCGGCGCCGTCCTCGCCTATGTCGCGACCAAGGTGCTGGGCCAGTACGACGTCCTGCATCCCGGCGGCCGACGGCTGCTGCTCGTCGCCCCCAACATCGCCCGCACCGAGCGCGAGCTGGGCGTCGACCCCCCGGACTTCCGGTTGTGGGTGTGCCTGCACGAGGAGACGCACCGCGTCCAGTTCGCCGCGACGCCCTGGCTGGCGCCCTGGTTCACGTCCACGGTCTCCGACATCGTGGGCGACCTCGTCACCGAGCCCGGCACGACCCTCGACCGGGCGCTGGAGGTCCTGTCCGACTTCCCGGCCCTGGTGCGAGCGGTGTTCGCACCGGCGACCGAGCACGACCGGCAGCTGGGGCTGCTGGACCTGGTGCAGGCACCCGAGCAGCGCGCCCGCATCGACGAGCTGACCGCTGTGATGTCGCTGCTGGAGGGTCACGCCGACGTCGTCATGGACGAGGTGGGGCCAGCCGTGGTGCCCAGCGTCGCCGAGATCCGCCGTCGCTTCACCCGGCGACGGCGGTCCGGGGGCGGTCCGGTCGACCGTGCCGTCCGCCGCGCGCTGGGACTCGACGCCAAGGCCCGCCAGTACCGGGCCGGGGCCGCCTTCGTCCGGGCAGTCGTCGACGAGGTCGGAGTCGACGGGTTCAACGCCGTGTGGCGGGGGCCGGGGTCCCTGCCGTCGGCGACCGAGATCTCCGACCCCGGCGCGTGGGTGCGTCGGGTCCACGCCTGAGCGCCGGGCTACCGGCGCGCGGCGCCGCGGGGCCGGCCGCCGCGGCCCGGCTCGCCGTCCGCGCGGACCTCGTGGACCTGCCGCGCGGGACGCCGGTGGCGGTCGCGGTCAGCGGCGGGCCGGACTCACTCGCCCTGCTGTACGCCGCGGTGGCCGCGGCAGCGCCGCTCGGGCTGCCGCTCGGGGCGCTCACCGTGGACCACGGCTGGCATGCCCGGTCCGGCGAGGTCGCCGCCGCGGTCGCCGCCGCGGCCCGGGCCGCCGGGTGCGACCCGGTCGAGGTGGCTCACGTGCGGGACGCCGGCCCGCCGCCCGGCGACGGTCCGGAGGCCGACGCCCGCCGACTCCGGTACGCCCTGCTCGACGCGGCGGTCACCCGCCACGGCCTGGGCGTCGTGCTCCTCGGGCACACAATGGACGACCAGGCCGAGACCGTCCTGCTGGCCCTCGCGCGAGGGTCGGGGAGCCGCTCGCTGTCGGGGATGCCCGCCCGGCGTGGCCCCTACCGCCGGCCCTTGCTGGGGCTGCGCCGGGACCTGGTCCGGCGGGCGCTGCCGGAGCTGGCCGCCGCGGCCGGACCGTTGCCGGCCGGGCTGCCATGGCAGGACCCGGCCAACACCGACCGTCGCCACGCCCGCGCCCGGGTGCGGGCCGACGCCCTCCCGGTGCTGGAGACGGCCCTCGGGACCGGTGCCGTCGCGGGGCTGGCCCGCTCGGCCGCCCTGTTGCGGCAGGACGCCGACGCCCTCGACGCGCTCGCGGCCGAGGTGGTCAGGGGCCTCCCGCCGGGGGCGCCGGCCGACACCGGTCTCGCCGGTCTCACCGACCTCCCGGAGGCGGTCCTCGCCCGAGTCCTTCGGTCCCTGGCGACCCGGGCCGGAGCCGGACCGCTCACCGCGGCGCACACCCGGGCGCTGCTCGACCTGGCGCGGGCGCCCAGTGGATCGGGTGCGGGCCCGATCTCCCTGCCGGGAGGCCTGGCGGCCCGCCGGTCCCGTGGCAGGCTGCTCCTCGGCCCGGCCACGCACGCGCCGGCCGCGCCCGACGACCCGAAGGAGCAGTGATGGAGCCCCGACACCTCGGGACCGATCTCGAGCGCGTGCTGTTCTCCGAGGAACGGATCCGCGAGCGCATCGGCGAGCTCGCCGTCCAGATCGACGCCCGGTACGACGGCGGGGACCTGTTGCTGGTGGGGGTCCTCAAGGGTGCGGTCATGGTGATGGCCGACCTCGCCCGTGCCCTGGCCACCCCCGTCACCATGGACTGGATGGCGGTCTCGAGCTACGGCTCGGGCACCAGGTCGAGTGGGGTCGTCCGCATCCTCAAGGACCTCGACACCGACCTCACGGGTCGCCGGGTGCTGGTCGTCGAGGACATCGTGGACACCGGCCTCACGCTGTCGTGGCTGGTGCGCAACCTCGCCTCCCGGGGTCCCGACTCGGTCGAGGTCCTGGCGCTGCTCCGGAAACCGACGGCGGCCACCAGCGACGTTCAGGTGGACTACGTCGGATTCGAGATCGCCGACGAGTTCGTCGTCGGATATGGCCTCGACTACTCGGAGCGGTACCGGAACCTCCGGGACATCGCGACCCTCGCCCCGGACGTCTACCGCTGAGGACGCCTGGGCCGCGTGGTCAGCCGCCGTCCGCGGCGGCGTCGGTGGGGAGCCGGGCGCTGAGTCCCGAGATCAGCAGCTCTCCCAGGGAGACGGCGTCCGTGGCGTTGACCGGCTGGACGAGCCCGCCCAGGCCCTGCCCCGCGGCGGCCAGAGCGGTGACGGCCTCCAGGTCGGCGTCGGCGCCGAATGCCACCGGAATGAAGCCGACCGTCCCCGCCGGGTCCTCGGCGAGGTCCTCGGCCTGCAGCGCGGCCACGGCCTCCTCCTCGGTCGGTCCCGAGGAGTCCTCGTTCTGGCCGTCGGTGATGACCATGACGGTCGTCCGGTAGCCGGGCGTCCGCAGTTCCTTGCCGGCGGCCACGGCGTCGAGCGTCACCTGGTAGAGCGACGTGCCACCGGGAAGCAGCGAGCGTGGCAGATCGGCGAGGGAGGCCTCGATCGCCCGGCGGTGGCTGGGCGCCCCCGACGACGCCGCGTCCAGCCGCTCGACCGGCAGGACCTCCAGGTAGTCGCGCGTGCCCTCGACGTCGTTGGCGAAGAACCACACCCCGACGCGGCTCTCGTCCGGCAGGGCACCGAGAGCGTTCGCCAGCGCGGCGGTCGCGACCTCGGCCCGCGACCCCGCCCCGGGCACGGGGGCCAGCATCGACGTCGAGACGTCGATGACGACCAGCAGCTCCACGGGTGTGGCCAGGGCCTCGAACGCCGCGGCGAAGGCGGCGAGCTCCTCGGCCGTGAACGTCCGCAGCACGGGGTCGCCCTCACCGACCGGGGGCCGCAGGCCCGCCGCTGCTGCTGCGGTCCGGGCGGGAGGCGCCACCAGCGCGTCCGCGACGGCCGACACGGCGGATCCGTGCGCGGCGGAGTCGTCCTCGGACGGGATCGTCAGCACGGGATAGTCCAGCACCGGCTGGACCGGGCCGGTCGGCTCGACGACGACCAGCGACGGGTTGTCGTCCCCGACGCCCGCCAACGCTGCGTCGGAGAGGCCGAGGATGACTATCGGAGCCTGGGCGTCGGTCCCCGACACCAGCTGGAGCCCCTGCTCGGCCGAGGTGGCGTTCGCGCGGCGCTGCCCGAGGGCCAGGGACACCGCAAGATCGTCCATCTCCCCGCCCGCGTCCTGCATGCCGGCGGCGAGGGCCAGCAGCGGTGCCGCCTCGCGGGACAGGGGCCCGACGGCGACCCCGCGTTCGGTGGCCAGCACCTGCGACCAGGAGGGAGCCTCGGCGACCCAGCCCAGTGACTCGGCCGCCGCCTGCCCCGTGACCACGCCCACCGGGGCCGACCCGAAGCTCCCCACGGACTCCAGTTCGATTCCCTCGGCCTCGGCGCGCGCCGCCCACACCGACGAGTCGCTCACCCAGACGTCCGGGGCGCCGCCGCCTGCGATGTCGCTCAGGGCGTCCGCGGGATCCCGGTCGATGACCCGTGCGGTCACGCAGGGGCCGCCGTCGGGCGTCGGCACCTCCGCGAGGGTGTCCGCGACGGCGGCCTCGGCGCCCGCCGCCACCATGACGAGGACTTCCTCGCACCCTTCGCCGTCCGTCGCCGCCTCGGCACTGGCCCCGGGGTCGCCGGTGCGCAGCTGCCAGAGCACCCAGGCCCCGCCGACGATGGCGAGGGCGACCACGAGCGCCGCCGCGAGCAGCCGACCCCACGCGGTCATCGGACCCGGTCGACCACCGACGCGGCCGTGGCGCAGGGGCAGGGGCCCGATCGCCCCCGAGGGCGGTGCCGCATGGCGTCCCACCGTCCACCTCCCACCGGCCGCCGTCGCTACCCCGAAGGACTTCGTGTCCTTCCCCGGTCGACGTCCCGACTATGCCCGGAAAGCAGGCGGATCGGCCACACTCCGGCGTCGAATGGGTCCAATCCTTCCGCCTTGCCTACGATCCGTGACAATGGGACAACTGTGGGCCTATAACGGCTGCCATCCGGGCCAGGGGCGTCCGCCCGCCAGCAGGTCCCGGACGCGTACTGCTGCCTGGTCGGCGGCCGCCGGGTCGACCTCGGCGGCGTGCAGGGCGTAGGCGACCACCCGGATCTCGCGGATGTCGCGCAGCACCCCGAACCCGGGCCAGGCCAGGACGTCGCGCCCGTACGCGGTGCTGAACCGGTGGTACTCGGCGTCGTCCATGACGCCGAAGGTCGATCGGCCGAGCGCCGTGGCCACGAGGTCCCACTCCGGCGGTCCGACCCCGACCCGCACGAGGTCGACCAGCAGGACGTCGCCGCCGTCGGTCTCGACGACGTTGCCGGCCCAGGCGTCCCCGTGGACGACGGCGGGAGGTGCCCCGGGGGGCAGCTCACCGTAGGCCGCCCGCAGCCGCTCCAGGCGGGCCAGCAGCGCCCTGCGCTGGCCGGGGGTCACGAGAGCCGATCGGCGCAGCCGGGGCTCGACCCGGCGGAACGGGTCGACCGGTGGCAGCGCCGGCGTCCGCGGGATCGGCAGGGAGTGCAGACGGCGCAGCGCCCTGGCCACGAGCTCGCTGCCGGCGGGCCGGTGGGCCGGCAGGGCCGCCCAGAAGGTGACGGCCCGGGTGCCGACCTCGACCAGGGCGGGCCCCGGTGCCGGCCGGACCGCCGGTACTCCCTCGGCGGCGAGCCAGCGGGCGACGGCGACCTCGTGTCGCGCCAGGTCGGCCCGCCCGGACAGCCACACCCGGGCGAGCACCCCGTCCGAGAGGCGGACGAGCGCGTCTTCCCCGGCCCGCACTACCTCCGCGCCCGCGACCGGACGACGAGCGAGTTCGCACCCGCTCCGCACGACGAGCAGCGCGGCTGCGGGGTCGAGGGAACCCGCCGCCTCGTCGGACATGACGGCCCACCGTAGTGACCCGGGCGCCGTCGTGCCCCGGCGCCGGTCGGGGCGGCGTCGGTCAGACTCGTCGGGTGGACCTCGACACCGCCTTGTCCTTCGCCACCGACAACCGCCGCAGCATCCTGATCACCCTGCGCGGCAACGGCCGCCCCCAGTCGTCCAACGTCACGCACCTCGTGAGCGAGGGGCGGTTCCTGGTGTCCGTGACCGAGGACCGGGCCAAGACCCGCAACGCCCGCCGCGACCCGCGGGTGTCCCTGCACGTCCTCGGGCCGGACTTCTGGAGCTATGTCGTCGTCGAGGGCGAGGCCACGCTGGGCCTCGTGGCGGCCGCACCGGACGACGACGCCGTCGAGGCCCTCGTGCGCTACTACCGGGCTGCGGCCGGGGAGCACCCGAACTGGGACGAGTACCGGGCTGCCATGGTCGCCGAACGGCGCCTGCTGCTCACGATCGAGCCGACCCACGCCTACGGGATGCTGCCGGGCTGAGGTCCCGGACCGGGTCCGCCGGCGCGGGGAACGCACCACCGTCACCGGACGTTCACGCAAGGACGGGACCGGACGCCGGTTTCGCGGGGACGAGCGAGCTGCGCCCCGCGGACACCGCGGGCGGTACCGTTGCTGCGAGGTGGCTTCCGGTACGTCACGACGTGCCCGGTCGGCCGGTCCTCGCACGTCCACTCATCCGCTCGAGGAGGGGCGGGGCCGCCGGGCCCCCAGGTGCCGCAGACGATGTCCCGATTCAACGCCCGCCGATTCCTCCGGGGTCCGGCCATCTGGATCGCCTTGGCGGTCGTCGCCGTCATCCTCGGTGCGCGCCTGCTGACCGGCGATCGCTTCGCCGAGGTCGACACCAGCGAGGCGCTGGAGCTCATCCGCGACGAGCGCGTCGAGTCGGCGGTCGTGCGCGACGGTCAGCAGCGCCTCGACCTCGTCCTGCGCGAGGGCGAGGAGGTCGACGGCGCCACCCAGGTCCGCACGTACTACGTCTTCCAGCGCGGCGAGGACATCCTCGAGCTGCTCGACGAGGACCCGCCGCCCGGGGGCGTGGACGAGCAGAACCCCCGGACCTCGTGGGTCTCCAGCCTGCTGTTCACGCTGCTGCCGGTGCTCCTGCTGGTCGGCCTGTTCTGGCTGCTGCTCACGCAGGTCAACGGCGGTGGCAGCCGGGTCATGCAGTTCGGTCGGTCCAAGGCGAAGCTCGTCACCAAGGACATGCCCCAGGTCACGTTCGCGGACGTGGCGGGCGCCGACGAGGCGGTCGACGAGCTGCGCGAGATCAAGGAGTTCCTCGCCGAGCCGCACAAGTTCCAGGCGGTCGGCGCGAAGATCCCCAAGGGTGTCCTGCTCTACGGGCCGCCCGGCACCGGCAAGACGCTGCTGGCACGGGCGACGGCGGGTGAGGCCGGGGTGCCGTTCTACTCGATCTCCGGGTCGGACTTCGTCGAGATGTTCGTCGGCGTCGGGGCGTCCCGGGTGCGGGACCTGTTCGAGCAGGCCAAGAACAACGCCCCGGCGATCGTCTTCGTCGACGAGATCGACGCCGTCGGCCGTCACCGTGGCGCCGGCCTGGGCGGGGGTCACGACGAGCGGGAGCAGACACTCAACCAGCTGCTCGTCGAGATGGACGGCTTCGACGTCAAGACCAACGTCATCCTCATCGCGGCCACCAACCGGCCGGACATCCTCGACCCCGCCCTGCTGCGCCCGGGGCGTTTCGACCGCCAGATCGGGGTGGACGCGCCCGACATGAAGGGCCGCCACCAGATCCTCCAGGTCCACGGGAAGGGCAAGCCCCTGGCGGACGGCGTCGACCTCGAGGCGGTGGCTCGCCGCACGCCCGGATTCACCGGTGCCGACCTGGCCAACGTCCTCAACGAGGCGGCGCTGCTCACCGCGCGCAACAACCAGAACCGCATCGACGACCCGACGCTGGACGAGGCGATCGACCGAGTCATGGCGGGTCCCCAGCGGCGGTCGAGGCTGATGAACGAGAAGGAGAAGAAGATCACCGCCTACCACGAGGGCGGGCACGCCGTCGTGGCCGCGGCGCTGCGTCACACCGACCCGGTGACGAAGGTGACGATCCTTCCGCGCGGCCGTGCCCTCGGTTACACGATGGTGATGCCGACGGAGGACAAGTACTCCACGACGCGCAACGAGATGCTGGACCAGCTCGCCTACGCCCTCGGTGGGCGGGTCGCCGAGGAGCTCGTCTTCCATGACCCCACGTCGGGCGCGGCGAACGACATCGACAAGGCCACGAACCTCGCGCGCAAGATGGTCACCCAGTTCGGTATGAGCGACCGGGTCGGCGCCATCAAGCTCGGGCAGGGGTCCGGCGAGGTGTTCCTGGGCCGGGACGTGGGCCACGAGCGCGACTACTCCGAGGCCGTGGCCGCCGTGGTCGACGCCGAGGTCCGCCGCCTCATCGAGTCGGCCCACGACGAGGCGTGGGAGATCCTCGTCGAGCACCGGCGGGTCCTCGACAGCCTCGTCCTCGCCCTGCTCGAGCGGGAGACGCTCAACGCGGCGGAGCTGGCCGAGATCTTCGCCGACATCGTCAAGCGACCGGCGCGCCCGGTGTGGCTGTCCAGCGAGCGCCGGGGGGTCTCCGACCAGCCCCCGGTCCTCACCCCGGCCGAGCACGCAGCCCGCAACGGCAACGGTGGGCCGAACGGCCGGCACGGGCCGCTGCGCGACGACGAGGGAGTGGTCATCGGGCCGGAGGGACCCGAGCCGGTCGCCGACCAGCTCGATTCCTGACCTCGTGGCGCTTCTGACGCCGGTGGGCGGGCCGACCCTGCCCGGCCTGCCAGCGGCGGACCGGCCGCTGGTGGTCGGGGTGCTCAACGTGACACCGGACTCGTTCAGTGACGGCGGCCGTTTCCTCGACCACCGGGCCGCCGTGGCCCACGGCCATCGGCTGGCCGCCGACGGCGCCGACCTGGTCGACGTCGGGGGCGAGTCCACGAGGCCGGGCGCGGGCCGAGTCCCGGCGGCGGAGGAGTGTCGCCGGGTCCTGCCGGTGGTCCGGGACCTGACGGCCGACGGGGTGCCGGTCAGCATCGACACCACCCGCGCGGCGGTGGCGCGGGCGGCGGTCGAGGCCGGCGCCGTGCTGGTCAACGACGTCAGCGGGGCGCGCCAGGACCCGGGGATGGCGGGGCTGCTGGCCGGGCTCCGAGTGGCGTGCGTCCTCATGCACTGGCGGGCGCCGTCGGCCGTCATGGCCTCGTTCGCCCGCTACGACGACCCGGCGGGCGACGTGGTCCGGGAGGTCGCGGAGCGGGTCGACGCGGTCGTGGCGGCCGGCGTGGACCCGGCGGCGATCGCCGTCGACCCAGGCATCGGCTTCGCCAAGGAGGCCGCCCACAACTGGGCGGTGCTGGCCGGAGTGGACCGGCTGGCCGCTCTCGGGCGACCGGTCATGGTGGGCGTCAGCCGCAAGCGCTTCCTCGGTGCCCTCCTCGCCGGTCCCGACGGACAGCCCCGACAGCCTCAGGACCGGGACGCCGCGTCGGCCGCCGTCGCGGCGCTGGTCGCGGCGCGCGGAGTGTGGGCCGTGCGCGCCCACGACGCCCGGGCCACCCGGGACGCGGTCGAGGTGGGTGCCCGGTGGGCGAGGGAGGCCACGTGAGCCGCGAGCTGGACACGGTCACGGTGCGGGGGATCGAGGCGGTCGGCCGCCACGGGGTCCTGGCGCCGGAGCGGCGGGACGGCCAGCCCTTCAGCTGCGACGTCACCCTCCACGTGGACACCCGTCGGGCAGGGACCCGCGACGACCTCGCCGAGACGGTGGACTACTCGGTCGTCGCGCAGGCCGCGCATGCGGTGCTGGCCGGTCCGCCCCGGGATCTCGTCGAGACGGTCGCGGCCGAGATCGCCGACGTCGTGCTCGCCGATCCGCGGGTGGCGGCCGTCGATGTCACGGTCCACAAGCCGCGGGCCCCGATCCCGGTGCCCTTCGCCGACGTCTCCGTCACCGTGCACCGGACCCGTGCCGACGTCAGGCTGGGTCAGGAACCACTGGACCCGGTGCCGGCCGTCGTGGCCCTGGGGTCGAACCTCGGCGACCGGGCCGACATGCTGCTGGGTGGCGCGCACGCCCTGGCCAGGACCCGGGGTGTCGAGATCGCGGCCGTGTCGCCGGTGGTGGAGAGCGAACCCCTCGGTGGGCCCGGCGGGCAGTCGGCGTACCTCAACGCCGTGCTCCTGCTCCGCACCCGGCTGTCGCCGCTGGCACTGCTGCACGCCTGCCAGGATGCCGAGGCTGCGCAGGAGCGACGGCGAGATGTCCGCTGGGGTCCGCGCACCCTGGACGTTGACCTCCTGACCTGGGGCGACGTGGTGGCGTCGGCCGCGACCCTGGAACTCCCCCATCCGCGGGCCGGCGAGCGCGGCTTCGTTCTCGTCCCGTGGCACCTGATGGACGCGGAGGCCGTCCTGCCGTCGCTCGATGGTCCCCGGCGGGTGGCGGACCTCGTCGCCGGGATGGCGGGTGCCCAGGGCCGGGTGGCCGGGGTCCGGGTCCGCCAGGACGTCCGGCTGGACCGCGGGGAGGCCACCGCGGTGCTGTCGTCGCCGGTCGCGGCCTCGACGATCGCGTCGGACCTCAGGACCGGCGCCGCGACGGACGGAGTGGTCCCATGACCACCACCCGGGGGGCCACCGTGCTGGCCGTCACAGCGATCGCATTCGCCCTGTCGTGGACCGGCATCCGGGTGGGGCTGGACCTGGGGTGGTCGCTGCCGTCACCGTCGTGGCCGGTGGTCGCCGTCGTCGCCCTGCTCGCCGTCGGCACCCTCGCCGCCGCGTGGCCGATCCGGCAGTGGACCGCGGGCAACCGCGACCGGCCGGTGGACCCGCTGCGAGCGGCGCGGACGGTGGCGCTCGCCAAGGCCTCGGTGCTGACGGGTGCGGTCCTCACCGGTTTCTGGGGAGCATTCGCGCTGACGGTGCTGCCCCGGGTCGAGGTGCCCGCCCAGCCCGAACGCGCGGCCGCCACCCTGCTCGCGGTCCTGGCCTCGGTGGCTCTGCTCGTCGCCGGCCTGCTGGCCGAGCGGTGGTGCCGAATCCCGCCGGAGGACGACGGCCGTGACACCCAGCGTTTGCGCACCCCGGACGGCTCCGCCGCCTGACCGGCGCAGGCACGGCCGCTCGGCCTGTCGACCGGTCGTCCCGGACGGCGTGTCGACCATCCGTGGCGACCGTTGATTCAGGCCAACCGGAGCTATGAGGCCGCAAGGATCGCCATGGCGGCTGAGCGACCCGGGATGCCGCTGACGCCGCCGCCGCGGAGCGCGCCGGCCCCGGCGAGCACGACTCCCGGGACGTCGGTCTCGACGCCCCAGGTGCCGACCGCGGCTGCCTCCTCGGCCCACGGCCAGGACAGCGGGCGGTGGAAGATGTGACCCCCGGGCAGGGCGACGTCGGCCTCGAGGTCGACCGGGTGCCGCACCTCGACCGCCGGTCGGCCGTCGGCGTCGGTGGCGAGGCAGTCCCGGATCGGCTCGCCGAGGACCGCGTCGAGGGAGTCCAGGGTCCGCTCCCGGGCCGTCCGGCGGGCGCCCTCGGGGTCGGCGCGGAAGAGGCGCGCCGGCATGTGCAGGCCGAACACCGTGAGGGTGTGGGCACCGGACGCCCGCAGGCCGGGCCCGAGGATCGAGGGGTCGCTGAGGGTGTGGCAGTAGACCTCGGCCGGCGGCACGGCGGGCATCCGGCCCCCGGCGGCCTCGGCGAAGGCCGCGGCGAGCTGCGAGGCCGTCTGGCTGACGTGGAAGGTGCCGGCGAAGGCGGTGGCCGGGTCGGTGCCGTCCCGCAGCGCCGGGAGCCGGTCGAGGACCATGTTGACCTTGAGCTGGCTGCCCTCGGGAAGGTCGGCGACCGGGCGTCCCAGGGCTCGGTCGAGGTGGTGCGGGGCAGCCGCCCAGACCACGTGCCCGGCGGCCAGTTCCAGTTCGGTGCCGTCCGCCGTGACCGCGTGGACCCCCGCGGGTTCGACCACGCCGGTGACCGCGACCCCGGTCAGGATCTCCGCCCCGGCGCGCCTCGCCGCGTCGGCGAGGGCGCCGGACACCGCGCCCATTCCGCCGACGGGCACGTCCCAGTCGCCGGTCCCGCCGCCGATGACGTGGTAGAGGAAGCACCGGCTCGCCGCCAGATCGGACAGCGGGTCCGCGAAGGTCCCGATGAGCGCGTCCGTCAGCACGACCCCCTGCACCAGGTCGTCGCGGAACCGGCGCGCCACCTCGACGCCGACCGGTTCGTCCACGACGGCGTGCCACAGTTCGTCGTCCGCCGCGATCGTCCGCATCTCGGCCCGCGACACCAGCGGGTGGGCGAAGGTGGGCCAGATCCGGCGCGCCAGGTCCCCCACCCGGCCCCGGAACTCCGTCCAGGCGTCGGCGTCGGAGGCAGCGCCCACGGCCTCGAACGAGGCCCGGGTGCCCGCCGGGTCGCCGCTGTCGACCAGCAGCCCGACCTCGCCGCGCCGCCGCGGGTCGGGGGTGTACGACGAGATCCGCCGCCGCACCAGGCGCAGGTCGAGCTCCAGCTCGTCGATGATCCACCGGGGCAGCAGGCTGACGAGGTAGGAGTACCGCGACAGCCGCACGTCCAGGCCGGGGAAGACGGCGGCGCTGACCGTCGCGCCGCCGACGTGGTCGGAACGTTCCAGCACGCACACCGACCGGCCCGCCCGGGCCAGGTAGGCCGCCGCCGTGAGCCCGTTGTGGCCGGCCCCCACGACCACGGCGTCGTAGCGCGCCCGCGTGGGGCGAGACTCCGGGTGCCCGGTTCCCGTCACAGCATCCGAGCCTAGGGTCCGGGCCGGTCCAGGGGTGGCGCCGATTCAGGGCGGGCTCTCATGCTCGTCTCAGGAACCGGCCGCCGTTCTCCCACCGCGGCCACACCCCGCGCCACCAGGCTCGGTCCCCATGAGATCGTCATCGCCGACCCGAGCCCTCCGGCCGCTCGCGGCCCTCATCGCCGTCGTCGCCCTCGCCGCGTGCGGCGACGACTCCGACGACCCGGACGTGGCCTCGCTCGAGGGTGGTGGTGGCACCGCGGCGACGTCCGCGTCGGCCACGGGAGACGCCGAGGAGGAGATCCTCGCGTACACCGAGTGCCTGCGCGACCAGGGCCTCGACGTGCCCGATCCCGAGGTCGACGCCGACGGCAACCTCGTTCTGGGTGGCGGGGGCGGTGGTCCGGGCGGCGGTGCGGGCGGTGAGCTGCCGGACCAGGAGGAGTTCGAGGCGGCGCAGGAGGTGTGCGGCGAGCTGCCGGCGGGCGTCGGTGGAGCGTTGGAGGAGCTGCAGTCGCCGGAGTTCCAGGACGCCCTGCTGGCCTTCACCCAGTGCCTGCGCGACCGCGGCTACGACGTCGAGGACATCCAACCGGGCCAGGGCCCGGCGGCGGGTGGCGGCAACCCGCTCGGCGACCTCGACCTCGAAGACCCGGAGGTCGCCGCCGACCTCGACGAGTGCCAGGCCGAGGCGTTCGCCGGCGTGGACGTGCCCGTGCCCGGCGGCCAGGGATGAGGCGCGTCACGAGTGCTCCTGCCTCGCTGCGCCGCACTCTCGTGGTGGCGGCGGTCACCGCGGCCGTCCTCACTCTCGCCGTCTGCGGTCTCGTACTGGCCCAGGGCGTCGGCGGGGCCTGGGCCGGCGACGACGAGACCGGGTCCCCCGGGTCCGCGGACCCGGCGGCGCCCGGGTCCGCGGACACCGCGTCGGAGCGGGCGGCCGGGACGGCGACCGCCACCGTGACCCGGACGGACCTCGTCCGCACCGAGACGCTCGACGGCTCACTGTCCTTCGGAGACGTCCGCGAGATCGGCGCCACTCGCGACGGTGTCGTCACCTCGGCTCCCGCGTCCGGTGCCGAGGTCGCCCTCGGCTCGGTCCTGCACGCCGTGGCCGCCGAGCCCACGGTCCTGCTCGAGGGCGCCGTGCCCGCGTACCGGGACATGTCCACGGACACCCCGGACGGTCTCGACGTCGCCCAGCTCGAGCAGGCGCTCGTCGATGCCGGCCACGGCGGTGGCGTGACCGTCGACGGGGACTTCGACGGGGCGACCGCGGACGCCGTCGAGGCCTGGGAGGAAGCCCTGGGCCGGCCCGACCCGGACGGCGTGGTGGTCCTGGGCGATGTCGTGTTCACGACCGGCCCGGTGCGCGTCTCGGCCGTCCCTGCCCCGGTCGGGGCCGTCGTCCAGGAGGGCGACGCGATCGTCGAGATCACCGGCTCGGCCCGCCGGGTGGACCTCGACGTCGACGTGGACCGGGCGGACGACCTCGCCGCCGGGACGGCGGTGACGGTCGAGCTGCCGGACGGCACCGAGACGGCCGGCACCGTCGCGGAGATCGGCACCGTGGCCGAGGAGGACCCCGCCGACCCCCAGGGCGGCGCCACGGTGCCGGTCGTCGTGACCTTCGACGACCAGGCCGCTGCGGCGAGCTTCACCAGTGGCTCCGTTGAGGTGGTCCTCGAGCGGTCCCGGGAGGAGGGCGTGCTCGCGGTCCCGGTCACCGCCCTGCTCGCCCTCGCCGAGGGCGGGTACGCGGTCGAGGTGGTCGAGCCGGGCGGGACCACCCGCCTCGTCGCCGTGGAGACCGGGACCTTCACGGACGAGCTCGTGGCGGTGACGGGGGCCACGGCGGAGCTGGCCGAGGGCACCGAGGTGGTGGTCGCGGGATGACCGCGCTGGATGTCACGGCGTCGGACGCGAGCGCCGACGGGCACGACGACCCTGTCCTCGAGCTCCGCGGGGTGACCAAGGAGTTCCCCACCGATCCCCCGACCCGGGTCCTGCACGGGATCGACCTCACCGTGCACCGGGGCGAGCTGGTGGCGGTGGTCGGCCCGTCGGGGTCCGGCAAGTCCACCCTGCTCAACATCATCGGGACGCTGGACCGGCCGAGCGGCGGCACGGTGCGGATCGCGGGGCGGGACGCCTCGGCCATGCCGGACGCCGCGCTGTCCGGCCTGCGCGCCCACGAGATCGGGTTCGTCTTCCAGCAGTTCTTCCTGCTGTCCGGGACGTCGGCGGTGGACAACGTGGCGGACGGGCTGCTGTACACCGGGCTGGACCGCCGGGAGCGGCGGCGGCGGGCGCTCGCCGCCCTTGAGGACGTCGGTCTGGCCCACCGCGTCCACCACCAGTCGCAGGCGATGAGCGGCGGGGAGCGCCAGCGGGTCGCGATCGCCCGGGCTCTCGTCGGCCAGCCGTCCCTGGTCCTGGCGGACGAACCGACCGGCAACCTCGACACCCGGTCGGGGACGGCGATCGTCGAGCTGCTCCACGGCCTCCACGAGCGCGGCTCCACGATCCTCGTGATCACCCACGACGTGGACCTGGCCCGCAGCCTGCCGCGGCGGGTCGCGATCCGGGACGGCCTCGTCGAGTCCGACACCGGGCAGGCCCGGAGGGCGGTGAGCGCATGACACCCGCCCCCACCCCGCGGAGCCGGCTGCACCCCGGCGACCTGCTGCGCGTCGGCGCCGTCGGCCTCGCCGCCCGCCGGCTGCGCGCGGCGCTGTCGGCGCTCGGCATCGCCATCGGGATCGCCGCGATGGTCGCGGTCCTCGGGATCTCCGAGAGCTCGCGGCAGGACCTGCTGTCCTCACTCGACCGGCTCGGGACCAACCTGTTGACCGTCCAGGCCGGCACGGGACTGGGAGCGGGGGATGCCGCGTTACCGGCGAGTGCCGACGACATGCTCGCCCGGGTGGCCCCCGTGGAGTCGGTGGCGGCCACGACCTCGGTGGACGCCACCGTCCGCCGGACCGACCTGGTGCCGGAGGGGGACACCCAGGGCCTCTCGGTCCGTGCCGCCGACCCGGGCCTGCTGTCGGCTCTCGCCGGGGAGGTGGCGACGGGGGAGTGGCTGGACGGCGTCCGGTCCGACCTCCCCGTCGTCGTGCTGGGTTCGGTCGCGGCCGAGCGACTCGGCATCACCGGCGTGGCCGACGGGGCCCAGGTGTGGATCGGTGACCGCTGGTTCACCGTCATCGGGATCCTCGAGCCGTTGGAGCTGGCAGCTGACATCGACCGGTCCGCCCTCGTCGGCGAGGGGATCGCCACAACCGCCTTCGGCCTCGAGGAGTCCCCGGAGACGGTCTACGTCCGGGCGGACCCGGAGTCCGTGACATCGGTCCGGGACATCGCCCCGGCGACGGCGGACCCCGCCGACCCCGACCAGGTCGAGGTGTCCCGCCCGTCCGACGTCATCGAGGCCCGAGCCGAGGCCGCCACCGCCTACACGGAGCTCTTCCTCGGCCTCGGGGCGGTCGCCCTGCTGGTCGGCGGCGTGGGCATCGCCAACATCATGGTCATCTCGGTCCTGGAGCGGCGCTCCGAGATCGGCCTGCGCCGCGCCCTCGGCGCCACCCGGCGCCACGTCAGCCTCCAGTTCGTCGTCGAGGCACTCATCCTGTCGGCCGCCGGGGGAGCCGCCGGGGTGGCCATCGGGGCGGCGGTCACCGCCGGGTACGCCCTGTCCCGCGGGTGGTCCGTCGAGGTGCCGGCCGTCGCCTATCTCGGCGGCTTCGCCGCCGCCCTG
>JBHJOS010000010.1:0-27678 GCA_050329415.1 Kineosporiaceae bacterium
CTGATCTTCGAGCGGTTCCTCAACCCCGAGCGCGCGTCGATGCCGGACATCGACATCGACTTCGACGAGCGCCGCCGCGGCGAGGTCATCGAGTACTGCGTCCGCCGCTACGGCGACGATCGCGTCGCCTACATCGTCACCTACGGCACGATCAAGGCCAAGCAGGCGATCAAGGACTCCGCGCGCGTCCTCGGTCACCCGTTCTCCCTCGGCGAGCGACTGACCAAGGCGATGCCGCCGGCCGTCATGGGCAAGGACATCCCGCTGTCAGGGATCTTCGACCCCCAGCACAAGCGCTACTCGGAGGCGGCGGAGTTCCGCCAGCTCTACGACGCCGAGGCCGAGGTGCGGGAGGTCGTCGACCGCGCTCGCGGGCTGGAGAACCTCAAGCGGCAGTGGGGGGTCCACGCAGCGGGCATCATCATCGGTCGCGACGCCCTCGTCGACCATGTCCCGATCATGCGCCGGGAGGCCGACGGCGCCACCATCACGCAGTTCGACTATCCGACGTGCGAGACGCTCGGGCTGCTCAAGATGGACTTCCTGGGCCTGCGCAACCTCACCGTCATCGACGACGCCCTGCGCAACGTCGAGCGCAACGGCAGGGCGCCGCTGCAGCTGGAGTCCCTGGGGCTCGACGACCCGGCGACGTACGAGCTGCTGGCCCGCGGTGACACCCTCGGCGTGTTCCAGCTCGACGGCGGGCCGATGCGCTCGCTGCTGCGCCTCATGCGCCCGGACAACTTCGAGGACATCTCCGCGGTCATCGCCCTGTACCGCCCCGGGCCGATGGGCGCCGACTCCCACACGAACTACGCCAAGCGCAAGAACGGCCTCCAGGTCCCTCAGCCCATCCACCCCGAGCTGGCCGAGCCGCTCGCCGAGATCCTCGACACCACCTACGGCCTGATCGTGTACCAGGAACAGGTCATGGCCATCGCGCAGAAGGTCGCCGGGTACAGCCTCGGCAAGGCGGACCTGCTTCGCCGCGCGATGGGCAAGAAGAAGAAGGAGGTCCTCGAGAAGGAGTACGACGGCTTCGCCGCCGGGATGCGGGCCAACGGATACTCCGACGCCGCGGTCAAGGCGCTGTGGGACATTCTCCTGCCGTTCTCCGACTACGCCTTCAACAAGGCGCACACCGCCGGGTACGGGCTGGTCTCGTACTGGACCGCTTACCTCAAGGCGAACTACGCCTGCGAGTACATGGCGGCACTGCTCACCAGCGTCCGCGACGACAAGGACAAGTCGGCGGTCTACCTGGCGGAGTGCCGGCGCATGCACATCGACGTGCTGCCGCCGGACGTCAACACCTCCGCGCGGGACTTCACGCCGGTCGGGGACGCGATCCGCTTCGGGCTGGAGGCGGTGCGCAACGTCGGGGGGGCCGTCGTCGATGCGATCGTCGCGGCGCGCACCGAGCACGGCCCGTACGCCGACTTCGCCGACTTCCTCGACAAGGTGCCCGCCGTGGTCTGCAACAAGCGGACCATCGAGTCCCTCGTCGCGGCGGGGGCGTTCGACTCCCTGGGCCACACCCGGCGGTCGCTCACCGCCTGCTTCGACGAGGCCGTCGACGCCGCCGTCGCCCTCAAGCGCAAGCAGGCGGACGGGCAGTTCGACCTGTTCGCCGGGCTGGGCGGGGCGGACGAGACGGCGTCCGCCCTGGCCCTCACGGTGCCCGAGCTGCCCGAGTGGGACAAGCGGGAGCTGCTGTCGCGCGAGCGCGAGATGCTCGGGCTGTACGTCTCCGACCACCCGTTGCGCGGGCTCGAGGCGGTCCTCGGCACTCTCGCCGACCGGTCGGTGGCCGACGTCACCGGCGAGGAGCCGCGCGAGGCCCCGGCGCCGGAGCCGAACGGCAACGGCCGGGGCCGCCGGGGGGCCCGGGTGACCGTCGCCGGCCTCGTGACCTCGATCCAGCGCAAGATGTCCCGGGCCGGGCAGCCCTGGGCGGTCGTCACCCTCGAGGACCTCACCGCCGCGGTCGAGGTCCTCGTCTTCCCCCAGGTCTACGCCGTGGTCGGGCCGGTCCTCGCCGAGGACACGGTCGTCGTCATCACCGGCGAGGTCAACCGGTCCGACGACGCGGTGAGCCTGCGCGCCCAGGACCTCACGATCCCCGACATCGCGGTGCAGGCTGACCGGCCCGCGGTCGTCATCGTCCTGCCGGTCGAGCGCTGCACCCCCCCGGTGGTCGAGCGCCTCAAGGACGTCCTCGGGACCCACCCCGGCGTCACCGAGGTCCGGCTCAAGCTCACCCAGCCCGGGAAGGCGACGCTCATGCGGCTGGACGACCACCTCCGGGTCGACGCGTCCCCGGCCCTGTTCGGTGACCTCAAGGCGCTCCTGGGGCCGTCCTGCGTGCTGTGACCGGCG
Source organism: Kineosporiaceae bacterium (assembly GCA_050329415.1). Lineage (GTDB taxonomy): Bacteria > Actinomycetota > Actinomycetes > Actinomycetales > JBBAYJ01 > JANNOG01. The sequence goes on from JBHJOS010000010.1 coordinate 2,380, forward strand.
CCTGGTGCGCCGCAGCCGCGCTCGCCGCGGGACCGGTCGTGGGAGTGCTGTGGTGGGTCCTGGCCCCGGGTGGCCGCTCCGTCGTCACGGGGGCGCTCCCGACGCTCCAGGCACCCGGCTCCCAGGACGCCTGGTTCGCGACGCTCGCGGCGGCGGCGGGCCTGGTCGTCGCGATCGTCTGGGTGGGAGGGCGGCCGGCCGTGCCGGACGCCACCTCGGCGCGCTGTCTCATGGCCGCCCTCGCCGGGTCGCTGGCGGGCGCCGCGGCCGCGTGGGCGGTCGGCCTGGCCCTCGACGCAGTCATCCGGTCGACGCCGCCGTCCGGTGCCTCGCCGACCGTGACCGAGCTCGGACTCGCGTCGCCGGCCGCGATCCTCGTGTGGCCGTTCGTCGTCGCCCTGGTGGTCGCCGCGGACACCGCCCGGGACCTCCTCGCGTCCGGATTCCGGCGTGGCCGCCCGGGCGGGTGGATCAGTTGACCCCGGGCGGCATCCGGGCGGCGTCGGTCCCCGGGACGGCCCCCAGCTCGCGCAGCATGACGGCCTCCCGGCGGAGCAGTCGCAGGGCCAGCCGCAGCCGGCCGGTGGCGTCCTCGGTCTCGAGCAGCTCCTGCCGGTCGCTGAGGTCGAGCAGCATGGCGGACGACACCACGTAGGACAGCAGCCGCGCATCCAGGTCCTGGGTCTTCACCGCGGACACCCCCAGGGCCTCGCGGTAGCGGGCGAACTGCGCACGCACTGCCCGCGCCAGCAGGCCCGAGGCCTCGCCGTCGCTTTCGTTGAGGGCCTCGATCGCGGCCCGCAGGTACGGCCGCCCCGTCGGCACCCGGTCACGGTCGGTCCGCGGCCAGTCCACCTCCTCCAGCCGGAACCTGCTGGTGCCCACCGTGGTGATGTCGAAGCGGCCGTCGGGCAGCTCCTGCACGGTCTGCACCCGCGCGAGGCACCCGGTGTCGTACAGCGCCCGGGCGGCCCCGTGGCCCACCTCGTGCCCGCTGCGGATGGCGACGACGCCGAACACCCGGTCCTCGGGATCCTGGGCGAGCAGGTCACGGACCAGCGCGCGGTAACGGGGCTCGAAGATGTGCAGGGGCAGCACGAGACCCGGGAACAGGACGCTGCCCAGCGGGAACAGCGGCACGTGCCGGACCACGCCGTGCAGCGTAGGTGACCTGGGGACGGGCGATCGGGGCCACCACCCCCTGGGTCACGGTGACCAGGTCGGCGGGCGACAACTCGACCTCCACGCTCCGGCAACCCGCGCTCACCAGGACACCTCGGCCAGTCCTGCGCCGAGGCGTCGACGACGATCGGCAGGGTCCGCCGCTGGCCCACCGGCCCGGATCAGCGCGGTCGTCGCCAGGGTGGTGGGGCAGCGGCCGCCGGAACGACGTCGGACCATGTGCTGAGGGTAGGAGCGCGCCTTCCTAGACTCCTCCCGTGCTGCGAACCGTGGACCTGAGAGGACAGCGGCTCGACCACCGTCGCCTGCGCGGCGTGGTGCCGCGGGCGGCGACCGACGTGGACGCGGTCCTCGCCGTCGTGCGACCTGTCTGCGACGACGTCCGGGACCGGGGCGCGGCGGCCCTGCTCGATCTCACCGAGCGCTTCGACGGGGTCCGTCCGCCCCACCTGCGCGTCCCCCTGCGCGAGATCACGACCGCTCTCGAACGGCTGGACGCCGGGGTGCGGGACTCCCTCGAGGAGGCGGTCCGCCGGGTCCGCGCCGTCCACACCGACCAGGTGCCCGCCGAGGGCCGCACCGACGTGGTGCCGGGGGCCTCGGTCATGCAGCGCTGGGTGCCGGTCGAGCGAGTCGGCCTGTACGTTCCGGGGGGCCGGGCGGTCTACCCCAGCAGTGTCGTGATGAACGTCGTCCCCGCACAGGTCGCGGGGGTGTCGTCGATCGCGGTCGCGAGCCCGGCGCAACGGGAGCACGGCGGACTGCCGCACCCCACCATCCTCGCGGCCTGCGCGCTCCTGGGGGTCGACGAGGTGTACGCCGTCGGCGGCGCCCAGGCGGTGGCGATGTTCGCCCACGGCTACGGCGACGGCCCGGACGGCGAGGACTGCGGCCCGGTGGACCTGGTCACCGGGCCCGGCAACGTCTACGTCACCGCGGCCAAGCGGTTGCTGCGCGGCCTGATCGGCATCGACTCCGAGGCGGGTCCCACCGAGATCCTGGTCCTCGCCGACGACACCGCGGACCCGGCGTTCGTCGCCGCGGACCTCATCAGCCAGGCCGAGCACGACGTGCTGGCGGCGGCGGTCCTCGTGACCCCGTCCCCGGCCCTGGCCGGCGCGGTCGCCGCGGAGGTGTCCGACCGGGTGCCGCGGGCCAAGCACCACGAGCGGATCGCGGAATCGCTGTCCGGTCCGCAGTCGGTGGTCGTGCTGGTGGACGACCTGGAGGCCGGGATGGCGGTGGTCGACGCCTACGCCGCCGAGCACCTGGAGATCCACACCGCGGACGCCGGGGAACGGGCCCTGCGCGTGCGCAACGCGGGTGCGGTGTTCGTGGGCCCGTGGACGCCGGTGAGCCTCGGCGACTACGTCGCGGGGTCCAACCACGTGCTGCCGACCGGTGGCTGCGCGTGCCACTCGGCGGGACTGCAGGTCGCCACCTTCCTCCGCGGTGTCCAGGTCGTCGAGTACGACCGGGCGGCCCTGGCCGGGGCGGCCAGGCACGTGGTGACGCTCTCGCACGCCGAGGACCTGCCCGCCCACGGCGAGGCGGTCATCGTCCGCGTCGGGTGAGCGGGGAGCTCATCGGCGTCGGCAGACGCTGGTGCGGTGGTCGATGTCGAGCGCAGTCCCGCCCCGCCTACCCTGATCCGGTGTCCGGGGAGCCCTCGCCGATCGACCTGCCGCTGCGGGAGGACCTGCGCGGCAACGTCCCGTACGGGGCGCCGCAGATCGACGTCCCGGTCCGGCTCAACACCAACGAGAACCCGCACCCGGTCCCGGTCCACGTCGCCGACGCGGTCGCCGCCGCGGTGGCGGCCCAGGTCCGGGGCCTGAACCGGTACCCCGACCGCGAGTTCACCGAACTCCGGGGGGCACTGGCCGCCTACGCCTCGCGGGTCACCGGGGTGGCGCAGGACGCCGACCGGCTGTGGGCCGGCAACGGGTCGAACGAGGTGCTCCAGCATCTGTTCCTCGCCTTCGGTGGACCGGGCCGGACGGCTCTGGGGTTCGTCCCGTCGTACTCCATGCACGGCGAGATCGCGGGCGTCACGGCCACCTCCTGGGCCCGCGGCAGCCGTGGACCCTGGGACGGACCCGACCCCTTCGGCCTCACCGCGGACGACGCGGTGGCCCAGGTGCGTCGGTACGCGCCGGACATGGTGTTCCTGTGCTCGCCCAACAACCCGACGGGCACCGCCCTCGACCTCCGTGTGGTGCGCGCCGTCCTGGCGGCGGCGCCCCGGGCGGTGGTCGTCGTGGACGAGGCCTACGGGGAGTTCGCCCGGCCCGGCACGCCGAGCGCGGCGACGCTGCTCGCCGATCACCCCCTGCTCGTCGTCACCCGGACGATGAGCAAGGCGTTCGCATTCGCCGGGGCACGCGTCGGGTACCTGCTGGCCGACGCCCGGGTGACCGCTGCGCTGCGACTCGTCCGGCTGCCTTACCACCTGTCGTCGCTCACCCAGGCCGCCGCGGTGGCGGCGCTGCGCCACGCCGACGACATGCTGGCGACGGTGGCGGCCACGGTCGCCCAGCGGGACCGGATCACGGCCGCGGCGGGTCGCCGCGGGCTCCGGCCGGTGCCGTCGGACGCCAACTTCGTGCTGATCGGGGGGTTCGCCGACGCCACGGCCGCCTGGCGGGCACTGCTGGACCGCGGGGTGCTGGTGCGCGACGTGGGCCTGCCCGGGCATCTGCGCGCCTCCGCCGGCACGCCTGCCGAGACCGACGCATTCCTCGCCGCCCTGGAGGACCTGGTGACCACCGACCCCGCCACGATCGATGCGACGCCGCAAGCGGTGACCGCGTGACCGCCGCCCCCGGCCGGGTGGCCCGGCTGCACCGGGTGACCGGCGAGAGCGACGTCACGGTCGAGGTGGACGTCGACGGCTCGGGCCGGCACGAGGTGTCGACCGGGGTGCCGTTCTACGACCACATGCTGCGCAGCTTCGCCCGGCACAGCCTGTGCGACCTCACCGTGCGAGCCACCGGCGACGTCGAGGTCGACGCCCACCACACCGTGGAGGACGTCGCCATCGTCGTGGGCCAGGCGCTCGGGCAGGCGCTGGGAGACAAGGCGGGGATCCGGCGGTTCGGCGACGCCACGGTGCCCCTCGACGAGTGCCTGGCCACGGCCGCCGTCGATCTGTCCGGCCGGCCGTACTGCGTCCACACCGGCGAGCCCCCCGGCCAGGAGTACGCGCTCATCGGCGGCCACTACATCGGCTCGCTCACCCGGCACGTGCTGGAGACCCTGGCCTTCCACGCCCGGATCGGCCTGCACGTCCGGGTGCTGGCCGGGCGCGACCCCCACCACGTCGTCGAGGCCCAGTTCAAGGCCCTGGCGCGGGCGTTCCGGGGGGCGGCGGAGCCGGACCCGCGGGTGGCGGGCGTGCCGAGCGAGAAGGGCACTCTGTGACCGGACCGGTCGTCGCGGTCATGGACCACGGGTTCGGCAACGTGCGGTCGGCGGCCGCGGCGCTGGCCCGGGTGGGCGCGGACGTGGCCGTCACCGCCGACGCCCGGGCCGCCGAGGAGTGCGACGGGCTGTACGTGCCGGGGGTGGGGGCCTTCGCCGCCGTCGTCCAGGGCATCCGAAGCCTGGGCGGCGACCGGGTGATCGAGCGACGCCTGGCCGGGGGGCGGCCGGTGCTCGCGGTGTGCGTCGGACTGCAGGCGCTGTTCGAGACCTCGGACGAGGAGGGCGCCGGCGACCGGACCGGGCTGGCCCAGTGGCCCGGCGCGGTCTGCCGGCTGCCGGGTGACGCCGGGGCCCGGGTGCCGCACATGGGCTGGAACACCGTCGCGGTGCCGACCGGGTCCCGCCTGTTCGCCGGGGTGGAGAAGGAGCGGTTCTACTTCGTCCACTCGTACGCCGTACAGCGTGTCGACTGGGACCCGGGGGAGTCGCCGCTGCCCGCTCCGGTGGTGACCTGGGCCGAGCACGGCGTGCCCTTCGTCGCCGCGGTCGAGCACGCCTCCCTCGCCGGCACCCAGTTCCACCCCGAGAAGTCCGGCGACGCCGGCCTCCACCTGCTCGACTCCTGGGTCCGCTCCCTCCCCTGACCCACCCCCCCGCCAAGCACGCATCCCCCGCCAAGCACGCATCCCCCCGCCAAGCACGGTTGGCAGGCGGATATGACCCGATCACGCCCGGATATCGCCGATTTCGCGTCACATGAGCCTGCCAAGCGTGCTTGGCAGGCCCATGGGTCGACCGGGGTATGGTTGCGGGTCGTGTTGGACTCCCTGCGGCTGGTGCTGCTGCCGGCGGTGGACGTCGCCTCGGGGACGGCGGTGCGGCTGGTGCAGGGGGAGGCCGGGTCGGAGACCGCCTACGGGCATCCGCTGGACGCCGCGCTCGGCTGGGCGCGCGCGGGAGCCGAGTGGTTGCACCTGGTCGACCTCGACGCGGCCTTCGGGCGCGGGGCGAACACCGAGGTCATCGGCGAGGTGACGGCCCGCCTGACCGACCTCGGGGTCCGGGTCGAGCTGTCGGGCGGGATCCGGGACGATGCCTCGCTGGACCGGGCGCTGGCCACCGGGTGCGCGCGCGTCAACCTCGGCACCGCGGCGCTGGAGGACCCGGACTGGACCCGGGAGGCCATCGCCCGGCACGGCGATCGGATCGCCGTCGGCCTCGACGTCCGCGGGACCACGCTGGCCGCCCGGGGCTGGACCCGCGAGGGCGGCGACCTGTGGGAGACGCTGGCCCGCCTCGACGCCGACGGCTGCGCCCGGTACGTGGTCACCGACGTCGGGCGCGACGGGACCATGACCGGCCCGAACCTCGACCTGCTGCGCGAGGTGTGCGCGCGGACCCCGGCGCCGGTGGTCGCCTCGGGCGGGGTGTCCTGCCTGGATGACATCCGCACCCTGCGCTCGCTCACCGGCGTCGGGGTCGAGGGCGCGATCGTCGGCAAGGCCCTCTACGCCGGTGCCTTCACCCTGGAGGACGCACTCGACGCCGCCGGCCGACGGGCCTCGGGCCGCGATGGCGTCCGGGTGACGACTGGGGAGTCTCAGACCTCGGAGTAGACGACCTCGAACCGCTCGAACACCACCGGGAGATCGTCGGAGAACTCGACGCCCAGCCCCGGCAGCACCCGGCGGAAGTACGCCTCGTGGCCGCGCAGCCAGTCCGCCCGGGTCCGGTCGCCCTCACCCTCGTCCCACGCGAAGGCGTCGTCGACGGACGACAGGGGCCCCACCCGGACGTCGGTCGTCCGCAGGACGGCGCGGGGCCGGCCGTGACCGTCGCAGGCGACCCACCGGTCGCCGACCAGCGGCAGCGGCACGCCCTCGGCCTCGTACTCCGCCACCGACCCGGCCGTCGCCCGCTTGGGGCCGTGGAGCACGAGGGCCAGCAGCTTCTCCGCCAGCTCGACGCTGTCGCCGAACGCGCCGAGGTCGTGCCAGTGGGCACCTGGGCCTTCGCCCGCCGCGGCGAGGTACCGCGTCCAGAACCCCTCGGCCGCAGCGGCGTCCGGTGGCGGCAGGGGAGTGGTCACCGGGCGACCACCGGCCCGGTGAGCTGCTCGCCGGGACCCTGGCCGGGTGGGTCGGGCAGCACCGACGCCTCCCGGAACGCGAGCTGCAGCGACCGCAGCCCGTCCCGCAGCGACCGGGCGTGCACCGACCCCAGGTCCGGGGCCGACGCGGTGACGAGCCCGGCGAGCGCCGTGATGAGCGTGCGTGCCTCGTCGAGGTCCATGAGGTCCGCGGCGTCGTCGCCCTCGGCCAGCCCGCACTTCACCGCGGCCGCCGACATGAGGTGGACCGCCGCCGTCGTCACGATCTCGACGGCGGGGACGTCCGCGATGTCCCGGGCAGCTGTGTCGGGGACGGAGGTGGGCTCACTCACCCTGGTACCCTGCCCGGGACCACCTCGATGCGGCAACGCGGCGGGGAGCGAAGCGGAGGTCTCCTCCCACCTGCGGCGCCGAGGCGCCGACCGGGTCCGGTCCCGCGGGAAGCCGCGGGGGCCTCCTGGTGTTCCTGAGTGGGTGTGACCGCTACGACGTGCGGTCACGGCCGGGACGGTCCGGCCGGTCACCACCGAAACCCAGGAGTGCACATCACCGAGACCCGCATCAACGATCGTATCCGCGTGCCAGAGGTCCGCCTGGTCGGCCCCAACGGCGAGCAGGTCGGCATCGTCCGCATCGAGGATGCCCTGCGACTGGCCCAGGAGGCCGAGCTCGACCTCGTCGAGGTCGCCCCGCAGGCCCGCCCGCCCGTCGCCAAGCTCATGGACTTCGGCAAGTTCAAATACGAGTCGGCGATGAAGGAGCGCGAGGCGCGCCGCAACCAGACCAACACCGTCCTCAAGGAGATCCGGCTCCGGCTCAAGATCGACCCGCACGACTACGAGACCAAGAAGGGTCACGTGGTGCGGTTCCTCAAGGGCGGCGACAAGGTCAAGGTCATGATCATGTTCCGGGGTCGCGAGCAGTCGCGTCCCGAGATGGGTCTGCGCCTGCTCCAGCGGATGGCCACCGACGTCACCGACCTGGGCAGCATCGAGTCCGCTCCCCGGGTGGACGGGCGCAACATGGTCATGGTCATCGCCCCCCACAAGAAGAAGTCCGAGGCCAAGGCCGAGCAGCGCCGACAGCGTGACGCGGCCGCCGCCGACCACACTGCCCGCGCCGCCGACGAGGATCGGGCGAAGTCGGAGTCCGACCGGCCGACGCCGGTCAGGGCCGAGGCCTGAGAAGCGGCCCACGGCGACTCGCACCGAGGGACGGTGCCGCCTGCGGGCAGCGCCACGACAGTCCGAGCTCCGTCGAGCTCGAATACCAGGGAAGGAGGCACGCGTGCCGAAGCAGAAGACGCACAGCGGTGCCAAGAAGCGACTCCGGGTCACCGCGACCGGAAAGATCATGCGTGAGCGCGCCAACCGGCGCCACCAGTTCGAGTGGAAGCCGTCGAGGCGCACCCGCCGCCTCCACGTCGACGTCGAGGTCTCGGCCGCCGACCGCCGCAAGGCGCGCAAGCTGCTCGGGCGCTGAGCCCCGACCCGATCGACCAGGAGGTCTCCCCATGGCACGTGTGAAGCGCGCCGTCAACGCCCAGAAGAAGCGCCGCGAGATCCTCGAGCAGGCCAGCGGCTACCGCGGCCAGCGCTCGCGGTTGTACCGCAAGGCCAAGGAACAGGTCACCCACTCCGGGGTCTACGCCTACCGGGACCGCCGCGCCCGCAAGGGCGACTTCCGGCGACTGTGGATCCAGCGGATCAACGCGGCCTGCCGCGCGAACGGTCTCACCTACAACCGGTTCGTCCAGGGCCTCAAGGTCGCCGGCATCGAAGTCGACCGCCGGATGCTGGCAGAGCTCGCGGTGAGCGACCCGCCCGCCTTCGCGACCCTCGTGCGCACGGCCGTCGATGCTCTCCCCGGCCGACCCGGTACCGCTGCCGCCTGACCCGGACCGTCGCCCGGGGCCCCCGACCGGGGGCCCCGTGGCCGATCCCCGCTCGCCGGCCGTCCGGGCCGCGGCGTCCCTCGCCACCCGGCAGGGCCGCCGCCGGTACGGACGGTTCCTGGTCGAGGGGCCGCGTGCGGTTCACGACCTGCTCGAGGCCACCGCCGCCGGGGCGCCGTACCGGGTGCACGCCCTCTATGTCGCCGACGGCGTCCTGGATCGCCACCCGTCCCTGGCTCGGCTCGCTGTCCCGTCCTCGATCCGGACGGCGACTCCAGCGGTCGTGGCCGCGATCTCCGACGCCTCGACCCCCCAGGGCGTCGTCGCGGTCGTCGACATACCCCCGCGGCGGGGAGCGGCGGCCGTCGAGCTGGGGGCCGGGACCTCGGGTGCGGTCCTGGTTCAGGTGCAGGACCCGGGAAACGTGGGCACGGTCGTCCGGGCCGCCGACGCCGCCGGTGCCTCGGTGGTGGCCCTGACGCCGGGCTGCGCAGACGTGCACGCCCCCAAGACGGTCCGGTCGACCGCCGGGAGCCTCTTCCATCTGCCCGTGGTGCCCGACGTCGACCTGGGCGAACTGCTGACCGCCGCACGCGGGGCCGGGGTGCGCGTGCTGGCCACCGCCGCGGCCGGCGACACCGACCTCGACGAGGCCGTCGCAGCAGCCCGGACAGGTGCGGGACCGATGGCGGCCCCGCACCTGTGGCTGCTCGGAAACGAGGGACGCGGGCTCGCCGCCGAGACCCTGGCCGCTGCCGACGACGTGGTCCGGATCCCCCTGCGCGGCCGGGCGGAGAGCCTCAACCTCGCCATGGCCGCGACCCTGGTGCTGTTCGCCACGGCGAGGTTGCGTTCCCCGGAATGAGGACGCGTGCGGACCGGGCGATCGCGTCCCTACATCGGTCGTGGGCCGTGGCGGTCACGACGCCTGACCGGTCTCAGCCCGGGCCGGGCGCAGTCCCGGCCGACTCGACACCGACGTCCACGCCCGGCCCCAGACGTTTGTAGGTTCTGCACAGCGTGTGGGACATCACTCCGGTTCGTCTCCGCATCCGGGCCGCCCCCCCGCGACCTCCGAATCGCCTCTCAGCGACGCGAGGCGACCGTCCCGCGCGACGGCTTGCGACCTGACTCGGGCTCGAGCACCGCCCCGGCCGGGTCCACCACGCCGGAGAGGACCGCTCGGCGCGCGTCGCTGCTGTCGGGGGCGTCCGAGGCGTCCGAGGCGTCCGAGGCGTCGGGCGCGTCGGGGGCGTCCGAGGCGTCGGGCGCGTCCGGGACGTCCGGGGCGGCCTCGCCCCCCTCGGGGAATCCCCCGGTGCTCCCGTCCCCGGGGGAGGCCACGGCGGTGTCCGCCTCCGCGGCCGCAGCGTGGTCGTCGCTCGCGGTAACGTCGCTGCCGGGGTCCGCCACCGGGGCGGCGGATGTCTCGTCGGCACGCGCAGGCGCGCCGCCCAAGGCCTCGTCGACACGCGAGGTCCCGACCGGACCCGGGTCCCAGTCAGGTCCCGGGTCCGCGACGTCACGCGAGTCCGCGGCGTCACGCGAGGCGTTGTCTGATCCCGCCCCCACCCGCTGGTCGAACCGGGCGGCCGCCTGCAGTGCCGCGGGCGGTGCCAGGGGAGCCGGGTCGGCCGTCGGTTCGCCGTCCAGGGCGACCAGCCGGTCGACGTCGTCCTCCAGCGAACCGCCGACGGCCTCGTCGGCGAGGAGTCCGACGAGGGTCTCCCGGATCTCGGACAGCCGTTCCACGGTCCGGGTGTGCTGCTCGCTGAGGGTGGCGAGGCGACGGTTCGCGACATCGGTGACGGCCACGGCCCGCCGCTCGGCGGCGGACACCAGCCGGTAGGCCTGCTCCTTCGCGCCACGGACAGCCCGGCCGGACTCCTCCTGAGCGCTTGTGATGAGTCGGGTGGCCTCGTCGCGAGCGGCGGTCCGGTCCCGCTCCGCCTGGTCGCGGGCGCTCGTGACGAGCTGCTCGCACTCGGCGGCGGCCGCCTCCCGCAGGCGCTCGACCTCGGCCATCGCGGAGTTCCTCATCTCCGCGATGGCGGCCTCGGCGGTGGCGCGCTCCTGGTCGGCCTCCTCCGCGGCGAGGCGCAGGATCTGGGAGAGCCGCTCGCTGACCGCGGTGTGGGCGGGTTTGGTGGTGTCGCGGGCGGCCTCGAGCTCGCTGCGGGCAGCGGCGAAGTCCTTGCGCACCCGTTCGGTCTCGCGCCGGGCGACCGAGAGGCGCTGTTCGAGATCGCTGAGCTCCGAGCGGGTAAGGGCGACGAAGTCGTCCACCTGGTCCCGCCGGTACCCGCGCATGACGATGTCGAAGTCGTCCTCGCCGGTCATGATCGCCGAGTCCTGCTGAAGGTCCATTCCCGTCCTGTCCTGTAGTCCCCGCAAGGCGCGCGCCGGGCCCGCCTGCGGAGCGTGTCGGGCATCCTGCGACATCATGGCCGTCCTCTCCCTTCCTGCGCTGCCCCTTCGGCGCGCCGTGGTCGGACGGACCACGCTGGGACCCTCCGGTCGGACTCGTCCGACTCAAACCCAGTGCCGCGCCCGTCTCGGATCGCCGGTTGCCCGCAGCTTCGTCCGGCCTTCGCCGGGCACGTCGGGCGCCTAGACTGCTCGCTCGTGCCCGGGCCCCACACCACCGACCATGCGGTCCGAGTGGTGACCCTCGACCCGGAGGCGGTCGAGCGCGCCGTCCACGACGCCGTGGCGACCGTCGCGGCGGCGGGCGACCTCGACGCCCTCAAGGCTGCCCGCCTCGCGCACGACGGCGATCGCAGCCCCCTGGCCCTGGCGCGCCGCGAGATCGGCTCCCTGCCGACCGCGGAGCGGGCCGAGGCGGGGCGCCGGGTCGGCGCTGCGGTGGCGCGGGTCCGCGAGGCCGTGACCGCCCGCGCCGAGGTGCTGCGGGCCGAGGCGGAGCAGCGGATGCTCGTCGAGGAGCGGGTCGACGTCACCCTGCCGACCGATCGCCGGCCCTCCGGCGCCCGCCACCCCCTGGCCACCATCTCGGAGCGCATGTGCGACGTCTTCGTCGCCATGGGCTGGGAGGTCGCCGAGGGCCCCGAGGTCGAGGCCGAATGGTTCAACTTCGACGCCCTGAACTTCGACCCGGACCACCCCGCCCGGCAGATGCAGGACACCTTCTTCGTCGACCCGCCCGGCAGTGGGCTGGTGCTGCGCACCCACACCTCGCCGGTGCAGGCCCGCACCCTGCTCCAGCGCGGTGCCCCCACCTACGTGGTCGTGCCGGGCCGGGTGTTCCGCACCGACGAGCTGGACGCCACCCACACCCCGGTGTTCCACCAGATCGAGGGCCTGGCGGTCGACAAGGGCCTCACGATGGCGCATCTCAGGGGCACCCTGGACCACCTCGCCCGGGCGATGTTCGGCCCGGACGTCGTGACCCGGCTGCGCCCGTCGTTCTTCCCCTTCACCGAGCCGAGCGCCGAACCGGACGTGCGGTGCTTCGTCTGCCGCGGTGACGACCCCGGCTGCCGGACGTGCCGGGGCACCGGCTGGATCGAGTGGGGCGGCTGCGGCATGGTGCACCCGAACGTGCTCCGGGCCTGCGGGATCGACCCGGACGTGTACACCGGCTTCGCCTTCGGGATGGGGATCGAGCGGACCCTGATGTTCCGGCACGGCGTCGCGGACATGCGCGACATGGTCGAGGGCGACGCCCGCTTCTCCCGGCACTACGGGGTGGAGACCTGATGCGCGTCCCCCTGTCCTGGCTGGGTGAGAGCGTCGCCCTGCCCCCGGGCGTCAGCGGTCGGCAGGTCGTCACCGATCTCGCGCGGATCGGGCTGGAGGAGGAGGCCGTCCACGGCGGGGAGCTCACGGGCCCGCTCGTCGTGGGCCGGGTCCTCGATGTCACGCCCGAGCCGCAGAAGAACGGCAGGACGATCCGGTGGTGCCACGTCGATGTCGGCCCGCACAACCCGCCCGGGGGGACCTCGCGCGGCATCGTGTGCGGTGCTGACAACTTCGCCGTCGGTGACCTCGTCGTCGTCGCACTGCCCGGCTCGGTGCTGCCCGGCGGCTTCGCGATCTCCGCGCGGAAGACCTACGGGCACGTCTCCGACGGGATGATCTGCTCGGTCAAGGAGCTGGGCATCGGCGACGATCACGAGGGGATCCTCCGGCTGGTCGAGATCGGCCTCGGCGAGTCCGAGGTCGGAGCCGATGCCATCACTCTGCTCGGACTGGACGAGCAGACCGTCGAGGTCAACGTCACCCCCGACCGCGGCTACGCCCTCAGCGTCCGCGGGGTGGCCCGGGAGTACTCCCACGCCACAGGGGCGCGGTTCACCGATCCGGCGGACGTCGAGGTCCCACCCGCTGCCCCCGACGGCTTCACCGTCGTGCTGGCCGACCGCGGCCCGCTGCGTGGGCGCCCCGGGTGCGATCGGTTCGCCGCCCGCGTGGTGCGCGGCGTGGACGCCTCGGCCCCGTCCCCGGCCTGGCTGCGGCGCCGGCTCGACCAGGCCGGGATGCGCCCGATCTCGCTGGCCGTCGACGTGACGAACTACGTGATGCTCGCCGTCGGCCAGCCGCTGCACGCCTTCGATCTCGCGACCCTCACCGCGCCGATCGTCGTGCGCCGGGCGGCCGCCGGGGAGCGGCTGACCACCCTGGACGGGGCGGACCGGGCGCTGGACCCGGAGGACCTCGTGGTCGCCGACTCCGTCGGCGGGTCCGGGACCCGGGCCGTCGCCCTGGCGGGCGTCATGGGCGGGGCCGACACCGAGGTGTCCGAGGGGACCACGGACCTGCTGCTCGAAGCGGCCCACTGGGACCCGGTCTCGGTCTCGCGAACCGCGCGTCGGCACCGTCTCGGCAGCGAGGCCGCCCGCCGGTTCGAGCGCGGCGTCGACGACGACCTCGGCCCCCGGGCGATCGAGCTGGCCGTGCGCCTGCTCGTCGAGCACGGGGGGGGCGAGCCCGGCCCGGTGACGGACACCGACGAACGGGTGCGCCCGGCGCCGGTCCGGATGCCGGTCGACCTGCCGACGCGGGTGGTCGGGGTCGCCTACTCCCCGGAGGAGGTGGCGGCGACCCTGGTCGCGATCGGCTGCTCGGTCGACCGCGCAGGCGACGATCTCGTGGTGACGGTCCCGACGTGGCGCCCGGACCTGCGGGCCGGCATCGACCTCGTCGAGGAGGTCGCCCGGTTGCGCGGCTATGACCGGATCCCCTCCGTGGTCCCGGCCCCGCCGCCCGGTCGCGGGTACACGACGGCGCAGCGCCTGCGCCGGTCCGTCGCCCGGACCCTGGCCGACGAGGGCCTCGTGGAGGTTCTGTCGTACCCCTTCGTCAGCCCCGGTGTGCACGACGCGCTCCGGCTTCCGGCCGACGACCCCCGACGCCGCGCGGTCCGGCTGCGCAATCCCCTCTCGGACGAGCAGCCGGAGATGCGGACCTCCCTGCTGCCGCCGCTGCTCGACACGCTGCGGCGCAACGTCTCGCGCGGCGCCGTCGACGTCGGCCTCTTCGAGATCGGTCTCGTGGTGCGACCCACGGAGCACGGCTCACCGGCTCCCGTCCCGCCGGTGGGCCGCCGCCCCGCCGACGACGAGCTCGCCGCCCTGGCCGCCGCCGTCCCGCCGCAGCCGCGGCGGCTGGCGGCCGTGCTCACCGGTGACCGCGACCTGCCCGGGTGGGACTCTGCGGGGAGGGCCGCGGACTGGACCGACGCCGTCGCGGCGGCCCACGCCGTCGCGGGCACCCTCGGGCTCCGGCTCGACGTGGTCCAGGACGAGCACGCGCCGTGGCACCCCGGCCGCGGCGCCCGCCTCGAGCTGGCCGGGGAGCTCGTGGGCCACGCCGGAGAGCTGGACCCGCGCGTGCTGACCGGCCTCGGGTTGCCGGCCCGGACGGTCGCGGTCGAGCTCGACCTCGACCGCCTGGTCGCTGCCGCGCCCGAGATCCGCCGAGCCGCCCCGCTGTCCACCTTCCCTCTGGCGAAGGAGGACGTGGCCCTGGTCGTCGACGACTCCGTGCCGGTGGCCGCCGTCGAGGCGGCGCTGCGCGCCGGCGCGGGAGACCTCCTGGAGTCGCTGCGCCTCTTCGACGTCTACACCGGCGAGCAGGTGGGCCGGGGCCGCAGATCGCTGGCCTTCGCGCTCCGGTTCCGTGCCCCCGACCGCACGCTGACGGCCGCGGAACTCGTCGAGGCCCGCTCGGCGGCGTTAGCCGTGGCCGCCGAGCGCACGGGCGCGGTCCTTCGCGGCGGCTGACCGCCCGAGGTCCCTCCAGAGCTCGATCTCGGGTGTCGCGCTGTGCGGTGGGCTCGTGCTCGGGCGGGCACTGGCGCGGGATCGGGGGTGGAGAACAGGTCTCCCGAACGCTGTGCAGAACCTACAAATGTTGGGGACCGCCGTCGGAATCCCGGCTGGGCCACCGACGGATCGGAACCGAGTCGCCACCCGCAAATTTTAGGTTCTGCACAGCCATCGGGACGACATTCCGATCCCCACCCGACCCGCGTCTGCCCCGGCGCCACCTGTGGTGAGCGTGTATGGTCATCCACCATGCCGCATACAGTGGCGGTGGCCGGCGCCACCGGCTACGCCGGCGGAGAGGTGCTCCGCCTCCTGCTCGGTCATCCCGCCCTCGAGGTCGGGGCGGTCACGGCGGGGGGGAGCGCCGGTGACCGGTTGGGCGCCCACCAGCCTCAGCTGCCGGCGCTGGCTGACCGGGCGGTGGGGGAGACCTCGGTCGAGGCCCTGGCAGGGCACGACGCCGTCGTCCTCGCCTTGCCGCACGGGCACTCCGGACGCCTGGCAGCCGCCCTGGGCGACCTGCCCGGCGGCGGGCCGGTCGTCGTCGACGCGGCCGCCGACCACCGGCTGAGCGACCCGGGTGCCTGGGCGGAGTTCTACGGCGGCCGGCACGCGGGGTCGTGGCCGTACGGGCTGCCGGAGCTGCCCCTGGCGGGCGGCGGGCGGCTGCGGGATCGGCTCCCCGGCGCCGGCGCCGGCGCCAGCGTCGGCCCGGACACCGCACCGCGTCGGGTGGCGGTTCCGGGGTGCTACCCCACGGCCGTGAGCCTCGCTCTCGCCCCCGGCCTCGCCGCCAGGCTGCTCGAGCCGGCCGACATCGTCGTGGTCGCCGCGTCCGGGACGTCCGGGGCCGGGCGTGCCGTCAGGGGGCATCTGCTCGGCTCCGAGGTCATGGGCTCCATGACTCCGTACGGCGTGGGCGGCGTGCACCGCCACACCCCGGAGATCGAGCAGAACCTCACCCTGGCCGCCGGGGAGCCCGTCTCCGCCTCGTTCACGCCGACGCTGGCGCCGATGACTCGCGGCATCCTCGCCACCTGCACGGGTCGGCTGCGGCCGGGGGTCGCGGCGGCCGCCGTCCGCCCGGCCTGGGTCGACTGCTACCGCGGGGAGCCGTTCGTCCGGGTGCTGCCCGAGGGCACCTGGCCGCGCACCGCCGACACGCTCGGTGCCAACACGGTTCACCTCCAGGTGACCGTCGACGGCCGGACCGGTCGGGTGGTGGCCGTCGCCGCCGTGGACAACCTCGTCAAGGGCACCGCAGGAGCCGCCGTGCAGTGCCTCAACCTCGCTCTGGGCCTGCCGGAGACCGCCGGCCTCACGACCGCCGGCCTCGCGCCGTGACCACCGGGAGCAGCCGATGAGTGTCACCGCCCCCCGCGGCTTCCGGGCCGCCGGCGTCACCGCCGGGCTCAAGGCGAGCGGCCGGCCCGACGTCGCCCTCGTCGTCAACGACGGGCCGTCGACCGCGGCGGCGGCCGTCTACACGTCCAACCGGTGCAAGGCGAACCCGGTTCTGTGGAGCGAGCGGGCAAGTGCCGACGGCCGGGTCCGGGCCGTCGTCCTGAACTCCGGCGGAGCCAACTGCTACACCGGCCCGCCGGGGTTCCAGGTCACCCACGCCACGGCCGAGCAGGTGGCGGCGGGGCTCACGGCCCGCGGCGCACCGACGGGCGCGATCGACGTCGTGGTCTGCTCCACCGGCCTCATCGGGGAGCAGCTCGACGGCCCCGTGCTGGCGCGCGGGGTGGACGCCGCCCTCATCGCTCTGTCCGCCGACGGCGGTCCGGCCGCCGCCGAGGCGATCATGACCACGGACACCCGCCCCAAGCAGGCCGTCCGCATCTCCCGGGACGGCTGGACCGTCGGCGGCATGGCCAAGGGCGCCGGGATGCTGGCCCCCGGCCTGGCGACGATGCTGGTCGTCCTCACCACCGACGCCGATGCCTCCGGCGCCCTGTGTGACACCGCACTGCGCGCCGCGACTCGGGTGACCTTCGACCGCCTGGACACCGACGGCTGCATGTCGACCAACGACACCGTCGTCCTCCTGGCGTCCGGGGCGTCCGGGATCGACCCCGCCCCCGCACCGTTCACCGACGCCGTCCGGGAGGTCTGCCACGACCTCGCCGGCCAGCTGCTCGCCGACGCCGAGGGTGCCGAGCACGAGATCGCGATCGAGGTCCGCGGCGCCGTCACGGCGGACGACGCCGTCGCCGCGGGCCGCGCGGTCGCCCGCAGCAACCTGTTCAAGGCCGCGGTGTTCGGCCGGGACCCCAACTGGGGCCGCGTCCTCGCGGCGATCGGCACGTCGCCCGCGGCCTTCGACCCGCCGGCGGTCGACGTCGCGATCAACGGGGTGTGGGTGTGCCGGGCCGGTCAGCCAGGCGAGCCGCGGGACCGGGTCGACCTCTCCGGCCGGGAAGTCACGGTGACCGTCGACCTGCACGCCGGCGATGCCGTCGCCACCGTGTGGACCACCGACCTGACCCACGCCTACGTCCACGAGAACTCGGCGTACTCGACGTGACCGCCACTCACGCCCGTCACCCCGACGAGCTGGAGCGCGCGGCCGCGAAGGCGGCGGTCCTCGTCGAGGCGCTGCCCTGGCTGCAGCGGTTCCGGAACGCCCTGGTCGTCGTCAAGTACGGCGGCCACGCCATGGTCGACGACCGGCTCACGGCAGCGTTCGCCGCCGACATCGTGTTCCTGCGCCTGGTCGGGTTGCGCCCGGTGGTGGTCCACGGCGGCGGGCCGCAGATCAGCGCCATGCTCGACCGGCTCGGCATCGCCAGCGAGTTCCGCGGCGGGCTGCGGGTGACGACGCCCGAGGCGATGGACGTCGTCCGCATGGTCCTCACCGGCCAGGTGGGTCGCGAGCTCGTCGGCCTGGTCAACGCCCACGGCCCGTACGCCGTCGGGATGTCCGGGGAGGACGCCGGGCTCTTCACCGCCCGACGCACCCCGGCGGTCGTCGACGGCGACCCCGTCGACGTCGGCCTCGTCGGCGAGGTGGTGGCCACCGACCCCACGGCCGTCCTCGACCTCCTGGCGGCCGGCCGGGTCCCGGTGGTCTCCAGCGTCGCCCCCGAGGTCGACGACTCCGGGGAGCCGACCGGCAGCGTCCTCAACGTCAACGCCGACACGGCGGCGGCGGCCCTGGCCGTCGCCCTGCGGGCCGAGAAGCTCGTCGTCCTCACCGACGTGGAGGGCCTGTACGCCGACTGGCCGGATCCGGCCAGCCTGCTGTCGGAGGTCACCGCGGACGACCTCGAGGCCCTGCTGCCGCGGCTGGCCTCCGGGATGATCCCCAAGATGGCCGCCTGCCTCGTCGCGGTCCGCGGCGGGGTCGCCAACGCCCACGTCGTCGACGGGCGGCGTCCGCACTCGATGCTGCTGGAGGTCTTCACCGACGCGGGCATCGGGACGAAGGTGCTGCCGTGACCGTCCCGACCGTCCCCGCGGTCCCGGGTGCGGGTGCCCTGGCTGGGTCCACCGCCGCCTGGCTGGACCGCCACGCGGCCGCCCTGCTCGGCACCTACGGCCGGCCCGCGCGGGTCCTGGTCCGCGGCGACGGGGCCTGGGTGTGGGACGTCGACGGCCGCCGCTACCTCGACCTGCTCGCCGGCCTCGCGACGACGCTCCTCGGGCACGCGCACCCCCTGCTGGTCTCGGCCGTGGCGAGCCAGGTCTCGACCCTCGGGCACGTGTCGAACCTCTTCGCCCACCCCCTGCAGGTCGCGCTGGCCGAGCGGCTGCTGGCGATCGCGGGCACCGGCGACGGGGGTCGGGTGTTCTTCTGCAACTCGGGCGCCGAGGCCAACGAGGCCGCGTTCAAGATTGCGAGGCGGACCGGCCGGCCCCGGGTCGTCGCCGCTGCCGGCGGGTTCCACGGCCGGACGATGGGGGCTCTCGCCCTCACCCACAAGCCGCAGTACCGGAACCCCTTCGCGCCCCTGCCGCCCGGCGTCGAGCACGTGCCCTTCGGTGACGCCGACGCGGTGGCCGACGCCCTGCGCCGGGGTGGCGGCGGCGAGGTCGCCGCGGTGGTCCTCGAGCCGGTGCAGAGCGAGGGCGGGGTGCACCCGGCACCGCCCGGCTACCTCGCTGAGGTGCGTCGCCTCACCCGGGAGCACGGCACCCTGCTCGTTCTCGACGAGGTGCAGTCCGGCATGGGCCGGACCGGCCACTGGCTCGCCCACCAGGCACCGCACCACCTGGGCGCGGCCGTCGCCGCTGACCCCGCCCTGGCGCCGGACGTCGTCACCCTGGCCAAGGGCCTCGGCGGCGGAGTGCCGATCGGTGCCGCCGTGACGTACTCGGCGGAGGTGTCGGCCCTGCTCGGCGCTGGCCAGCACGGCACCACCTTCGGCGGCAACCCGCTCGCCGCTGCCGCCGCGCTCGCCACGCTCCACGTCATCGAGACCGAAGGCCTCCTCGCCCGCGCGCGCGAGGTGGGTGGGCGGCTGGCCCGGGGCGCGACCGGGACCGGGCACGCCCGCGTCCGCGGCGTCCGCGGCGAGGGCCTGCTGCTGGCCGTCGAGCTCGACGGGGCGATCGCGTCCGCGGCGGCCGCCGCGGCGCTGGAGGCGGGGTACCTCGTCAACGCGGTGGCACCGGACGCACTGCGCCTGGCGCCCCCCCTCGTCGTCACCGATGACCAGGTCGACGCCTTCGTCGCCGACCTCCCGGCGATCCTCGACGCTGCCGGGCCGGTCCCCGCCCACCCGTCCGGGCGAGACGTCCCCGAGGAGGAGACATGAGGCACTTCCTGCGCGACGACGACCTGTCCCCCGACGACCAGGCCGAGATCCTCGACCTGGCCGACGCCGTGAAGTCCGCGCCCTTCTCGCAGCGCCCGCTGGCGGGGCCGCTGGCCGTGGCCCTCCTCTTCGACCGGCCGAGCACGCGGACCCGGGTCTCGTTCAGCGTCGGCGTCGCCCACCTCGGCGGGTACCCGCTGGTCGTCGATGCCGCCTCGTCGCAGCTCGGACGCGGCGAGCCGATCGAGGACACCACGCGCGTGCTGGAGCGGCAGTGCGCGGCGATCGTGTGGCGTACCGGCGCGCACGAGCGGGTCGAGCGGATGGCCGCCGTCAGCCGGGTCCCCGTGGTCAACGCCCTCACCGACGCCTTCCACCCCTGCCAGCTGCTCGCCGACCTCCAGACGGTGCGCGAGCGCCACGGTCGCCTGACCGGACTCACCCTGACCTATGTCGGTGACGGCGCCAACAACATGGCCCACTCCTGTCTGCTGGCCGGGGCGACCGCGGGGATGCACGTCCGGATCGGCGCCCCCGACGGCTTCCGTCCCGACGTGGAGGTGGTCTCGGCAGCGAGCCGACGTGCGGCCGAGACGGGCGGCACGGTCACCGTGACCAGCGACGCCCGGGCCGCGGTCGACGGCGCCGACGTCGTGGCGACGGACACCTGGGTGTCCATGGGGCAGGAGGACGAGCAGGCGGTCCGTGAGCGGCCGTTCCTCCCGTACGCGGTGACCTCGGACCTGCTCGAGCATGCGGCACCTGGCGCGACAGTGCTTCACTGCCTGCCCGCCTACCGCGGCAAGGAGATCGCCACGGACGTCCTCGATGCGCCGGGGACCGCGGTGTGGGACGAGGCGGAGAACCGGCTCCACGCGCAGAAGGCGCTCCTGGTCTGGCTGCTGGAGCGGTCGTGACCGGACGCGGCGGGGGCGGGGCCGCGACCGTCCGTACCAAGGCGGCCCGTCAGGCCGCCGTCGCGCGCGCGGTGACGGACGGGGTGGTGCGCAGCCAGACCCACCTGGCGGGGGTCCTCGCAGCGGCCGGCTTCGAGGTCACCCAGGCCACTCTCTCCCGGGATCTGGACGACCTCGGTGCCGTCAAGGTCCGTCACGCGGACGGGACCCTCGTCTACGCGATCCCCGGCCAGGGCGGCGACCCGAGCCCGGTCGCCGCCGTCGATGACGAGGCCCGCGACGCGCGGCTGGCGCGTCGGTGCGCCGAGCTGCTGCTGTCGGCCGAGGCCTCGGGCAACCTGGTCGTCGCGCGGACACCGCCCGGTGCCGCGCAGTTCCTGGCGTCCGCGCTGGACCAGTCGGCCGGCACCCCGCGGCGGCGGGAGGTGATCGGCACGATCGCGGGAGACGACACCGTCCTCGTCATCAGCCGGGATCCGCGCGGGGGCGACGCCGTCGCCCGCTGGCTGATCGACCTGGCAGGCTCCCCCGGGCGTGCCGTCGGCCCGCCGGACAGCGAGGAGTGACCGTGAACGCACCGACGCCCGCCGCACTCTGGGGCGGCCGATTCGAGGGCGGGCCGGCCCCGGAGCTGCACGCCCTCGGCGTGTCCACCGACGTCGACTGGGTCCTTGCCGACCACGACCTC
The DNA here is from genome assembly GCA_050329415.1 of Kineosporiaceae bacterium. Taxonomy (GTDB): domain Bacteria; phylum Actinomycetota; class Actinomycetes; order Actinomycetales; family JBBAYJ01; genus JANNOG01. Next base: position 23,650 of record JBHJOS010000010.1, read on the forward strand.
CGCGCGTCGGCGGCGCACGCCCGGGTGCTGCATCGCGCCGGGCTGCTCACCGCGTCCCAGCTCGCCGAGCTGACCACCGGGCTCGGGCGGCTGCGGGCCGCCGTCGCCGACGGGTCGTTCCGGCCCTCTCCCGCGGACGAGGACGTGCATTCGGCCCTCGAGCGCGGCCTCGTCGAGTGCGTGGGCCCCGACCTGGGCGGCCGGCTGCGGGCGGGGCGCAGTCGCAACGACCAGATCGCCACGCTGCTGCGGATGTACCTGCGCGACGTCGCCACCGAGGTGGCGGCCGGCGTGTGCGACCTCGTGCAGGCGCTCGCCGACCAGGCGGGCGCCCACCCGGAGGCGGTGATGCCGGGGCGCACCCACCTCCAGCACGCCCAGCCGATCCTGCTGGCCCATCACCTGCAGGCGCACGGCTGGGCGATGCTGCGCGACGTCGACCGGATCCGCGACTGGGACGCCCGCGCGGACGCCAGCCCGTACGGCTCGGGTGCGCTGGCAGGTTCCTCGCTGGGTCTGGACCCGGTGGCCATGGCGGCGGAACTCGGGTTCTCGCGGCCGGTGGAGAACTCCGTCGACGGCACGGCGTCGCGGGACGTGGCGGCGGAGCTGGCCTGGGTGATGGCAATGACCGCCGTCGACGTCTCCCGGCTGGCCGAGGAGATCGTTCTGTGGGCGACCGCGGAGTTCGGCTTCGTCCGGCTCGCCGACGCGTGGTCCACCGGGTCGTCGATCATGCCGCAGAAGAAGAACCCCGACATCGCCGAGCTGGCCCGCGGCAAGGCCGGCCGGGTCCTCGGCGACCTCACGGGCCTGCTCGCCACCCTCAAGGCGCTGCCGCTCGCGTACAACCGGGACCTGCAGGAGGACAAGGCCGCCGTCTTCGACGCGGTGACCCAGGTGCGGCTCGTCCTGCCAGCGATGACCGGACTCGTGGCCACCCTCGAGTTCGACGTCGAGCGGCTGGCTGCGCTCGCGCCCGCCGGCTTCTCCCTGGCCACCGACGTGGCCGAGTGGCTCGTGCGGCAGGGGGTCGCCTTCCGGGAGGCTCACGAGATCGTGGGTCGCCTCGTCCGCGCGTGCGAGCGACGTGGCGTCGGCCTGGACGGCCTGGCTGACGACGAGCTGGTGTCGGTCCATCCGGCGCTGACCCCGGCGGTGCGGGAGGTGCTCTCCGTGCGCTCGGCGGTGGCGGCGCGGGACGCCGTCGGCGGTACGGCACCCGTCCGGGTGACCGAGCAGCGGGCGGAGCTCCTCGGTCGGGTCGCCGAGGCCCGGGAGTGGCTGGCGGCCCGGCGGTCCCGGTGACGCCGGCGCACCTCACCGGCCCGACCGCCGAGCTGGCCCCGACCCTGCTGGGTGCCCTGCTCGAGGTCCGGTGGCCGGGGGAGCGGGCGGTCACCGCGCGGCTGGTCGAGGTGGAGGCCTACGCCGGCCAGGGAGCGGACCCCGCCTCGCACGCCCACCGCGGCCCGCGGCGGGCCAACGCCGCGCTCTTCGGTCCCCCGGGGCGGCTCTACGTATACTTCACCTACGGCATGCACTGGTGCGCCAACGTCGTGTGCCACCCGGCCACCCCGGGGGCGGGCGGGGGGGTCCTGCTGCGAGCGGCGCGGCTCGAGTCCGGCGTCGAGGTGGCACGGGCACGGGCACCGCGACCCGGTGCCGACCGGGATCTCGCGCGTGGCCCGGCGCGGCTCGCCCGCGCTCTCGGGATCACGGGGGCGGCCGACGGCGTGGACCTCCTCGGCGATCCGGACTCCCCGGTCCGGTTGCGCCCGGGCCGGCCGCCCCGCGAGGTCCGCAGTGGCCCACGGGTGGGGGTCTCGACGGCGGCGGCCACGCCGTGGCGGTTCTGGGACCCCGACGCCCCGGAGGTGTCGGCGTACCGTCCTGCTGTCCCACGGCGCCGTCCCCGGCGCGCCGGGGACGGCGCATCGGGCCGGGGTGAGGGAGGGGCCGGTGAATGACGTCCGCAGGACCGACGTCCTGGGCGATCTGGGGCGGCGTGGGCTGGTGGCGCAGAGCACGGATCCGGAGGCACTGGCAGTGGAACTCGCCGCCGGGCCCGTGACGCTCTACTGCGGCTTCGACCCCACGGCGCCGTCGCTCCACGTCGGCAACCTCCTGCAGATCCTCACCCTGCGCCGGTTCCAGGACGCCGGCCACCGTCCCCTCGCGCTGGTCGGCGGGGCGACCGGGCTCATCGGCGATCCCCGGCCCACGGCCGAGCGGGTCCTCCACTCCCCGGAGACCGTGCGCGAGTGGGTGGAGCGGATCCGGGCGCAGTTGCAGCCGCTCCTCCGGTTCGACGGGACGAACGGCGCCGTGATCGTCGACAACCTGGACTGGCTGGGCCGCGTGAGCGCGATCGAGCTGCTGCGGGACGTGGGCAAGCACTTCCGGGTGGGGCGCATGCTGGCGAAGGAGGCGGTGAGCGCCCGCCTCGCCAGCCAGCACGGCATCAGCTACACGGAGTTCAGCTACCAGATCCTGCAGGCCACGGACTACCTGGAGCTGTACCGGCGGCACGGCTGCCGGCTGCAGACGGGCGGTTCCGACCAGTGGGGCAACCTCACGGCCGGGGTCGACCTCGTGCATCGTGTCGAGGGGGCATCGGTGCACGCGCTGACCACGCCGCTGCTCACGAAGGCCGATGGGACGAAGTTCGGCAAGACCGAGGCCGGGACCGTCTGGCTGGACGCCGACATGACCAGCCCGTACGCCTTCTACCAGTTCTGGCTCGCCACCGACGACCGCGACGTCGTCCGGCTGCTGCGGCTGTTCACCTTCGCCACCGAGGAGGAGCTGGCGGCCCTGGAGTCCGAGACCGCCGATGCCCCGCAGCGGCGGTCGGCCCACCGGCGCCTCGCGGCCGACGTGACAGAGCTGGTCCACGGCCGCGCCGCCTTGGAGGCGGTGCGCGATGCCAGCGCGGCCCTCTTCGGCGGGGGCACCCTGGCGGCTCTGGACCCCCGGACCCTGGTGGACGCAGCCCGCGAGCTGCCGCGTCACCCGGTCCCGTGGGGGACGCCGGTCGTCGAGGCGCTGGTCGGGACCGGGCTGGCGCCGAGTCGCGCCGCGGCCCGGAGGTCCGTGGGCGAGGGGGCGGTCCACGTCAACAACGTCAAGGTGACCGACACCGACGAGACCCTGGAGGCCGAGCACTTCCTCCACGGCGAGGTGGCCATCCTGCGGCGGGGACGACGAGCGCTGTCGGCCGCGGTTCGCCCGGGCGGCGCCGCGGACGGGGGCACCGCCGCGTGAGCTTGCGCGGCGCCGGGCGGTATGGAGATCGACTTGACCGGCCTGCCGCTCCCGCGTAAGTTCTGTCGAGCGCCGAGGCGGGTAGCAACACCGCCGAGAGCGCAAACCCCCCGAAAATCCGGTCAAGTCCTCGCGACTGGACACGGAGCCCGGGGGAGCGTAAGGTGAGAGGGTTGCCCCGGGAGGGCCCGAGAGGGCCTGACAGGTGAGCGTCCGAACCTTGAGAACTCAACAGCGTGCCATAGTCGATGCCGATCGACCACGACCCCCGTCGTGGTCGGACACATCGGTCGACGGTCGGGTCAAGCCCCGACCGTCAGCCGGATCAACGGCCCCGTCAGGGGCCTACGCAGGTGTCGACCGGTCTATCCACCGGTCGTGAGACATCTACGGAGAGTTTGATCCTGGCTCAGGACGAACGCTGGCGGCGTGCTTAACACATGCAAGTCGAGCGGTGAAGCCTCTTCGGAGGCGGATCAGCGGCGAACGGGTGAGTAACACGTGAGCAACCTGCCCCTGACACTGGGATAAGCCCGGGAAACTGGGTCTAATACCGGATATGACCTCCACAGGCATCTGAGGAGGTGGAAAGGATTCTGGTCAGGGATGGGCTCGCGGCCTATCAGCTTGTTGGTGGGGTAATGGCCCACCAAGGCGACGACGGGTAGCCGGCCTGAGAGGGCGACCGGCCACACTGGGACTGAGACACGGCCCAGACTCCTACGGGAGGCAGCAGTGGGGAATATTGCGCAATGGGCGAAA
>JBHJOS010000151.1:0-30487 GCA_050329415.1 Kineosporiaceae bacterium
GGCGCACCGGCTGGGCGCGCCCGCCGCGGCGGCCCCGCCGACCCCGGCGGGCGGGCGCCACGGCTGGCGGGAGGTGGCGGAGGGGTGGTCCTGGTTCTGGCGTCACCCCCTGCTGCGGACCGCGGCCCTGGCCGGGTTCACCGCCAACCTGCTGGCCACGGGGGCGCTGTCGGTCCTGGTCCTGCTCGTCACGCAGCGTCTCGGCTACGGGGAGGCGTGGTTCGGCGTCGTCCTGCTCGGGCTGGCCGCGGGGTCGCTGGCCGCGGGGTCGACGGTGGGCCGGATCACCGCGCGGACCGGTCCCGGACCGGTGATTCTCGTCGGCCACCTCGCAGTGGCGGCCGGGTTCGCCGTCATCGCCACCACCGGCAGCGCCGTCGGGGTGACCGCGGGTCTCGTCACCGTCTCCTTCGCGGCGACCGCCAGCAACGTCATCATCCAGACGGTCCGCCAGACCGTCGTTCCGCGCCGCCTGCTCGGCCGGCTGACGGCGTCCTACCGGGTGGTGGCCCTGCTCGGGATGCCGGTGGGCGCGATCGTCGCGGGCCTGCTGGCCCGGGCGGACCTGCGCCTGCCCTATGCGGTTGCGGCGGTCGGCTTCGTGGGGCTCGCCGCAGTGCTGGGGCGGGTCCTGCGGACCAGCCGGATCGAGGCGGCCCGGGCGGCCGTCCTGCCGACGGGCAGCGGCGTGCCGGGCCCCGCGCCGCCGTCCGGGGACCGGGCCATTCCCTTCGCGGGGCCGCTCGCCTAAGTTCGATCCATTCGGACCGCCACGGTCCGCTCGTCACCGGTGCGCTCGTCACCGACCGGTCGTCACGGGAGGTCGACATGGCCAGGACTCTCATCAGCGGCGGCAGCGTCGTCAGCACCACCGGGGTCGCCCCGGCCGACGTCCTCGTCGACGGCGAGACCATCGCCGCCGTCCTGGCTCCCGGCACCGCCGCAGCCCTGGGGATCACGGTCGACGAGTTCGTGGACGCCACCGGCAAGTACGTCGTCCCCGGCGGCATCGACGTCCACACCCACATGGAGCTGCCGTTCGGCGGCACCTTCGCCTCGGACACCTTCGAGACCGGGACCCGGGCCGCGGCGCACGGCGGGACGACCACCATCATCGACTTCGCGGTCCAGCGCACCGGTGAGAACGTCCGTGACTGCCTCGACCAGTGGTTCGCCAAGGCCGAGGGCCAGTGCGCGATCGACTACGCCTTCCACATGATCCTCGGCGGGATCGACGACGCGGCGCTCAAGGAGATGGACACCCTGGTCGCCGAGGGCATCACGAGCTTCAAGCTCTTCATGGCCTACCCCGGCGTCTTCTACTCCGACGACGGCCAGGTCCTGCGGGCGATGCAGAAGGCCGCTGACAACGGCGCGATGATCTGCATGCACGCGGAGAACGGCATCGCCATCGACGTGCTCGCCGAGCAGGCCGCCGCCCGGGGGCACACCTCGCCGGTGAACCATGGGCTCACGCGGCCGTCCCGGTTCGAGGGCGAGGCCACGAACCGCGCCATCCAGCTGGCCCTGGTGGCCGGCGCGCCGGTGTACTTCGTCCACCTCTCGGCGACCGAGGCGCTGGAGAGGGTGGCCGAGGCCCGCCACGAGGGCCACAACGTCTTCGCCGAGACCTGCCCCCAGTACCTGTACCTGACGCTGGAGGACCAGCTGGGCGCGCCCGGTTTCGAGGGCGCCAAGTGGATCGCCAGCCCGCCGCTGCGGAGCAGGCATGAGACCCACCACGCCGACCTCTGGCGCGGGCTGCGCACCGACGAGCTGAGCGTCGTGTCCACCGACCACTGCCCGTTCTGCTTCAAGGACCAGAAGGAGCTGGGGCGCGAGGACTTCCGCTCCATCCCCAACGGGATGGGCGGCGTCGAGCACCGGATGGATCTCGTGTATCAGGGTGTCGTCACCGGGAAGCTGCCGCTGACCCGCTGGGTCGAGACGTGCTCGACGACGCCGGCCCGGATGTTCGGCCTCTACCCGCAGAAGGGCGTCATCGCGCCGGGGTCGGACGCCGACGTGGTCGTGTACGACCCCAGGGCCACGACCCGGATCTCGGTCGAGACCCACCACATGACCATCGACTACTCCGCGTGGGAGGGCTGGGAGATCGACGGCGGCGTCGACACCGTCATGGCGCGTGGCAAGGTCGTCGTGTCCGGCGGGCAGTACCGCGGCACCAAGGGCGACGGCCGGTTCCTGCGCCGCGGCCTGTCGAGCTACCTGCGCTGAGAGGGAGCCGTGCCCGCCCGCGATCTGGTCGGCCGGTCGGGCGAGATCCAGCTGGTCCGGCAGCGCATCGCGGCGGCCGGCGGCGGGACCGGCTCGGTGCTCGTCGTGACGGGCGAGGCCGGCATCGGCAAGACGGCGCTGCTCGACACCGCCGCGGACCTCGCCGTCACCGAGGGTCTGGTGGTCCTGCGAGGCCGGGCAGTGGCGGGCGGGGGGCCGTACCGCCCACTCGCCGAGGCCTTCGTCCGCCATCTCCGCGACACGCGCGTCCACGAGTCGGCCGATCTCCGACCTTACCGGGCGGCACTGGCACGCCTCCTCCCTGACTGGGCCGGCGACGGTGCGCCCGCGACCGCCGTTCCTGCCGTCGATCCCACCCTCGTTCTGGGCGAGGGGGTCGTCCGGCTGCTTCGGGGGCTGGCGGGTACCGCCGGCGCGCTGCTGGCTCTCGACGACCTCCACTGGGCCGACCCGGACACCCTCGCCGTCCTCGACTACGTCGCCGGCTCCCTCTCCGCCGCCACGTCAGGGGCGCCCGTCGTCGTGCTCGTCGGCGCCCGCGACGAGCCGGCGTACGGGGTCTCCGCGACGCTGGCCCGCCTGCCCGCAACCACCCGCGTCCACCTGGGCCGCCTCGCGCGCAGCGACGTCGAGGACATGGTCATGGCGCTGCCCGGAGCGCACCTGACCCCGACGGACGTCGCGGTGGTGACCGACCGTGCGGACGGCCTTCCCCTCCTGGTCGAGGAGCTCGTGTCGGCGCGCGGCGCCGTGATCCCGGCGAGCTTCGCCGCCCTTGTCGCCGAGCGGCTGGCACAGCTCGACCCCGCGATGCGGGACGTGCTGCTGGCGGCCGCGGTCGTCGGCGGCGACCCCGACTGGGACCTGGCGGCCGCCGTCGTCGGAGCGGGGGACCACCCGGCAGCGCTCGAACGCGCGTCCGCGGTCCAGCTGCTGGTGGTCGAGGTCGGAGGAGGCGTGACGTGGCGCCACGCACTCACCCGCGAGGCGCTTCTCACCACTGTCGTCCCGCCGGCGCGGGCCGCCCTGGCGGCGCGCGCCGCCGAGGTGCTGACCCGCCGCGGGCGGACCGAGGACGCCAGACGCGCCGCGGATCTGCTGCTCGCGGCCGGTGACCGCGAACGAGGCGCTGCGCTGTTGCTCGACGTCGTCCGTGTTGACGTCCGGGAAGGTGCCCTGGGCAGCGCCGAGGCGGCGCTCGCGCGAGCCGAGGCAGCGGGCGCGTCCGCCGCCGCTGTCCTGGCGGAACGGGTGAGGCTCCTCTGCCTCACCGGGCGGGCTGCGGAGGCGCTCGAGGTCGGTGCCGCGGCAGCCGATCGCGCGTCGGGCGACGACCACGCCACGCTGTGCCTCCGATTGGCCCGGGCGGCCGTGCTCGCCGGGCACTGGCGGGCGGCCGAGGAGTACGTGGCCCGCGCCGGGCGGCCGGGCGACGCCCGCTCACTCGTGCTGGCAGCGGACGCCGCCTTCGGGGGCCACCGGCCGGCCGAGGCGGCAGCCCAGGCGGCCGAGGCCGTGCGCGTCGCCGAGCACGAGGGGGACGCCTCTGCCCTGTGCGAGGCGCTCTTGGTCGTGGCACGCGCGGCCGGTGCCGACGAGGCTCTGGCACGCGAGGCCCTCGCGCGTGCCGAACGGGTGGCCACCGACCACGGCCTGATCCCGTGGCGGGTCGAGGCCCTGCGCGGCGTCGGGCTGCTCGACCTGCAGACAGGCGTGGACCGCTCCGCCCTGCTGCGCGCCCGGACCCTGGCACTCGACACCGGGACGCTGGCCTCGGTCCCCAGCATGGATCTCGTCCTCGCCGAGGAATCACTGACCATCGACGGCCCCCGCGAGGGCGCCGGGCACGCGGCACGGGCCGCGGCGGAAGCACAGCGGCTCCGTCTCGGCGACCAGCACCGCTTCGCCCTGGCCGAGCTGAGGCTGTGCCAGGCGCTGGCCGGTGATCCCGGCGCTGCCCGCGCAGCCCGCTCTGCCCGCGGTGACCGAGAGCGGGGCGGGGTGCCAGGGACGGCGCGCCTGCCGGGGCCGGACGGGGATGACCGCCCCGACGCCGATCTCGCGGTCCGGGCCGTGGCGGGCATCCCCGCCCTGCGGGCCCACGATCTCGAGCGGGCCAACCGACTCTTCGACCCACCGCTGTCCGAGCTGATGCGGCGGAAGTCCATGGCCCCGTGGTCCCTGTTCGGCCTGTGGGTGCTCCTGCGCACCGTCGTCGCGGACCGCGACGACGATGCCCGGGCCCTGCTGCGGGCGGCACCAGCAGCGGGGCGGCACGTGGTCCGCGCCGGTCTCGTCCACGCCGACGCCGTCGCAGCCGCTCGCGACGGGCAGGCGGACCGGGCAGTCGCGTTGACCGCCGAGGCCGACGCCCTCGTGGCGCATCGACACTGGTGGCGCAGACTCCTGCACCTGCTCGTGCTGCGCGCCCAGATCGAGGACCGGTGGGGCGACCCGTTGCCGACCCTGCGGGCCGACCTCGCCGAGCACGAGCGTGCCGGCGAGCGGTGGCAGGCAAGCGCCTGCCGGGTGCTGCTGATGCGCGCGGGCGCTCCCGTGCGTGCCGGACGGGGGAGGGCGACGGTGTCGCCGGAGCTGCGGCGGCTCGGCGTGACCAGTCGAGAGGTGGACGTGCTGGCGCTGGTCGTCCGCGGCCTCAGCAATGCCGAGATCGCCGAGAGACTGTTCCTGTCCCCCCGTACGGTCGAGACGCACGTCGCCCACCTGCTCTCCAAGACAGGGGCCACGAGCCGTACCGAGCTGTGGCTGGACTGAGCCCCGGGAAGACCATCGCCCGGTGAGGACCGTCCAAACTCCGTATCGCCGACGGATCCGGACGCGGCGGCCAGGCTGCACGCTCGTGGCATGTCTGTCGCTCGCTCCGCATCGCCCACCCGGCACGGTCAGGTGTTCCGCAACGACGTCACGGGGGAACGTGCGGTGATCCTCACTGATCCCCTCGTGCATCCGAAGGGCCTGCTCGTCGCCCATCTGACCGTGCGTCGCGGGGGCCGCGTGGCGCTCGAGCACGTCCATCCGACCCTCCGGGAGCGCTTCCTCGTGCTGGACGGGACCCTGGCCGTCTCGCGGAACGGCGTGACCAGCGTCCTCGGCAGGGGCGAAGGCAGCGAGGTGCCACCGGGGGCCCGGCACGACTGGTGGCACACGGGCGCCGGCGAGACCGACGTCCTCGTCGAGGTCTCCCCGGGTGCTCGCTTCGTCGAGATGCTGACGTCCCTGTGGGGACTGGTGCAGGACGGCAGGACCGGCGGGCGGCCCCTGCCGGGTCTGCTGCAGATGGCTGTCACCGGTAGTGAGTACGGCGATGTCATGGTTCCGGTCTCGCCGCCGCCGTGGGCGCAGCGTCTCGTGGGTGCCACGCTCGGCCCCGTGGGACGGCTGCTCGGCAAGCGGCCCTCGTACGCCGAGTACTCCCGCTCGGACACGGTCGTCGACCCCGACCCGGCGGCCCTCGCGCTCCTCACCGCGGACGGCGCGCTCGACTGGCAGCAGGCTCGCACCGCCTGAGGCGCCTATGGCCACCGGCGGGCGCCGTCTGTCACCCTCCACCATGGATTTCGGCCTCGTTCTCCAGAACGACCCGCCCGCCTGGCGTGTCGTTGATGTCCTGCGTCGCGCCGAGACCCTCGGCTTCAGCCACGGGTGGACCTTCGACAGCCACGTCCTGTGGCAGGAGCCGTTCGTCGTGTACAGCCAGGTGCTGGCCGCGACGCGCCGGATGGTCGTCGGACCGATGGTGACCAACCCGGGGACCCGGGACTGGACGGTCGTCGCGTCGCTGTTCGCCACCCTCAACGACATGTACGGCGACCGGACGGTGTGCGGGATCGGGCGGGGCGACTCCGCCATGCGATACATCGGCCGCCCGCCGTGCACCCTGGCCGAGCTGGGGGAGTCGATGGCGGTGATCCGTGACCTCGCGGAGGGCCGCACCGCGACTCACAACGGCAAGGACCTGTCGTTCCCCTGGTCCAAGGGCGGCAGGCTTCCGGTCTACATGGCGGGCTACGGACCGAAGGCGCTGGCGCTGTGCGGGGCGAAGGCCGACGGGTTCATCCTCCAGCTCGCCGACCCGGCCATCACCGAGTGGACGGTCGGGGCGGTCAAGAAGGCCGCTGCCGAGGCCGGCCGCGACCCGGAGTCGCTCTACATCTGCGTGGCGGCGCCGGCGTACGTCGGTCCGCGCGAGACGCTGGCGCACCAGCGGGACCAGGTCCGCTGGTTCGGCGGCATGGTCGGCAACCACGTTGCCGACCTCGTGGCCCGCTACGGCGACGGCAGGGACGGCGCGGCCGCGGTGCCGACCGCGCTCACCGACTACATCCGCGGCCGGCAGGGCTACGACTACGACCAGCACGGCCGGGCCGGCAACACCCACACCGACTTCGTGCCCGACGACATCATCGACCGGTTCTGCCTGCTGGGCCCGGTCGAGGACCACGTGAGCCGGCTGCGGGAGCTGCGTGACCTCGGGGTCGACCAGTTCGCGGTCTATCTCATGCACGACGACCCGGAGGCCACTCTCACCGCCTACGGCGAGAAGATCGTCCCAGCCCTGCGCCGCGGGTGACCACGACCGCCGATGGGGGCGCCGGCCGCACCCGGTGACCGGGCCATGTCGTGTCCGGTACGCGGGCCTGGCGGGGGAGCGCACACCCGGTCAGTAGGGGTTCGCCGGCGAGTGAGGCTGTCATCCACAGGGTGGCATGTCGTCAACTCGACGTGACGCCGACCAGCGTTATGGTCACGCTTATAGTCATGTCAGACACGCTGCCGTTGGCCGAGGTCAAGGCCAAGCTGTCCGAGATGGTGGACAGAGTCACCGGCACGCACGAACGCGTCACGATCACCCGTCACGGTCGCCGCGAGGCGGTGCTGATCTCCGCCGAGGATCTCGATGCGCTGGAGGAGACCCTCGACATCCTGTCGGACGGCGACGCGGTGCGGGAGATCGCCGAGGCTCGCGCGGACGCGGCCCGCGGCGGTGGCCTCGACGCCGACGAAGTCCGCCGCCGGTACCTCACGCGCGACGCGTGACGGAGGACACCCATCGCCTTCGCGTCACCGGACCTGCCCGGCGAGTACTCGATCGTCTGCCCGCGGGGGCAGCGGCCGCCGTCGCCGAGTTCCTGATCGGCGATCTCGTCGCGGGTCCGCGACGGGTGGGCAAGCAGCTCCGGGGTGAGCTGAGCGGGACGTGGGCTGCCCGACGCGGGCCGTACCGGGTGGTGTTCGAGATCGACGACGCGGTCCCCGAGGTGGTGGTGCTCCGGATCGACCACCGCGCGGACGTGTACCGCCGGCGATAGGTCGACGTCGACCTGCTAGGCCGTCGACACCGCCGATCCGTCGTCGGAGGTGAACGCGCTCGACCGCGCCACGCCGGACTCAGGGCAACCGGGGGCGGTCCCCGGGCACGATGGTCCGCCGTACTGCCGTGCCCCGAGGCTGCGGGCGAAGTCGGTGAGGGACCGGCGCAGATCCTCGACCTGGTCCGGGGTCAAGCCGGCGACGGCGTGCTCGGCGAGGTCGACCCAGGCGCGGCGCAGGCGGGGGAGCAGGCCCCGCCCGGCCGGGGTGAGGTCGACGACGACGGCGCGGCCGTCGGTGGGCGACGGCGTCCGGGCGACGAGGTCCGCTGCCTCGAGCTTGCGCACCGCCACGGTCATCGTCGGGGGTTCGCACCCGGCGGCGGTAGCGAGCTGGGACTGGGTACGCGGTCCCAGGCGGTCCAGTTCCAGGAGGACCACCTCCTGGCCGGGGGAGAGGCCGAGCTCGGCGAGCGCCGCGGCGGCAAGGGCGCGGTGCCGCATGGCGACCGCGCGCACCGCAGCGTTGAGGGCGTCCGCCTCGACCCACTCCATGGCTTGTCAACTCTTCCTTAGATGGCTAAGTTCCTCGCCGAGCGAGAACGTTAGGCGCCTCACGAGTGTAGGGAGTGTCCATGACCGAGAACTCCGCATCCTCCGCCACCGGTGCGGCGCGGTCCGGCATCATCCGGGACCCGGCCCGGTTCCGCTCGCGCCTGCTGGCCTGGCTGGGGGGAGCGGTCGCTGCCCTCGTCGTCTGGGTCGTGGCCGCACCCATCGCGGGAGCGGACCTGCGGGCGACCGTCGCCGGCTCCGAGCAGGAGATCGTGGCCGTCGCCGCGGTCGTCTCCGCACTGGTCCAGGGCGGGATCGGGTGGGCGGTGCTGGCCCTGCTCGAGCGGTTCCTCGGCCGCGCTCGGACGATCTGGCTGGTCCTCGCCGCTCTGGTCCTCGTGTTCTCCGGTGTCAACGCGGCAACCGCCGCCGGAAACACCGAGACCGCCGTCTGGCTGAACGTCATGCACGTAGCGGTCGCCGCCGTCCTCGTGCCGGTGCTGGCGCGCACGTCACCGCGTCGCTGAGGACGACCGCGCCGTCGCAGGAGATCGAACTCATGCGCACCGCAGGCTCGTGTCGACACGAACCTGCGGTGCGCACCGCTTTGTCATAACGTAGCTTATCGGCTCCGGGGCCGGGAGTTGCGTCTCATGCAAGGGCTCCCGGTCGCGCCGGTCGGCGACCTGTGATCGCGCGTGACTAAGGTCGACGTGTGCCGCTGGTGGAGGTCATTACCCGGGCGCGGTGCGCGCCCGAGGTCCTGTTCGACCTGGCGCTCGACGTCGATGCGCACGCGGCGTCGCTGTCCGGCAGCGGGGAGACGGCCACGACCAGCAGCGGGGTTCGCCGGCTCGGTCGCGGCGACGAGGTGACGTTCCGGGCCCGTCACCTGGGGGTGGTGTGGCGGCTGACCAGCCGGGTGAGTGAGTACGAGCGGCCGCACCGCTTCGTCGACGAGCAGGTCCGTGGACCGTTCGCGTTCATGCGGCACGAGCACCTGTTCGAGAAGGCCGGCGCCGGCGCGGTCATGATCGACCGCATGGACGTGGTGGCCCCGCTCGGCGTGGTGGGTGCAGCCGTGGGCCACGTGGTCCTGCAGCCGTACCTGCGACGACTGCTTCGCCAGCGCGGCGCTTACCTGGCCCGAGCAGCGGAAGCGACCCTCGGACCGCCGTGACGACCGGGACGTCCGCCGGCCTCGTTCCCGTTTCCCGATCCCCTGCGGGATGCCGAGGCACGTGGCGGCAGTCCTTCGCTCGGCCCGCGCCGACACCGCCATTCCACCGCTCGGGGCCGCCGATCAGCACGGATCAGGCGGCCACGTAGGCGGCGAGGTGCTCGCCGGTGAGGGTGGATCGTCCGGCGACGAGGTCGGAGGGCGTGCCTTCGAAGACGACTCGGCCGCCGTCGTGGCCGGCACCCGGCCCCAGGTCGATGATCCAGTCGGCGTGCGCCATGACGGCCTGGTGGTGCTCGATCACGACGACGGAGCGGCCGGAGTCGACCAGTCGGTCGAGCAGCCCCAGCAAGTGATCCACGTCGGCCAGGTGCAGGCCGGTCGTCGGCTCGTCGAGGACGTACACCTCCCCCTTCTCCCCCATCTGCACGGCCAGCTTGAGTCGCTGCCGCTCGCCGCCCGAGAGGGTCGTCAGCGGCTGGCCGAGGGTGAGGTAGCCGAGGCCGACATCGGACAGTCGCTCGAGGATCGCGTGGGCGGCCGGGGTGCGAGCCTCGCCGTCACCGAAGAAGGCTTCGGCCTCGCTCACCGACAGGGCCAGCACCTCGGCGATGTTCCTGCCGTTCGAGTCGCCGCCGAGGGTGTACTCCAGCACCGAGGCCTGGAAACGCCGGCCCTCGCAGTCCTCGCAGGTCGACTCGACCGTCGCCATGATTCCCAGCTCGGTGACGATGACCCCGGTGCCGTTGCACGTGGGGCACGCACCCTCGGAGTTCGAGCTGAACAGCGCCGGCTTGACGCCGTTCGCCTTGGCGAACGCCTTGCGGATCGGCTCCAGCAGGCCAGTGTAGGTGGCCGGGTTGCTCCGGCGGGACCCGCGGATCGCCCCCTGGTCGACGACGACGACCCCGTCGCGGTGGGCGACGGACCCGTGGATCAGCGAGCTCTTGCCGGAGCCCGCCACGCCCGTCACGACGCACAGCACCCCGAGCGGGATGTCGACGTCCACGTCCTGCAGGTTGTGCATCGACGCGCCCCGGACCTCCAGGACGCCGGTCCGTTCCCGGACGGCCGACCGGACCTTCGCCCGGTCGTCGAGGTGGCGGCCGGTCACGGTGTCGCTCGCCCGCAGGCCGTCGACGGTGCCCTCGAAGCACACCGTGCCGCCCGCCGTGCCGGCGCCCGGGCCGAGGTCGATCACGTGGTCGGCGACGGCGATCGTCTCGGGCTTGTGCTCGACCACGAGCACGGTGTTGCCCTTGTCGCGCAGCCGCAGCAGCAACTGGTTCATCCGCTCGATGTCGTGCGGGTGCAACCCGATCGTCGGCTCGTCGAAGACGTACGTGACGTCGGTGAGCGACGAGCCGAGGTGCCGGATCATCTTCGTCCGCTGCGCCTCTCCCCCGGACAGCGTCCCCGACGGCCGGTCCAGCGACAGGTAGCCGAGCCCGATCTCGGCGAACGAGTCCAGCAGGTGCTGCAGGCCGGTCAGCAACGGCGCGACGCCCGGCTCGTGCAGTCCTCGCACCCACTCGGCGAGGTCGGTGATCTGCATCGCGCAGACGTCGGCGATGTTCCTGCCGCCGATGCGCGAGGACCGTGCCTCGGGTGCCAGGCGGGTGCCGCCGCAGTCCGGGCACGGCGCGAAGGTGATGGCCCGCTCGACGAACGCCCGCACGTGCGGCTGCAGGGCGTCGATGTCCTTCGACAGCATCGACTTCTGGATCTTCGGGACGAGGCCCTCGTAGGTGAGGTTGACCCCCTCCACCTTGATCTTCGTCGGCTCGCCGTGCAGCAGCGTCGCCAGCTGCTCGGCGGTGAAGTCCCGGATCGGGGTGTCCATCGGCAGGCCGACGCCGGCGAACAGCCGCCCGTACCAGCCGTCCATGCTGTAGCCGGGCACCGTCAGCGCTCCGGCCCGCAACGACCTGCTGTCGTCGTACAGCGCCGACCGGTCGATGTCGTCCACCCGGCCCATCCCCTCGCAGCGCGAGCACATCCCGCCGAGACGGGTGAACGTCGCCTTCTCGGCCTTGGCCTTGCCGCCGCGCTCGACCGTGATGGCGCCGCTGGCCCGCACCGACGGGACGTTGAACGAGAACGCGTTCGGCGGGCCGATGTGGGGTTGCCCGAGCCGGCTGAACAGGATGCGGAGCATCGCGTGGGCGTCGGTGACCGTCCCGACCGTCGATCGGGGGTTCGCGCCGAGGCGCTCCTGGTCGACGATGATCGCGGTGGTCAGCCCGTCGAGCAGGTCCACGTCGGGCCGCGCCAGTGACGGCATGAAGCCCTGGACGAACGCGCTGTAGGTCTCGTTGATCAGCCGCTGGGACTCCGCGGCGATGGTCGCGAAGACCAGCGAACTCTTGCCGGACCCCGAGACCCCGGTGAAGACCGTGAGCCGGCGCTTGGGGATGTCGATGCTGACGTCCCGGAGGTTGTTCTCGCGGGCGCCGTGGACCCGGATGAGGTCGTGGCGGTCGGCGGGGTGCGGCCCGTTCGCCGTCATCCCCGCCGTGCCGGTCGCATCGGTCGTCGTCATCGTCGGCGTCAGCGGACCTCGAAGATCCGGATCATGTTGCCCGCGGGGTCGCGGACCGCGCAGTCCCGCACGCCCCACGGCTGGTCGGCCGGTTCCTGGACGACGTCGACGTCGCGCGCCTGGAGCTGCTCGAAGGTGCCGTCGAGGTCCGGGGTCGCGAGGTTGATGCCGGCGTACGTGCCCTTCGCCATCATCTCGGTGATCGTGCGGCGCTCGTCGTCGGTCACGCCGGGGTCGGCGGCGGGCGGCGCCAGCACGATCGAGGTCCCGGGCTGGCCGGGCGGGCCGACTGTGATCCAGCGCAGGCCGCCGTACTCGACGTCGTTGCGCACCTCGAAGCCGAGCGTGTCGCGGTAGAACCCGAGTGCGGCGGCCGGGTCGTCGTGCGGGAGGAAGGCCTGGTGGATGGTGAGGTCCATGGCCGTCATCCTCGCGGCGCCGACCGGGCCGGTGCTTCTCGATTCCTGATCGGTCGCATCACGCGCTTCGCCTCGCAGGGCGGCATCCCTCGCGTCGCGTCGCCCGCCCGGCGCCGGTAGGCGCTCGGGGGCACCCCGACGAGCTCGGTGAAGCGGGTGCTGAACGTGCCCAGCGACGAGCACCCCACGGCGAAGCAGACCTCGGTGACACCGAGGTCGCCTCGGCGCAGCAGGGCCATCGCCCGTTCGATGCGCCTGGTCATGAGGTAGCTGTACGGGGACTCGCCGTAGGCCGCCCGGAACTCGCGGCTGAGGTGCCCGGCCGACATGTGGACGCCGCGAGCGAGCGCCGCGACGTCCAGGGGGCGTGCGTACTCCCGGTCGATCCGGTCCCGCACCCGGCGCAACCGGGCCAGGTCGCGCAGCCGGTGCGCATCCGCGACGTCGCCGGCCACCGGGTCACCGTGCCACGTCGCAGGCCCCGATGCCCAACGGTCGCGCTGGCGATCGTCCGTTGCCGGCCGATCCGATGATCGGACCCGGCCGGAGGATCACCGAATCGGGCGGACAGTGGCAGCCATCCCGGCCGGCGGGTCCCGGTCAGGCATCCCGGCTGGGCGCCGTGATGGTGTCGATCTCGGCGAGGTCCTCGGCAGTCGGCTGCCAGAGGGCGGCGTCGGCGTTCGCGTGGACCTGCTCCGGGCTGCGGGCGCCCGCGATCACCGACCCGACGGCAGGCTGCCCGGCCAGCCCGCCGATGGCGACGTGGAGGAGGGACACCTCGCGTTCGGCGGCGAACTCCTCCAGCGCTTCCAGGCGGTCCCAGTCGGCGGTGTCGTAGCGGGCCCGGGCGCGGGGCTGGGCCAGCCGGGATCCCTCGGGCGGCTCGTGGCCCCGCCGGTACTTGCCGGTGAGGAGCCCGGACGCCAGCGGGTAGTACGGCAGCAGCCCCACGCCGACGTGCCGGCAGGCCGGGATGAGCTCCCGCTCGGGGTCGCGATGCAGCAGGTTGTAGTGGTTCTGGGCGGAGACGAACCGCTCGACGCCCAGTGCCGCCGCAGCGCGGTCGGCGTCGACCACCTGCCAGGCGGCGAAGTTCGACGAGCCGACATACCGCACCTTGCCCTCGCGGACGAGGTCGTCCAGGGTCCGCAGCGTCTCGTCGATCGGCGTCGTCGGGTCCGGCCGGTGCATCTGGTAGAGATCGATCCGATCGGTCCGCAGCCGCCGCAGCGACCCCTCGACGGAGCGCCGGACGGCGTTGCGCGACCCCCGGGGCTCCCAGTCCGGCGACAGCGCCCGCCCGCCCGGGTACCCGAACTTGGTGGCGACGACCACCGAGTCGCGTCGCCCGTCCGCGAGGGCGGCACCGAGGAGCTCCTCGCTCTCCCCCGGGCGGCTGCCGTACCCCTCGGCGGTGTCGAAGAGCGTGATCCCGCGGTCCACGGCGGCGTGCACGACCCGGGCTGTCTCGGCGGCGTCGATGAGGGAGCCGAAGGCGTTGCAGCCGACACCCACCCGGGAGACGGCCAGCCCGGACCGGCCGAGCCGGACCGTCGGCATCTCACCACTCGCCACCGTCCGAGCGTAGGACCCGGCTCCGGCGGGTCAGGGGCCGGGTCGGCGTAGCGTCGGCCGGGTGAGCGGCACGTCCTCCCGCCCGGCCCCGCACCCTGCGCTCACCGGTCCCCCGCTGGGCCTGGCGCACCGGGGGTTCACGCCGCCCGGACCGGGGCGGGACGGCCATGCGTGGGAGAACACCCTTCCGGCGTTCCAGGCCGCGCGCGCCACCGGGCTGCGCCACCTCGAACTCGACGTGCACACGACCCGGGACGGGGTGTGCGCCGTCGTGCACGACCCACACCTGCGCCGCGTGGCGGGGGTCGACGCCCGCGTCCGCGACCTCGCCTGGGACCAGGTGTCCCGGATCCGGGTCGGCGGCGGACACCCGGTGCCGCGGCTGGAGGAGGTGCTCGACGCGATCCCCGACGCCGTCCTCAACGTCGACTGCAAGACGTCCGCCACGGTGGCTCCGCTGATCGCGGCCCTGCGTGCCCGACCGGTGGGCGACCGGGAGCGCGTGATCGTGGCCTCGTTCGACGGCCGGCGGTCGGCCGCCGTGGCCCGCGCGGTCCCGGGGGTGGCCCGAAGTGCGGGCACCGCGGGTGCGCTCGGCGCCCGGCTCGCGGCCGCACTGCCGGGGACGGCGCTGCCGCGGCTCCTGGCGGGCTGGGCGGTCCGGGGCGTCCAGGCCCTCCAGGTGCCCGAGCGGCAGGGACGGCTGCGGGTGGTCACGCCGCGGCTCGTCGAACTGGCCCACGACGCCGGGCTGCAGGTGCACGTCTGGGTGGTGGACGACCCCGCCGACATGCACCGGCTGCTCGACCTCGGAGTCGACGGTCTCGTCACCGACCGCGCGGACCTGCTCTCGGCGGTGCTGGCGGATCGGCGGCGCCGGGACGACGGAGCATGATCCAACGGAGTGGGCAGCTATGCATGATCACTCGTCTTCCGATCATGCACGCCTGCCCACTCTGTCGGATCATGGCGGACGGGTGACTCCAGCGGTCGCGGGACGATAGATCACCGGCAGGATGCGGTCCATGGCCACCGAGGCTCGCTCCGTCCCTCCCGGACCCCTCGCCGACCCGCGCGCCCGCCGCCGTGAGCAACGGGGGTGGTACTTCTACGACTGGGCGAACAGCGCCTTCTACACCACCGTGAGCACGGTCCTCGCCGGGCCGTACCTCACTGCGGTCGCCACCGAGTCCGCCTGCCCCGGCCTCGCGGACGGCGAGCGGTGCACCGGGACCGTCGCGCTCCTCGGGGTCGTCCCGGTCAGCCCGGGCAGCCTCTACGCGTTCCTCATCACGATCTCGACCGTCGTCATCGCGCTGACGCTGCCGTTCGTCGGGGCACTGGCGGACCGGTCCCCGCGCAAGCGGGTCCTCCTGGCGCGGTTCGCGTGGACCGGGGCGGCGCTGGGGGCCGGACTGTTCCTCGTCACCGGGTCGAACTGGGTACTCGGCGCGACCCTGCTGGTCGGAGTCAACTTCTGCTTCGCCGCGTCGATCACCGTGTACGACGCGATTCTCGTGGACGTCGCCACCGCGGACGAGCGGGACCGGGTGTCGAGCCGAGGCTGGGCACTCGGCTACGCCGCCGGCTTCCTCCTGCTGGTCCTCAATCTCGGCCTGGTCCTGGGGGCGGGGTCGATTGGCCTCTCGGAGGGCCTGGCGGTGCGGATCAGCATGCTGTCCGGGGCGCTCTGGTGGGCAGGATTCACAGTGGTCCCCTATCTCACCCTGCGCGATCGGCCAGCCACCGACGTGGTCGGCCCGCGGCGGCCCGGGGTGGGCGGTGCCGTCCTGGGGTCGCTGGCTCAGCTCCGCGACACCCTGCGCGAGGCGCGCCGGTACCCGCAGACCCTGCTGTTCCTGCTCGCCTACGTGTTCTTCAACGACGGCGTCCAGACCGTCATCACGGTGTCGAGTGTCTACGGCGCCGAGGAGCTGGGCTTCGCCACGTCGGAGCTCATCGTCGCCATCGTCGTCGTCCAGTTCGTCGCGATCGGCGGGGCACTGGCCTTCGGCCGGCTGGCCGCGGAGTTCGGGGCGAAGCGGACGATCCTCGGCAGTCTCGTGCTGTGGACCGCCGTGGTGGCCGCCGGGTTCGTGCTGCCCGCCGGGGACCTCGGCCCGTTCGTCGGGCTGGCGGCCGGCATCGGGCTGGTGCTGGGCGGCACCCAGGCGCTCAGCCGGTCGCTCTTCAGCCAGCTCGTCCCGTACGGCAAGCAGGCCGAGTACTTCAGCCTCTACCAGGCGGCCGAGCGCGGGACCTCGTGGTTCGGCACCCTGACGTTCGGCCTGGTCCAGCAGCTCACCGGTTCCTTCCGGTGGGCCATCGTCGCGTTGGTCGTCTTCTTCGTCGTCGGCGGGCTGCTGCTGTCCCGGGTCGACGTCCGGCGTGGCATCCGGGAGGCGGGCAACGAGGTGCCCCGCGTCGTGTGAGCCGCCCGGGAACACGGCGCGCGCGAAGACCGTTGTCGAATCGTGATGACGCGCTGTCACCAGGCTCACGAGGCCGACGGCGCCCGGTGACAGACGACGTCGAAAGGGTGGCCACATGAGCGAGCGCAGCCTCCGGGGAACCCGGCTGGGGTCGGTCAGCCTCGAGTCCGACGAGTCCGTCGAGCTCGCGCCCCGGCGCATGGCCCACTACGACTGCCCTCACGGTCACGTCACCGCCGTGCCGTTCTCGGTCGAGGCCGAGGCGCCGCCGCTGTGGGAATGCCGATGCGGGGCCGAGGCGCTCCTGCGCGACGCTCAGCGTCCGGAGGCCAAGGTCACCCGTCCACCGCGAACCCACTGGGACATGCTGCTGGAGCGGCGCACCATCTCCGAGCTGGAGGAACTGCTGCAGGAGCGGCTGGACCTGCTGCGGTCGGGCAAGCTCAGGAAGTCGGCCTGACCTCGCGGTCGGCCCGGCGGCCGGCCACCCGCCGTGCCACGGCGCGCACCCGCGCCGCACGGTCCCGCAGTCCCCACACCGTGACCCGGGTGAGAGCCTCGACGACGATGTCGCGGCTCATCTTCGACACCCCGGCCTCTCGCTCGACGAACGTGATGGGCACCTCGACGACGCGACCGCCGGTTCGCAGGACCCGCCAGGTCATGTCGATCTGGAAGCAGTAGCCGGACGACGCCACCTCCGCGAGGGGCAGCGCCGCCAGCGATCCTCCACGGAACGCCCGGTACCCGGCGGTGGCGTCCCGCACCGCGATGCCGAGGGCCAGCCGGGCGTAGAGGTTGCCCCCGCGGCTGATGAGCCGCCGCGACAGCGGCCAGTTCGCCACCCTGCCCCCCGGCACCCATCGGGAGCCGATCGCGAGGTCGGCCCCGGCGGCGACGGCGTCGAGCAGCTGCGGCAGGTACCTCGGGAGGTGCGAGCCGTCGGCGTCCATCTCGCACACGACGTCGTAGCCGCGCGCCAGTGCCCAGGCGAACCCGGCCCGGTAGGCCGGGCCGATGCCCTCCTTGCCGGTGCGGTGCAGGACGTGGACCGCCGGGTCCTCGGCCGCCCGCGCGTCGGCCCAGGCGCCGGTGCCGTCCGGTGACGCGTCGTCGATGACGAGGATGTCGGCGTCGGGCACCGCCTCCCGCAGCGCCCCCAGGGTGACGGGCAGGCTGTCGATCTCGTTGTACGTCGGGATGCAGACGACGGTGCGCACGGGCGGAGTGTGCCCGGCCTGCCCGGGAATCACCCCTTCCCGTCCCCACGCCGGGCGAGCCGCCGGCGGGCGCCCGCCACCAGGAGGCCGATCCCGGCCAGGGCCACGGCGCCGCTGACGACGAGCTCGGGCCACTCCCCCAGCCGCGCGGCCGGGGTCAGGCCGGTGTGGAGCGGCACCTCGGCGACCACGACGTCCTGGGTGAACAGCTCGGTCCACCGGGTCGACGACCCGTCCGGGGAGAACACCCCGCTGACCCCCACCGTGGACGCGTGCACCACGGAGCGGCCGTGCTCGACCGCGCGGAGCCGGGACATGACGATCTGCTGGGTGCTCTCGTCGCTGAAGCCGAAGGTCGCGTTGTTCGTCGGCACGGCGAGCAGGTCGGCGCCGAGCCGGACCTGCTCGGCGATCAGCCCGTCGCGGGACACCTCGAAACAGATGACCGGACCGAGGGTGGTCCCCGCCACCTCCAGGACACCCGGGCCCGGGCCGGGCGCGAAGTCCCGCGGCACCTCGTCCACCAGCGGGGTGATGCGGCGGAAGAAGTCACGGAACGGGATGTACTCGGCGAAGGGCACGACGTCCTGCTTGGCGTACCGGCCGTCGGCGTCGCCGCGATAGCCACTGCCCGGCTCCCACACCAGCATCGCGTTGACATTGGACTCGCCCTCCCGCAGGACGGCGCCGACGAGGACCGGCACCCCGACCGCGTCGGTGGCCCCCGAGATGACCCCCGCGGCATCGGCGTTGCGCAGCGGGTCGATGTCGGAGGAGTTCTCCGGCCAGACGACGAGGTCCACCGGTGGCGTCCGCCCCGCGGCGACGTCCTCGGCGAGCTGCTCCGTGGCGCGCGCGTGGTTGTCGGTGACCGCACGCCGCTCGGCGTTGAAGTCCAGGCCCGGGGTGGGGACGTTGCCCTGCACGGCGGCGACCGTGACCGTGCCTGCGGTGGTGGCGCGCACGGCGTCGTTGGCGAGGAACCCGGCGCCGGCGGCCAGGATCGTCACCGCGACGGTGGCCGTCGCCGCGGTCACCGCCCCCCGCGCCCCCGGTCCCCCGGTGCCTGCCCGGCGGAGCAGGCCCACCGTCACGAGGGCCAGCGCGGCCGAGACCGCGACCACGGCCCCCGACACCGCGGGGACCCCCGCCAGC
The DNA here is from genome assembly GCA_050329415.1 of Kineosporiaceae bacterium. GTDB lineage: Bacteria > Actinomycetota > Actinomycetes > Actinomycetales > JBBAYJ01 > JANNOG01. Next base: position 18,671 of record JBHJOS010000151.1, read on the forward strand.
GCAGACAGCCAGACGAGCGGGGAGTCGGACTGGGAGAAGCCCACCCGGGCCCACGAGAGCCCGTCGAACGGGGCGCGGCCGCGCAGTGCCTCGACAGCGACCCACACCGCCGGGGCGGTCACCGGCAGCGTCCACGCCAGCCGGGGCCGCGACGCCAGCCGCCAGCAGGCCGGCCAGAGCAGCCCCACCAGTCCGAGGATCAGCGCCTGCGACGTGGCCAATGCGAGCCACGGCATGGCACCGACGTAGGTCCCGCTCCACTGCAGGTGGGGGACCATGAACCCGAGCCCGAACAGCACCGCGAGTCCGTATCCGGCGGCCGGTCCCCGGCCGCGCACGGCGAGCAGCAGGAGCCCGGGGGCCACGAGGGCCGCCGGCCAGAACCCGATCCCCGGGAAGGCGACGTCGAGCAGGACGCCGCCGCCGACCGCGAGCGGCCCGGCGAGGGCGAGGGGGAGCGCGCGGGCGGGCCCGGCGCCGCGGGGGACGCCCCCGGGCGTCGCCGGTGCGGCGTCGACCGGCGGCGGCGCGGTGGTCGTCACCGGCTCAGCCTAGGTCGCCCGAGTCGTGAACCGGTTGCCCGGTCACCACGGTGCGCAGGCAGCGCGGCGCCGGCCGGTCCGGCCCCAGGGCCGGCAGCGGCGGCGTGGCCGACCGCGGGTCGGTGCTCCAGGCCTGCACCCGCCCGTCCGGCACGTGCACGACGAGCTCGCCGACCTCCCACACGGCGAAGGTGGCGGGGGCGCCAGGGGTGAGCACGCCGGCAGTCGCGCCGGGACCGTCGGCTGCCCGGTGCGCGCCCCGGGTGTGGGCGGCGAACGCGGCCCGGGCCGACAGTCGCGCCGCCGGGTCCTCGTGGGCGGTGGCGGCGGCCACTGCACCCCAGGGGTCGAACGGCGTGACCGGGGAGTCGGAGCCCAGCGCGAGCGGCACTCCCGCGGTCGCGAGGGCGGCGAACCGGTTGAGCCGGGCAGCGCGTTCGCCTCCGAGCCGGGTGGCGTACATCCCGGTGGGTCCGCCCCAGGTGGCTGAGAAGGCGGGCTGGACGCTGGCCGTCGCGGCGTGCGACACCAGGCGCCGGACCTGCTCGTCATCCGCGGCCTCGACGTGCTCCAGGCGCACCCGGGCCTGGCGGACGGTGGCCTCGCCGGCGTCGCGCGCCGCCAGATCGAGGCCGTCGAGGATCGCGTCGAGCCCGGCGTCGCCGATGACGTGGAACCCGGCCTGGACGCCTGCCCGGCCGCAGGCCGCCACGTGGCCGGCGACCTCGGCGGGTGTGAGGTACAGCCGGCCCCGGGTGTCGGCGTCGGCGTACGGCTCCCGGAACGCGGCGGTGCGGGACCCGATCGACCCGTCCACGCACAGGTCGCCCGCCAGCCCCGCCAGCCCCACCAGCCCCGCCACGTCGGCGGGGTCGGCGGGGTCGGCGGGGTCCAGGCCGGAGGCGGCGAGCGCGTCGGCGACCCCGGACCGCTCCCCCGGCCCCTCCCCCGCGAGCTGCCCCCAGTAGGCGCGCAGGCCGAGGCCCACCGCGCGCGCCGTCTCGACGAGGACGGGCAGGTCGACCGGACCCGCCAGGTCCGGGCCGCCCATCTCGTGCACGGTCCCGATGCCGGCGGCGGCTGCTGCTCGCAGAGCAGCCTCGTGCGCGTCCCTCCGGGCGGAGGGGCCGAGGTCCCGGGCTGCGGCCCGGGCGGCGTGGTGGGCGTCGCGTTCGACCCGACCGGCTGGGTCCCAGCCCGCCAGGTCCACGAGGCGGGCGACGGTGGCGAGAGCGGGTGAGACGACAGCCGAGTGGACGTCGACCCGGGACAGGTACACGACCGCGCCCGGAGCGGCCCGGTCCAGCTCCGCCATGGTCGGCGGGCGGCCCTCGGCCAGGCGGGTCTCGTCCCAGCCGTGACCGAGGACGGGCGCCCCCGGACGGGCTCGCGCGGCGGTGGCGACCCGGTCGAGCACGTCGGCGACGGTGCGGGCCGTCGTCACGTCGACCCCGAGCTGGTGAAGGCCGGTGTCGAGGCAGTGGACGTGGCCGTCGACGAAGGCGGGGGTGACGAGCGCCCCCGCGAGGTCCACCTCGGTGACGCCGGCCCCGGCCAGGTCCGCGGCCGCCTCCTGCGACCCGACCCACGCGACGACGGCGCCGCCCGGTCTGCCGTCGACAAGCATCGCCGTGGCCCCCGGCGCCGCGCGAGTGTGGATCCGGCCGTTGCGGTACAGCGTTCTCACACCGGCATGGTGACTCGTCGTCCGTCGAACCCGGACCTCAGTCGCCCGGGCCCAGGACCAGACATCGGGTCAGAACGCTGTGCAAGAACTACAAATTTTAGGTTCCGCATAGCGTTCGCAACAGCGACCGCCGACCCGCTGTCCGGCGGGCACTGTCCTGCGACGTGATGGTCGACCGTTCGAGGACCATCGCGCCCGTCCGGGCGCGTACGGTCCACGGTCGTGGCGACTCTGCTGGCCGTGGACACCCCGACGCTCGTCTTCCGGGCGTTCTTCGGGGTCCCGTCGACCATCCGCTCCCCCGACGGCAGGCCGGTGAACGCCGTCCGCGGCACGCTCGACATGGTCGCCACCCTGCTCGCCCGGTTCCGCCCCGACGCCCTCGCGCTGTGCTGGGACGCCGACTGGCGACCCACGTTCCGGGTCGCCGCGCTGTCCTCCTACAAGGCGCACCGGGTCGGGCCGTCGGGCGGGGAGGAGGTGGCCCCGGAGCTGGCCGCCCAGTTCCCGGTCCTGGCCGAGGGGTTGCGGCGGCTGGGGCTCACGCAGGTCGAGTCGCCCGGACACGAGGCCGACGACGTGCTGGCGACGCTGGCCACGCAGTGGTCGGGCCGGGGACCGGTCGTCGTCGTGTCCGGCGACCGCGACCTGTTCCAGCTGGTCGACGACGACGCGGAGGTCACCGTGGCCTACACGGGGCGCGGCGTGGCGAAGCTCGAGGTGGTCGACGGCGAGGCGCTGCAGCGGCGCTTCGGGGTGGCCTCCGGGGCCGCCTACCGGGACTTCGCGGTGCTGGTCGGCGACGCCAGCGACGGCCTGCCGGGCGTGCCGGGGGTGGGCAAGGGCACGGCGGCGGACCTGCTGCGCCGGTTCGGCAGCCTCGACGGTCTGCTGGCGGCCGTGGACGAGGAGGGGTCGGGCCTCTCGCCGGCCTGGCGGCGCAAGCTGACCGAGGCACGGCAGTACGTCGCCGCCGCGGTCACCGTGGTGACGGGCGTGCGGGACGCTCCGCTGGCGGTCGACTCCCCGCGGGAAGGTGACGGGTCCGGAACTCTCGACCTCACGGGCGAGGTGCCCGACCCCGACGGGCTCTCGGCGTGGGCCGATCGGTGGGGCGTCCGGAGCTCGGTCAACCGGGTACTGGCCGCCACCCGGGCCACGCCGTCCTGAGGCGTGCGGTGGGGGTCCAGCCGAGTCCTCGCCGTGCTGCGTCGGCGACCTCGGCTGCCTCGGCGACCTGAGGGCTCAGCTCACCGTCGACACGACCACGCCGCGGCGCACCGCCCGGACGGCTGTCGCCGCGGCGGCACCGACCGGGTCGGCCGGGCCCAGCACTCCCGCGATCTGGTCGAGCAGGTCGACGCTCTGGCGGCACCACCGGACGAAGTCACCCGGGGTCATCTCGGCCCCGTCGAGGACGTCGCCCAGCGATGCGCCCCGGGCCCACTCCAGCACGGGTCGGGCGAACCCGGGGTCGGGCTCCGGAGTGGGGGTCGTCCGGTGCTCCTCCTCCAGCTCGCGCACCCGCGACCACACCCGCATGGTGCCGTCGAGGGCCGAGGCGACCCGGCCCCCGGGTGGGCGGGCCGCCCCCGCGGCGCCCTCCCGGCGCGACTCGTAGACCAGGGCAGAGACCGCGGCCGCCAGTCCGGGCGCGTCCAGGCCGTCCCACACCCCCGCGCGCAGGCACTCGGCCACCAGCAGGTCGGACTGGCTGTAGATCCGGCTGAGGCGGTCCCCGTGCTCCGTCACGCTGTCACCGTCGAGGTACCGGAGCTCGGTCAGCACCTCGCAGACCCGGTCGAACGCCCGCGCGATCGAGGCGGTCCGCCCCTCGACGCGCCGCTGTGTGGCGTCGTGGTCGGCCCGGGTCCGGTCCCGGCGGTCGGCCCAGCGCAGGTGCTGGGCGAGGTCGGCGCACCCGTGACAGGGGTGGTGGCGCAGACTGCGGCGCAGGGTCGCCAGCGCTCGCTCGTCGGACGGCGCCTCGCCCCCGGGAAGGCCGTTGCCGACGTCCGCGGCGTGTCCGTCGTCGCCACCGTGGGGGCGGATCTCGTCCTCCCCCCCTGCGGGACGGGGCCGCGGCGCCGCCCCGGCGGCCAGCGCGTTGCGCATGCTGGAGACCAGGTCGCGGCGGGCCCGGGGGTCCCCGGGGCTGAACCCCCGGGGGATCCGGACGGTGACGGTGGCCTCGACGGGGCCGGCGAGGTCGGCGGCGGCGAGTCGACGGACCTGGCGGTCGGCGGTGAGGACGGTGGGGGCGGCGTCCACCCGGTCGCTGCCCGGGTCGAGCACGACGGCCCACCCGGAGCGGCGCCCCGACGGCACGTGGATGACGTCGCCGCGGCGCAGCGCGGGTCCCGGCGGGGGCCGTCGCCCGCGGTGCGCCTGCCGGCGCGAGAGCCGCTCCTCGGCCCTGGTGACGTCCCGGCGCAGGGCGACGTACTCCTCGATGTCGCCGAGGTGGCAGGTCATCGACTCGGTGTAGCCGGCGACCGCCTCGGCCTGTCGCCGGGCGGTCCGTGCCAGTCCGACGACCGCCCGGTCCGCCTGGAACTGCGCGAACGACGTCTCGAGGATCTGCCGCGCGGCGTCCCGGCCCACGGTGCCGACCAGGTTGACCGCCATCGAGTACGTGGGCCGGAAGCTCGACCGCAGCGGGTACGTCCGGGTCGAGGCCAGCCCGGCGACGTGCTCGGGATCCAGGTCGTCGGACCACACGACCACCGCGTGCCCCTCGATGTCGATGCCGCGCCGCCCGGCCCGCCCGGTGAGCTGGGTGTACTCGCCGGGTGTGAGGTCGGCGTGGCTCTCCCCGTTCCACTTGACCAGCCGTTCGAGGACCACGGAGCGGGCGGGCATGTTGACGCCCAGGGCGAGGGTCTCGGTCGCGAAGACCACCTTGACGAGTCCCTGCTGGAAGAGCGTCTCCACCGTCTCCTTGAAGGCCGGCAACAGCCCGGCGTGATGGGCGGCGAGCCCCCGCTCCAGCGCGTGGGACCACTCGGTGACACCGAGGACGGCCAGATCGGACGGCGGGATGCCGGCCGTGCGCTCGGTCACGACCCGGCGGATCGCCTCGCGCTCGCTGGGGGTGGTGAGTCGCAGGCCGGCGGCAAGGCACTGAGCCACCGCCGCATCGCACCCGGCGCGGCTGAACACGAAGACGATGCCGGGCAGCAGGGCGTGGCGGTCGAGGGTCTCGATGACGGACACCCGGCCCGGTCCAGCCGTGCGCCGGGGCCGGGGGCGCTCCCGCCCACCGCCCCGGGCGGCTCGCCGGACGACCCGGGACCGGTCGGTGGCCAGCGCCATCAGCTCGGGGTTGATCATGGTTCGGCTCTCGCCCGGGAGGCCGAGCACCGGATCGCCCTCCGGGTCGACGAACAGGTCGTGCAGGCGCCGGTCGACGAGGACGTGCTGCCACAGGGGAACCGGCCGGTGCTCCGAGACGACGACCCTGGTGTCCCCGCGCACCGTCGCCAGCCAGTCGCCGAACTCCTCGGCGTTGCTCACGGTCGCCGACAGCGACACCAGGGTGACGTCGTCCGGGAGGTGGATGATGACCTCCTCCCACACCGCGCCCCGGAACCGGTCGGCGAGGTAGTGGACCTCGTCCATGACCACCCAGCCCAGCCCGCGCAGTGTCGGCGACCCCGCATAGATCATGTTCCGCAGGACCTCGGTCGTCATGACGACGACCGGCGCCTCGCCGTTGACGGACACGTCCCCGGTCAGCAGGCCGACGCTGTCCGCCCCGTGGGCGGTGACGAGCTCGCTGTACTTCTGGTTGCTCAGGGCCTTGATCGGCGTGGTGTAGAACGCCTTGCGGCCTTCCTGGAGCGCATGGAAGATGGCGTACTCACCGACAACGGTCTTGCCCGCGCCGGTGGGTGCGGCCACGAGAACGCCGTGGCCGGCGGCCACGGCACGGCACGCCTCGACCTGGAAGTCGTCGAGGTCGAACGGCAGCCCCGCGACGAAGCGTCCGAGGGGGGAGCGCTGTTCGGACTGCCGCGCCCGGGAAGCGGCGTACCGCTCCGCCGGAGTGGACATGACCCCCAGGCTACGGAGCCCGGACCCCCATCGCGGACAGCGGTTCCGCCGGGGCCGGCGGAACCGCGAGCAGCGAGACGGCGGCCGGGCGGACCTCGCAGGTCAGCGGCAGCGGAGCGAGCCGCTCGCCGTCGGCGTAGGCCACCAGGGGCGCCCGGTCGTCGACGATCGACACCCGGATCCGCTTGGCGCGGCGGACCTCGACGTACGGCAGGTCGACGTGGGTGCCGCGGTACACCCGCGGGAACAGCCCGAGGAACCGGACCTTGGACAGCGGCCTGATCACGACGACCTCGAGCTCGCCGTCGGCCACCTCCGCCGACGGGGCGATCCGCATCCCGCCGCCGTAGGACGGGGCGTTGGCCACGCTGACCAGGAGGGCGTCCACCTCCCAGGTCGCCCCGTCCAGGTCGAGGGCGTAGCGCCGCGCCCGGTACGGCGGGAGCTCCCGGGCGACCGCCAGCGCGTACCGGGCCGACCCCTGCGCCCACGCCATGGCGTTGGCACGCTCGCTGACGACGGCGTCGAAGCCCGCGGACAGCACGCCTGCGTACCAGCGCTCGCCGTCCCACGGCGGCTCGGCGCTGCCCTGCGGGTCGGCTGAGACGTGGACGGCGTCCACGGCCCACCGGACGCCCTCCCGGAGGCATCGGTCGATGGCGGCGACGGCGGCCCGGGGATCGTGCGGCAGGCCGAGGCCGGCGGCGAAGTCGTTGCCCGTCCCGCACGGCACGACGCCGAGCGCGACCGGGACGGCTGCGGGGTCGGCGACGCCGTCCGCTCCGGTTCTGCCGTTCGTGCCGAGCAGGACGTTGATCGCGACGTGCAGCGAGCCGTCTCCGCCGACGACGACCAGGGCCTCCGGTCGGTCGTGGGAGCGCAGGTCCAGCAGGGTGCGGGTCGCCCCGGTCGCGGAGGCGGGGTCGGGCCGGTCCACCACGGTCACCCGGTGACCCGCGGCGCGCAGCCCGGCGACGACGTCACCGCCGGTGGTCTCCCCGCGGCCACGACCTGCGGTGGGACTCACGAGCACCACGACGTGGGACCCGTCCCCCGGGTCCCCCTGAGTTGCGCCGCTCACGTGGCGTCGGAAAGGTCACGGGCCGGCTCGACGGGGTCCGGCGGAGTGTCGAGCGGGGCGGCCGCGTCGTCGTCCAGGTCGTCCCCCGCACCCATGGCGGCCAGGCGCCGGGCGCGGCGGCGGTCGACGAGCATCGTGACGGCGACCGCGGCGAGATACAGCAGGATCATCGGCCCGGCGAGTGCGAACATCGTGATGATGTCCGGGGTCGGGCTGGCGATGGCGGAGAACACGAAGCACAGGACGACGGCCATCCGCCATCCCCGGCGCCAGGTCCGCGCCGACACCAGACCCACCATCGTCAGGGCGACCATGACGACGGGCACGAGGAACGCCAGGCCGAACGCGAGCAGGACACGGGTGACGAAGCCCAGGTAGGAGTCCACGGGCAGGATCGACGTCGAGATGCTGTCGTCGGGGGCGAACGACACGAGGAACACCACGGCGTTCGGCAGGACCAGCCAGGCGAGTGCGATCCCGGCGAGGAACAGCGGTACCGAGGCGGCGAGGAAGCCCACGGCGTACCAGCGCTCCCGCTTCGTGAGTCCGGGGGTGATGAAGGCCCACAGCTGGTAGAGCCACATGGGGCTGGAGAGGATGACCCCCACCCAGATCGACATCTGGAGCCGCTGGTTGAACGCGGTGGTGATGTTGCCGTAGTTGATGGAGGCGTCGCGTCCGAGTTCCTCGCGGATGTCGACCAGCGGCTGGGTCAGGACGTCGAGCAGCCAGAGGTACAGGTACCAGCCGGCGACCGCGCCGAGTGCCACGAAGACGACCGCAACCAGGACCCGGTTGCGCAGCTCGACGAGGTGAGCCCGCAGGGGCATGCGCCCCTCGGAGTCACGCCGCCGCAGGGAGAGGACCGCCACCGACGGAGGGGATCCGGACGCTCAGCGGTCGCGGTCGACGTCGGAGCTGCGGGCGGCCGACGAGGAGCCGGACGTCTGCGCAGTGCCTGTGGTCTGCGCGGTGCCCGTCGTCTGCGCAGTACCTGCCGCCTGGGTCGCACCCGTCGGACGGTCGTCGACGACCCGGCCCTCGAGCGCCTCGATCCGGGAGGCCCGGCCGTCCTCGTCGTCCGGGTCGTCCTCGCCCTGCTGAGGTTTCCCGGGGCTCTCGGTCTTCATCTCCTTCATCTCGCTCTTGAAGATCCGCATCGAACGGCCGAGCTGCCGGGCGGTGCTCGGCAGCCGACTGGCCCCGAAGAACAGCAGGATGATGACCAACAGGATGAGCAACTGCGCCGGGCTGTCGAACAAGCGCTGGAACATGGTTCCCCTCCGGGGTCTGGGAGCCTCAGCCTACGTGGTCTCGCCGCTGATCCGGGATGACCGGCGGCGGGGAAGCGGCAGCAGTCGCCCGTTCGGAGGCGACGGCCAGGTCCTCGGCCAGGCGGACGCCCTTGCGGACGACCTCCCGACCGAGCAGCACCAGCCACCCGGCACCCAGCAGGGCGACGAGCAGCCAAACCGCGACCCATCCCCACACGCCGGCCACGCTACCCGGGACTCACTCCCCGCACCCCTGGTGGTCCGCCTGCGGAACGTTTGGGTGGTTACGCGCCCGAGGTCACCCCCGTCCGGGGGTGTTTGGGTGGTTGCGCGCCCGAGGTCACCCCGGTCCGGGGGTGTTTGGGTGGTTGCGTCCCCAGCGGCGGTCAGGCGGTGCTCGTCGTGCCGTCGCGCAGGCTGCGGGACCCGACCCGCGACGCCGCGGCGGCGAGCAGGTCGGCGTTCTCCAGCAGGAGGCAGAAGTCGAGCAGGTCGTCGCTCGTCAGACGCGGCCCCGGACGGTCCTCCAGCACCTCCGCCGGGATCACCCAGTGCTCGGCAACCACGCCGCCGGACCGAAGGAGCGCCACGACGTCCTCGGGTGCCCGCTTGCGGATCTCCTCGGCGCAGCCACGGCACTGGAAGCTGTAGAAGGACCGGCTCGGGACGGAGCAGACAACCAGCCGGACCTGCCGCGGCGTCAATTCGACGTCGCCACAGGTCGGGCACGACGCCTTGATCGTCGTCATGGCTCCCCCTCCTCGTCCGGGCGCTGGCCGCGCCTCTGCCTCGTCGGTCGAGAGGAGGCTTCGGCAGGGCAACGCCCGGACTTGACCGGGGGAACAGGGACGGGGGCGCGGGGCGCGCCCCCGTCACCCGTCAGGCCGCGAGAATGTCCACCACGAAGACCAGAGCCGCGTCCGCGGGGATGGTCGGCGGCTGGCCCTCGGTCCCGTAGGCCTGGTCCGACGGGCAGACCAGGAGCACCCGGCTGCCGACCGGCTGGTCGGACAGACCCTCGGTCCAGCAGGGGATGACCCCGGTGAGCGGGAAGCTCGCGGGCTCGCCCCGGTCCCAGGAGGAGTCGAACGTCTCGCCGCCGTCCCACAGCACGCCGGTGTAGTGGGCGGTAATGGTGTCGTCGGCGGTCACCGGGTCGCCCTCGCCCTCGATGAGCGGCTGGACGACGATCTCGGCCGGGGGCTCGCCGCCCGGCACCTCGATCCCGGTGACGACGTTCCCCTCGCCGGTCGTCACGGTGGGCAGGCCCTCGGGGAGGTCGGCGACCTCCTCGCCCTCGGCCACCGACGCCACGAGGTCGAGCACGTCGACCACATACAGCAGGGTGTCCTCGGGGCCGAACGGCGCGCCGCTGGCGCCCGGCTGCTCACCGAAGCCGTCGGACGGGGCGACGGCGACGAGCAGGCGCGAACCGACGGTCTGGCCGACGAGGGTGTCGATGAGGTACTCGAGCCCGCCCTCGACGTCCAGGGACACCGTCTGGGGTCCCTGCTCGTACGACGACTGGACCTGCTCGCCGTCGGCACCGTTGTAGAGCGCGAACTGCAGCTGGACCTGGGAGTCGGCGGCGACCTCCTCGCCCTCGCCCGCGAAGAGCACCGCTGTCTGCGACTCCTCCAGGGACACCGGGGACTCGATCTCGACGGTGGGCGCGGAGCCGACGTCCCCGGTGACCTCCACTCCGTCGACGCCACCGGAGGCGGCCGTGTCGGCGTCGTCACCGCAGGCGGCGGTGGCAGCCAGGACGAGGACGGTGGCGGTCAGGGCGGCGGTCCGCAGGGCGCGGGGCTCGTGTCGCACGCCGCGCAGGTTACGGGACGGGCCTGGCGTCGCCGCGCCACCGGGTGACCGAACCGTCCGGTCGCGTCACATGCTGGCGATGAGTCGCTCGACCCGCTCGTCGACCGAGCGGAACGGGTCCTTGCACAGGACCGTGCGCTGCGCCTGGTCGTTGAGCTTGAGGTGCACCCAGTCGACGGTGAAGTCGCGCCGGTGCTCCTGGGCCGCCCGGACGAAGTCCCCGCGCAGCTTGGCCCGCGTGGTCTGGGGCGGGACCACTGTGGCCTCGAACACCTCGATGTCGCTGCTGATGCGCTCGACGAGGCCGCGGCGGGCGAGCAGGTTGTAGAGCCCCCGGTTCCGGTTGACGTCGTGGTAGGCGAGGTCGAGCCGGGCGATCCGCGGGTGGTCGAGGGCGAGGCCGTGACGGCCCATGTACCGCTGGAGCAGCCGCAGTTTGATCACCCAGTCGATCTCGCGTTCGACGAGGGACAGGTCGTCGGTCTGGATGGCCCGCAGCGCCCGTTCCCACAGGTCGACGACGTGCTTGGCGGAGGCCGTGAGCTGCTCGCCGCCGGGCCCGGAACCCGGCAGCGTCCCCGCGTCCAGGAGCGCGCGCACGCGCTCCAGGTACTCGCCCTGGATGTCCATCGCCGACGCGGTCCGCCCGTTGGCGAGGCGGACCGGGCGCCGCCCGGTGAGATCGTGGCTGATCTCGCGGATCGCGCGGATCGGGTTCTCGAGCGTGAGGTCCCGGGTGGGCAGTCCGGCCTCGATCAGCCGGAGGACGAGGTCGGTGCTGCCGACCTTGAGCATCGTCGTGGTCTCGGACATCGACGAGTCGCCGACGATGACGTGCAGGCGGCGGTACCGCTCGGCGTCGGCGTGCGGCTCGTCGCGGGTGTTGATGATCGGCCTGGACCGGGTGGTGGCGCTCGACACCCCCTCCCAGATGTGGTCGGCCCGCTGCGACAGGGAGTACAGCGCCCCGCGCGGGGTCTGGGTGACCTTGCCCGCGCCGGTGATGAGCTGCCGCGACACGAGGAACGGGATGAGGACGTCGGACAGCCGGCCGAACTCACCCTGCCGGGACACGAGGTAGTTCTCGTGGCAGCCGTAGGAGTTGCCGGCGGAGTCGGTGTTGTTCTTGAACAGGTAGACCTCGCCGACGATCCCCTCGTCGGCGAGTCGGCGTTCGGCGTCGACGGCCAGCCCCTCGAGGATCCGCTCGCCGGCCCGGTCGTGGACGACGAGCTGGCGGACGTCGTCGCACTCGGGTGTCGCGTACTCGGGGTGCGAGCCGACGTCGAGGTACAGCCGCGAGCCGTTGCGGAGGAAGACGTTGCTGGAGCGCCCCCACGAGACGACCTTGCGGAA
>JBHJOS010000107.1:0-3959 GCA_050329415.1 Kineosporiaceae bacterium
TTCGCCCGCGTCGCGCCCGAGCACAAGCTGCTGCTGGTCCGGGCCCTGCAACGGCGGGACAACGTCGTGGCCATGACGGGCGACGGCGTGAACGACGCCCCCGCGCTGCGGCAGGCCGACATGGGCGTCGCCATGGGCATCACGGGGACGGAGGTGTCGAAGGAAGCGGCCCGGATGGTCCTGGCGGACGACAACTTCGCCACCATCGTCGACGCGGTCCGGCGCGGGCGCACCATCTACGACAACATCGTCAAGTTCGTCCGCTTCCAGCTGTCGACGACGATCGGCTTCGGCATCACCTTCCTGGTCGCCGCCGCCACCGGGATCGCCGCCGGCGCTCCCTTCACCGCCCTGCAGATCCTCTGGGTCAACATCATCATGGACGGCCCGCCGGCGATGGCCCTCGGCGTCGACCCGTCCGCGCAGGGCACCATGACGCGCCGGCCGCGGCCGGCGAACGAGCGCCTGCTCCGGCCCCGGCGACTCGCCGGCCTGGTCCTCTACGGAACGATCATGGCGGTCGGGACTCTCGGCGTCCTCGTCACGGCGCCGGACTACGAACCCGGGGTGCCCCTGGTCGGCACCACGGCGATGACCATGGCGTTCACGACGTTCGTGTTCTTCCAGTTCGTCAACGTGCTCAACGCCCGCAGCGAGTTCACCACCGCCCTGGGCCGCCACTCGCTGGAGAACTGGAGGTTGTGGGCCACCATCGGCGTGGCGATCCTCCTCCATGTCGCGGGGGTTCAGGTGCCGTTCCTCCAGGACCTCTTCGGGACCACCGAGCTCACACTCATCGAATGGGCGACATGCATCGCCGTGGCCTCGTCGATCCTGTGGATCGAGGAGATCCGCAAGCTCGCCGTCCGGCTCGTGTCGTCCGCCCGGCGCCGCGCTGCTCCGACGGGCTGACACCGGCGGTTTCGGGAGTCGGTCGGCGGGTCGTGGTCGTGCCCGGGCGGCCGGTGGGCCGCCCGGGCACGACGGAGGGAGGGGGGAGAGTCAGAGCCGGGACCCCGCGTGGATCGCGAAGGCCTGCAGGCCGTTGAGCGTGACCCGGACGGTTCCGTCCGACGCGACCGACACGGTTCGCCCGCTGCAGGCCCGAGTGGCCAGGTCGAAGTCCCCGGACAGCACGTCGCAGTACGTGCCCGCGGGCATCCCGGTCTGGAGCGTGCGGTCCATCCCGGAGGTCTCGCGGTTGATCGCGACGAAGCCGAGAGCGCCGCGACTGAAGGCGATCTGCTGGAACCCGTTGGTCCACACGTTGTTCACGGACCAGGCGCCGGTGGTGGCGGCCCGGAAGCCGACCATGTTGGCGACGTTGCCCCAGCGGTGCTCGCAGACCCACGGGTCGATGCCGTCGCAGCCGGACGGCACGGTGCTGTCACCCGACTCGTAGGCGCCGATCGTGATGCCGGACGAGTTCGAGGGCGGGCCCTCGTCGCTGTCGCTCCAGTTGTACTCGCTCGTGAACACCGGGTTCCCGTACGGGTAGGCGAGGGTGAAGACCTGGGCGAGGTTGAACAGCGCCCCGTCCTTGTAGGTCAGGACGCGGCCGCCGACCTCGCCGCGGGCCGTGTCGTGGTTGGCGACGAAGGACACGGCATTCGAGGAGGAGAGCAGGCCGTCGTCCCACGACGGGTTGGGCGCGACGAGCGAGGCGAGGGTCCCCGAGAAGAAGGTGTCCGAGATCCGTTGGCCGTAGCGGAACTCCGTCACGTCGCCGATGCCGGTGTACTCGCCGGCGCCGACGGCCTCGCCGCCGAAGTCGATGACCTCCGTGAAGACGTACGGGTCGCCGTTCACCCGGTCGAACAGCCATGCGAGGTCACTCGACGGAATGTGCTTGGCGGCGTCCACCCGGAAGCCACCGACACCGACGGCGACGAGGTCGTTGAGGTAGTCGAGCTGCTGCTGGCGGACGTAGGAGGCGTCCGTGTCGAGGTCCGGCAGGTCGAGCAGCTCGCAGTTCTGGACGTTGAACCGGTCGTTGTAGTTGGTGACGTCGCAGCCGAACTGGTGGAAGTCCTGCTGCCCGTAACTCGGGTACTGGAACCGCTGGAACGGCCGACCGGTGATGGAGGTCCCGGTCACGGCGGCCATGTGGTTGAGGACGACGTCGGCGATGATCTCGACCCCGGCGTCGTTGCAGGTGCGGACCATGGCCTCGAACTCGGCTCGGTCACCCGAGCGGCTGTCGAGTTCGTACGTCACCGGCTGGTAACGCTCCCACCACGGGTCGCCCGCTACCCGGGCGTGCTCGTTGGGGGGCGAGACCTGGACGGCCCAGTACCCCTTGGGTCCGAGGTGGTTGGTGCACTCGCGCGCGAGGTCGTCCCATGGCCACTCGAACATCTGGACCATGCCCGCGCGCGGGCCGTCGTAGGAGGCGTGTGCGTCTGGAGCTGTCGCCGTCGACACCCCGAGACCGCCGACCACGAGGCCGGCGGCTAGCAGGCTGCCCGCGACTTTGCGGGTTCTCATGAGTCGACTGAAGAACCACGACAGGACGGGGTCAACAGACGCAAGACCGCAAGTTCTTGCGTGAACAGTGGCATCCATGAGGTGAACGACGAACGAAACACCACGCAATTCCGCGGTCGCAGAGTGTTCGCAAGGTGCGCAACCCGCTCGCCCGGGAGGCGGCCCGGCGGCCGAACTACTGTCCAGTCTTCGAGACGAACCGTCCGCAGAACGGACAAGGCGACGAACGTCACCTCCCGCGGTCGAGTCGAGACCGGGCGCCACCGATCGACTTGACACCCCGGCCCGTCATCCCGACCATGATCCTCGCCGGGCTCCGCCCGGCACCGAGGGGGAGTATCCCACCGACGGACGCGTCGTCACCACGGCTCTGGGGCCCGGCGCGCCACCCGGCATGCGGCCACCCCGCAGGCCGGGCGGGAGAGACCCTCGGACGGTCCGACCGTTCGAGGAGAGTCGTGGACGTCCCTCTGTGGGCATGGTTCGCCGTGCTCGGTGTCATCCTGGCCATGCTGGCCATTGACCTGTTCTTCCACCGCGACAACCACGTGATCTCGCTGCGCGAGGCGGCGGCGTGGTCGGCCATCTGGGTCGCCTTCGGCGTGGCCTTCGGGGTCCTGCTGTGGGTCACGTCGGGCTCGCAGGCCGGACAGGACTACTTCGCCGGTTACCTGATCGAGAAGTCGCTCGCCGTCGACAACGTCTTCGTCTGGGCGATCGTCCTCTCCTTCTTCGCGGTGCCGCGGGAGTACCAGCACCGGGTGCTGTTCCTCGGGGTGCTGGGCGCCCTGGTGTTCCGCGGCATCTTCATCTGGGCCGGCGCCGCGCTGGTCGAGTCCTTCGAGTGGGTGCTGTACGGCTTCGCCGCGATCCTGCTCGTGACCGGGTACCGGATGCTGCGCGAGCGGGACCAGCACATCGACCCGGCGAAGTCCCGCGTACTGCGGTGGTTCGGCCGGATGATGCCGGTCCTGCAGGAGTACCGGGGCCAGCGCTTCCTCGTCCGCCACCGGGGCGTGCTCATGGCGACCCCGCTGCTGGCCGTGCTCGTCCTCGTCGAGGTCACCGACATCGTCTTCGCCGTCGACAGCATCCCGGCGATCTTCGCGATCACGACCGAGCCGTTCGTCGTCTTCACCGCGAACGCCTTCGCGATCCTCGGGCTGCGGGCGATGTACTTCCTGCTCGCCGACCTCATGCACCGGTTCGTCTACCTCAAGGTCGGCCTGGCGATCCTGCTGCTGTGGGTGGGCGTCAAGATGATCGTCAAGGTGGACCTGTACTACATCCCGACCTGGGTCTCGCTGACGGTAATCGCGACCATCCTCACGGTGTCGGTCGTGGCGTCGCTGCGGGCGACCCGCGGCCAGGGCCGGCGGGCACTCGAGATCGAGCACCCGCCGTTCCGAGTCCGCGACGAGCAGGGCGGGGTCCTGGCCGGGCACGAGGCCGAGTACGGCGACGACCGGCCG
>JBHJOS010000028.1:0-5947 GCA_050329415.1 Kineosporiaceae bacterium
GGAGGTCAGGACGGCCCTCGACCAGGAGGCGCACCTCGACCGCGGTGTCCTGCGGAAGGTCGGGCAGCTCCAGCGAGACCGTCACCTCCTCGCCCGGGGCCAGGGTCCGCGGCAGGTCCGCGAGCGCCGTCCCGCCGTCCCAGACCGCGAGCACGCGGACCACTCCCTCGGGGTCGATCCGCGCACCCAGCGCAGGCCACGACACCCCGCGGCCGGTGTGCCGGACCGCCACCCGGACCTCTGTCCCCTCGGCTCCCGGCAAGGCCCGGGTGGACGTGACCGCGAGCTCGGCGGAGCGAGCCGGCCGCGGCAGCGGCACCCCCTCGGGCAGGGCGAGCAGTCCCTGCGCGCGGGCCTGCCCCGTCAGGGGTCCGGGCGGCACGTACAGGCACAGGCCGGCGGTCCGGTCGCAGGTGACGATCCGCAGTCCGGTCTCCGCGAGCCGCGGGTCGGGGTCGGGCGCGATGACGGCCTCGTCGTCGGCGAGGGCGAGGGGCTCGGTCCGGCCGGGCACGCGGACCGGGGTGTCGGACCAGAAGACGTACCCGTTGCGGTGGAACGGGGTGGCGCCCATGACCACGAGCCCGCTCTCGTCGAGCTGAGAGAGGGTGTGCCGGAGCGGGACGGCCGCCTCGCGGAAGGGAGCGTCGAACCGGTCCACGGTGAACGTCGCTGCCGCAGCGGTCCCGACCAGCGACGCCGGGACCAGCACGACGGCCACGGTCCACGGCCATCGCCGCAGGGCCATGACCACGAGCGGGACCACCACCCCGATCAGCGACAGCCACAGCACGGGCCGTTCCGGGGCATCGGTGAGCGCGGGCCACGGCAGGACCGTCGCGCCCGGCACGTTGATGGGTGGGAAGGCCCGTTCGGAGTCGCCGTAGGTGCCTCCCCGAGGGAGGAACACGGCGCTCAGCCCGACGGCCACGCCCACCAGGGCGGGCAGCTGCCACCAGCGGGCCCGGGTCAGCAACCACACCATGCCCACCACGGCGAGCACGGCGGTGAGGTGGGTGATGTACCGGCCGTAGAAGAAGAAGTCCAGCCGGGTGGTCCCCCGCCCGATCGGTCCGAGGACCGCGGTCAGCGACAGCAGCAGCGTCGTTCCCGCGGCGGACAGCAGGTACAGGTCGCGCAGGAACGCGAGGTCGAAACGTCGGATGCCGACCAGGACGCCGGCGAGCACGACGGCGAACCCGGCGAGGGACAGCCCGCCCCACGCCACCAGCTGGTACCAGGCCTGCCCGGAGGCCGGCATCAGCAGGGCCGCCGGGTCGAGCTCGCGGACCAGCGCCAGCAGGTCGTCCTCGCGCGCCCCGGCTCCGTCGGCGTAGACCGACGCCACGAGCCAGGAGTTGAACGCGTAGACCGCGACGCCACCTCCGGCGGACACGGCGCACACGACCGCACCGGCCCAGCGGTAGCCCCGGCGGGCCAGCAGCCCGAGCCCCACCAGAAACGCGGCTCCGACCAGCATCGCGGCCCGGGCGTGGATGAGGAAGGTGAGCACGGACGCCACCGCCCCGGCGACGAACCACGCTGCGGCCCTGGGCCGGCCCGAAGTCACGGCCCCCCGCGCCACGCAGGCCGCCGCCACCATCGCCGTGAGCACCAGGGCGTTCTCGGCCAGGGCGTAGTTCGACATCACCGTCCGGTCCGGCACGACGGCGATGACGAGAGCCGTGACCAGAGCGGCGCCCCGGCCGGCGCCGAGACTGCGGGCCAGGGCGTGCGCCGGCAGCACGAGCAGCGCGCCGTACAGGGCCGATATCGCGACGGCCCCCGCGTACACGCTCTCCGGTGGGAGCCCGAGGAGGTGGAGCGGGATCAGCGAGAGCGACCAGCCCCCCCAGTAGCCCAGGGAGGACAGCGACGCCGGGTCGAGTCCTGCCAGGAAGGCGGCGTTGACGAGGTACCCCACCTCGTCGTCCATCCACACCGGCCCGGTCGCTCCCCGGGCCATCCAGGCATGCGGCACGAGTGCCACGACGACGGCGATCGCGAGCAGCCACCAGGGGGTGCGTGTGCGCCGGGCGGGCGGCTCGGGAGGCGGCTGCGCGACGAGGTCGCCGGTCTCGGGGGTCTCGGAGGTCACGGATGTCTCGGGGGTCTCGGGGGTCGTCGGAGTTGCCGGGGTCGCCGTCATTGTGGCGCTCACGCCGCTCTCCCGTCGTCCGCCCGATACATCGCCCGCAGCAACCACCTCCCCGTGACCTCGACGAACCGGTCCCAGGTGGGGGTGGCAGCGGCTCGGGCGCCCGCCCGGAGCGCCTGCTGCGCCGCCGGCCGACAGACTCGCACGACGGCCGCGGCCACGTCCGGCACATCGAAGGTGTCGACGGTGACCACGCCCTGCGACCCGACCGCCTCCAACGACGGCAGTCCGGCGGCGGTCACGACCGGGACCCCGGCGGCCAGCGCCTCCAGCGGCGGCAACCCGTACCCCTCGAGCTCGCCGGCGTAGATCATGGCGGTGCTGGTCCGGACGACCTCGGCGACCTCGGCGTCCGAGGCGGTCTCCAGCCAGGTGAAGGCCCCGTCGCGCTGGCGCGCCCGCAGGTCGGCGACGAAGGCGCCGTCGGTGGTCGACACGCCACCGACGATCGTGAGGTCGACGTCGACCCCCTCCCGGCGGGCCGCCTCGACCGCAGCGACCACCACGTCGGTCCGCTTGCGGGGCTCGACCGCCCCGACGCAGACCAGCCGCGGGCGGTCGGGCGCGGGCGCGGGCTCGCCGCCCGGGTCGACTCCCGGGTGCGCCACGACGGCATTGCGCAGGGCTCGCCGGGCCAGGCGGCGCTCGAACTCGTCTCGGACGGCGGCGCTGATGAAGGCGACGTCCTCCAGGCCGGCGACCAGCCGGTAGTAGCGGCCGGCCGCCACGTGGTCCCACCCGGGGAACCACCGGGGATGCAGCAGCGGCAGCGCGTCGTAGAACAGCGCGGCGACCCGCATCCGGGACCGGGTCACACCGTCGAGGACGTCCAGGACGGCGGGTTCGCCGGTGAGCTCGGCGGACAGGAACCCGTCGGCCGTGTCGGGGAGGCGGTCCGGCGGCACCCGGTCGAGGGCAGCCGCCAGCCACACCGACTTGACGTCGGCGGCGTGCACGGGGCGCTCCCCCCGGGCCCGGCGCTCGAAGCCGGAGCGCAGCAGGGAGGCGGCCACCTCGCGGGGGGCGACCACGTGCCGCCCGTCGACCAGCGCCGTCGGCCGCAGGTCCACCCCCGGCGGCCAGGCGCCGTCGACCAGGGCGAGCAGCACGCGCTGAATCCCGCTGGCCCGCGGGTGGGCGACGTAGTGGCTGAGGTCCAGCAGGACGCGGCCGGTCACGGTGCCGCCTCGACCAGGTCGAGCACGCACTCGACCCAGTGGTCCGGGCCGGCACCGGCGGTTCCGGACGCGGCGGGACCGTGCCCGGCCGGTCGGGCGGTCACCTCGTGCCCGGCCGCGTCCAGCACCTCCTCCGCGAGCAGGAGGGGGGTGACGAACGGCGGGACGAGCCGGACCGTCGGGGAGTCGACGGCCGCGGCGGCGCTGGTCGTCACCCAGCGGGCCCCGCCCGGCCAGACCTCGCCGGGTCCCCCGCCGTCGTCCGCCTCGCCCAGGTGGACCAGCACGTCGCAGGCCGCCACGAGGGTCCGCACACCCTGCTCCCCGGGTTCCTGCACGACGAACGGCGGGCGATCGCAGCCGGACGCCATGGCGAGGTCCGCCAGCCGTTCCTGCTCGGCGGGCGGGATCCAGCCGGGCAGGAGCACCGTGGCCGGGTGCCCCCACAGCGCCAGCCAGCCGGCGGCGGACACGAGGCGGTCCGGGGCCCGCGCGGGGTGCCCCGCCCCGGCCAGGCAACCGACGACCAGGGCCGACCCGGCGACCCCCAGGGACTCCCGGGCCGCGGTCCGGGAGTCCCTGGCGGTGGAGGTCCCCCCGGTCGCCGGCCGGGGAAGGGAGCACACCGCTGCTGCACCGCCTTCGGCGCTCACCCGGTGGCTCGTGGTCTGCGAGGTCACGACGAGCTGCCGAACGGCGTGCGAGAGCCGGGCCATGCCGCTGCCGGCCGGCCGGGCTCCGGCGGACCGCAGCACCACGAGGTCGTGCGCCGAGGGCTCACCCTCGCTCGTGGCGACGAGCGGCACGGTGGCATGGGGTCCCCGGGTGTCGATGTGGACGGCGAAGAGTCTCGGCTCGGCCGTGACGACGGGCAGGCCGTACGCCTCGGCGACGGCGAGTGCCACGGCGTCCGCCCGGTGGTCCGTCACGGCCACCAGCGCGTCCCCGGGGTCCGGCGTGACCAGGACCGCCGCGTCCAGGACGCCCACCGCTCGGGCGAGCCCGCGGGACAGGGACTCGTGGTCGACCCCCACGAGGTCCACCGGCCGGTCCCGGGTCAGGTCGCCGGCTCGGGCCAGGAGCAGGTCGAGCGGGGCGCCCGACGCCCACGAGCTGAGCACCACTGTCGTGGCCGGCGCCGACTCACCGGCCGCCGACTCACCTGGCGCCGACTCACCTGGCGCCTGCTCGGCGCCGCCGTCCTCCGGCGGGCCGGTGCCCAGCACCCGGGCCACGGCGGCGACCGCGGACGTCTCGTGCCGGGCGGCCGACTCGCGAGCCCGGGCCGCCTGACCGCCCGCCCACTCCGGCGATCCCCGGACCAGGACTGCCGCGAGCGCGGCATGGTCGCGAGGGGCGAACAGCCAGGCGCCCTCGCCGAGCACGTCCTCGGCGGCGGGGCCGCGCACCGCCAGGACCGGTGCGACACCCGCCCCCACCGCCACGGCGTCGCGGACGTGGTGACCGTCGTGGCTGGCATCGACCACCACGTCGCCCGCCGTGGGCGACAGTGCCTCCGGACTCGTCCCGACCGGGTGGAGGGACGGCGCGTACCGGCCGAGGTCGGACAGCAGGCGGTCGAGGACCTCGCGGCCACCGGGCGGCAGGGCGCCCCGGACGACCACGTGCCGGGGCGCCCCGTCCCGGGCCGTGGCCGTGGCGGCGGCGGCCACGACGCAGGCGACGTCGTCCGTGGCGCGGCCGGACGCCAGGCAGTGCACCGTCCGCACCGACGACCGGCCGGGCGCCGGGAGTCCCCGCGTCACGTCCGGCGCGGGTCCCGCCAGGACCACCACGCGGTCCGCCGCCAGCCCGAGCCAGCGGACGAGGCCGGCCGCGACCCCGCGGTCGGCCGCGAGCACGAGGTCGAGGTCGTGCAGCACGGCACCGCGGGCGCGCTGGCGCAGCCAGGCCGCCGCGTCGCCCGGCCGCTGCCAGGCGTCGAGGTCACGGACGATCCCGACCGCCGCGCAGCCCGACAGGGCAGCGAACCGGGCCAGGGCCGGAGCCGCCGAACCCAGGACGTCCACCCCCAGGACGGCCGACGGGCGGGCCCGGACCAGCCGGTCCGGCACAGTCTCCACGCCCTCGACGAGATCGACGGGATCGACGGGATCGACGGGATCGAGGGGGCCGGCGCGGGCCGGAGCCGGCGCCGGGTCGACCAGGGCGACGAGGGCGCGCTCCCCCGCGACGGGCCGCGCGAACCGACGGACCAGCCACGGGACGTCGAGCCGGGACGGGGCGTCGACGGCGGCCCGCAGGTCGAGCACCACGGGACCGGTTCCGGTCGCCCGCGACGGCCGATGCCGCCGCGCCGCCTCCAGGGCGACGGCCGACTCCGCCTCCAGCAGGGCGGAGAGGAGCTCGTACGGCGTCGGGTGCCACCGCAGGAGGTCGTCACGCAGCACCCGCAGCCCGGCCGAGCGGCGCGCCGGATCCTCGCCGCGCGCCGACAGGAGCTCGACGGCGGGAGTCGCGGTCGGGTCCGGCCCGGGTGGACCGAGGGCGGCCGGGCTGACGTCGAGTGGACCGCCGGACACCGCGTGCAGGTAGGCCCGCTCGATCACCGCCGACGGGGGGCGGGCGGCGACCGCGACCCCCAGCGCGG
>JBHJOS010000067.1:0-2590 GCA_050329415.1 Kineosporiaceae bacterium
GGAGTACCAGGACCGCCGGATCGAGCAGACCCTCGGCCGCCCGCCCCAGTTCCTCCAGCTGTCATGGCGGGAGGTGTGGCTGTCCGAGGTCGAGCAGTGACCGCGGGCGGAGAGGTCCCGCCGGACGGTCAGGACGCGGCCATCCCCACGACGGGCCTGTCCAAGCGAGCCCTGGCCCGCACGATGTCCTTCGACCCGTCCTACGTCAGCCACATCGAATCCGGACGCCACCAGCCCACCGAGGAGTTCGCCCGGCAGGCAGAGCAGGCCCTGAACTCCGGAAACTCGATCATGGAGCATTGGGCCGCGTATGCCGCCGCACGCGGACGACCCCGTCCCACCACCGTTCCGCAGCCCGGCATCGACGGGGCTGAGCTGCTCGTCGAGGACGATCACGCCGAGCTGGTGTTCGACGGCGCCCGGTACACGCTGCGCATGCGGAGACGGTTGCGCAACGTCGGCGACCAGCCGATCACGCGCTACCTCATCCGCATCTCCGTGGACCGCTACCCCGGCGACCCCGAGCGTTCCAACGCCCACTACCGTGCGCACCCGCTGACTTGGCACGGCTTGGGCCTCACGGCTGGCTGTGAGGACCAGCCCATGAACTGGCACGCCGCCCACGACCGCGACGCATTCAAGGAGGTCTGGCTGGAGTTCGCCAACAACGAGACGCGCTTCCCCCTCTACCCCGGCGACACCACGCAGATCGAGTACTCCTACACTGTCGATGAGCAGGACTGGGGCCACTGGTTCCAGCGCGCGGTGCGCTTGCCCACCCGCCGCCTGTCCGTGCGCCTGGCGTTCCCGACCACGTTGGGACCACGGGTCTGGGGCCTGGAGACATCGCTGACCGTCGACCGCGCCCCGCTGCCCACTGCGCCACGTCGCACCGTCGTCGGCGACACCACGTGCTTCGACTGGGAGGCCATCGCGCCGGCACTGCACGCCCGATTCCGTCTGGAATGGTCCTTCGCCACCGACCAGAACCCCGCATCCGTGGAGGAAGTGTGACTGAGCTCCGTCCCAGCGACGTCATGGCCCGCCTGGGCATCGTCCAAGCCGATGCGCCCATCCTCCACCACGCCTGCGAGCCCATCGCGCTGCCCCGAGACACTCGCCTCCTGTCCCGCATCATCACCGCGCTGGTCCGCACCCTCGACGGGCTTGCCACCGTCCACGACTTCGCCAAGGGAATGGGCTTGGCGGCCCCCCAGATCGGCCTGCCCCACGCCGTGGCGATCGTGCGGCCCCCCGACACGGCGCAGGACCAGATCGTCCTCGTCAACCCCCGCGTCATCGACTCCTCCGAGCAGACCCACGAGACCTACGAGGGCTGCATGAGCTTCTTCAACGTGCGGGGCTTCGTACCACGTCCGAGGAGCATCACCGTCGAGCACCTCCTGGCCGAGGACGCCACGAACGCCACCACCACATTCCAGGACTCCCTCGCCCGCCTCGTCGCGCACGAGATCGACCACCTGCACGGCTGCCTCTACACCGCCCGCATGCGCCCCGGCATCACCCCCATCCCCGTCGAGGAGTACCGCCTCGCCGGACGCCCCTGGGCGTACTGACCTCGGCCAGCGATTGGCACGCCTCGCCGTCCACGTCGTGCAGGGCGGGGCTGGAGAACACGGTGTCGTCGGCGTAGAAGGGGAACCCCGGTCTGGCGGCACCCTGCCACGAGATCGACCAGATGCTGGTGAGCCCCAGCGTGCCGAAGGTGATGTCCACCGACCGGTCCCGGTCGACGTCGCCGAGCGCGGGGGTCGAGTGCACCGGCGGGGACGGGAAGGAGCAGGCCGGCCGGTCCCGCGGGCACGTCACCCGGTCGGCGGCCGCCAGCGTGAGGGTGAGCCGACCGTCGTGCTCGATCCGGTTGAGGCGTCCGACCTGGTCCGAGGCGAGAGCACGGCCGCTGCCGACGATCACCTCGGGCCGCCCGTCACCGTCGACGTCGGCGGCCGCGGGCGAGGAGTTGACCCCCCGGTTCACGATCACCGGCCACCCCGGCGCCGTCGACCCGTCGGGACCACGGAAGGCCCGCACCTTCGCGTCGTAGCCCCCGACGACCACGTCCGCCGCGCCGTCGCCGTCCAGGTCCGTCGCAAGAATCGACGACTCCCGGATCACCGTGCCGGGCAGGCTCACCCGCCACACCCGGGTCACGCCGACGTCCGCCGCGGCCGGAGCCGCCGGGCCGGCCAGGACCGCCCACAGCCCAGCGGGGATCGCCAGTGTCACGACCAGCCCGACCGGGATCAGCCTTCGGGAGGCCAGGCGGCGGACCGTCTCCAGGCCCCACGTCACCCGGACGTCATCGGCCGCTCGGGAACCTCGCGGGAGGGCCGGCCCGAGGGTTCACCCGTCGGAGCGTGTCTCGGACGTCGTCGGGGTGGGGCGCACCCACCCCCACGACGTCGGACTGGGCTCTCGGTCGACGAGGTCGACCGTGCCGCCCTCGAACTGGAGGTCAGGACGGCCCTCGACCAGGAGGCGCACCTCGACCGCGGTGTCCTGCGGAAGGTCGGGCAGCTCCAGCGAGACCGTCACCTCCTCGCCCGGGGCCAGGGTCCGCGGCAGGTCC
>JBHJOS010000016.1:0-11256 GCA_050329415.1 Kineosporiaceae bacterium
CGCTGGCACTGCGAGGTGCTCGTCCGGGAGGTCGCCGCGGACGTCCGGGCCGGGACACCCCCGGAGGTCGTCGCCGCCCGCTTCCACCGCGGACTGGCCGGGGCCGTGGTGACGGCCGCGGCGACGACCGCCCGGGAGGCGGGCGTCGGCACGGTCGCCCTGAGCGGCGGGGTGTTCGCCAACGCACTGCTGACGACGCTCGTGGTGGCGGGGCTGGCGGACTCCGGGCTGCGGGTGCTCCGGCACCGTCTGGTGCCCGCCAATGACGGCGGCCTCGCGCTCGGGCAGGTCGCCGTGGCCGGGGCTCGTGCTGCGGCGGAGGTGGGGCCGGGGACGTAGGGCCTGGTGATCCGTGCGGGGTGTGCCTACGCTGCGCGGAGGGGTCGATGCCGACCGCGGCTGACCCGTGTGGAGGCGAGCCCATGTGCCTGGCAGTTCCCGGGAAGGTCCTGGAGATCGAGGAGCGCGACGGCACCCGGATGGCCACCGTGGACTTCGGCGGGGTCCACAAGGACGTCTGCCTGGCCTACCTGCCCGATGTCGTGGTGGGGGACTACACCATCGTGCACGTCGGGTTCGCCATCCAGAAGCTCGACGAGGCCTCGGCACTGGAGACCCTCGCCCTGTTCGAGAACCTCGGGATCATGGACGAGGAGTTCGGCGACGCCTGGGGCCGGGCGCGTCACGAGGCCGGTGAGGTGGTGTCGTGAAGTACCTCGACGAGTTCAGCGACCCGGTGCTGGCCCGGCGACTGCTCGACGACATCCGGCGCACCGTGACCCGGCCGTGGGCCGTCATGGAGGTCTGCGGCGGACAGACCCACTCGATCATCCGACACGGCATCGACCAGCTGCTGCCGGACGAGGTCGAGATGATCCACGGGCCCGGCTGCCCGGTGTGCGTGACGCCGCTGGAGACCATCGACCGGGCGCTCGAGATCGCCTCACGCCCCGGCGTGATCTTCTGCTCGTTCGGGGACATGCTCCGGGTGCCGGGCAGTGACCGCGACCTGTTCCGGGTCAAGAGCGCCGGGGCCGACGTCCGCGTCGTGTACTCCCCGCTCGACGCGCTGACGATCGCGCGCGAGAACCCGGACCGCGAGGTGGTGTTCTTCGGCATCGGGTTCGAGACCACGGCCCCGCCCAATGCCATGACCGTGTACCAGGCCCGCAAGCTCGGGATCCGCAACTTCAGCCTGCTGGTCTCGCACGTCCGGGTGCCGCCCGCGATCGAGGCGATCATGGAGTCGCCGTCGTGCCGGGTGCAGGGCTTTCTCGCCGCCGGGCACGTCTGCTCGGTCATGGGCACCGAGGAGTACCCGCCACTCGCCGAGCGCTACCAGGTGCCGATCGTCGTCACCGGCTTCGAGCCGCTCGACATCCTCGAGGGCATCCGCCGGACCGTCGGCCAGCTCGAGACGGGCCGCCACGAGGTCGACAACGCCTACCCCCGCGCCGTGCCCGCCGCCGGCAACCCGGCGGCCAGGGCCATGCTGGCCGACGTCTTCGAGGTCACCGACCGGGCGTGGCGGGGAATCGGCGTCATCCCGGGCTCGGGGTGGCGGCTGTCCGAGCGGTACCGGGAGTGGGACGCCGAACACCGGTACGGCGTCGGGGACATCCGGACCACCGAGTCGTCGCGCTGCCGGTCCGGTGAGGTGCTCCAGGGGCTCATCAAGCCGCACGAGTGCGCAGCCTTCGGGGTCGAGTGCACCCCGCGCACCCCGCTCGGGGCGACCATGGTGTCGAGCGAGGGCGCGTGCGCGGCGTACTACCTGTACCGGCGCCTGCGACCGGCGGCCGAGGCGCCGGTCCCCGTCGGCTGAGCCGGGGGGCGACATGGCCCACGTTCCGGTCGCGGTCCTCCTGCCCACGGCGGACTTGGCACGCGAAGGAGTCGTGGTGACCCGGTATCGGCGGGTTGTGACGACCGAGTCGCGGGCCAAGTTCGCACAGAGCGACCGATCCGCGGGCCAAGCATGAGAACGACCGCAAGGATCGTCAGCGTGGCCCCGTACTCCTCACCCCCGCCGGACCCGCGTCCGTCGGACACGGTGTGGCCGGCGATGACGTGGCCGGTACCGGCCGGGACGGAGCTGTTCGGCCGGCACGTCATGCTGCGGGCAGCTGATCCGCGGACCGACGCCGCCGGGCTGTTCTCGGCTCTGGATCACGACGACGTCTGGCGGCACGTCGCCGGACGGCCGGGATCGCCCGACGAATGCCGCGAACTGCTCGCCGCCAGGTCCGCCGACCCGTGGTGGCACCCGTGGGTGGTGCTGGCCGGCGGGCGCGTCGTGGGGATGTCGTCCTACCTCGAGGTGTCACCGCCCGATGCGCGCCTGGAGATCGGCTTCACCGCGTACTCACCGGACGTCTGGGGCACGGAGGTGAATCCGGAGTGCAAGCTGCTGCTGCTCGGGTACGCCTTCGACGAACTCGGGTGCGGCCGGGTACAGCTCAAGACCGACGTCCGCAACGTCCGGTCGCAGCGGGCCATCGACCGGCTGGGCACCCGCCATGAGGGGGTGCTGCGCCGTTATCAGCGCCGCGCCGACGGCACCGTCCGGGACACCGTGCTGTTCTCGATCGTTGCCGAGGAGTGGCCGGCCATCCGGGACGGCCTGGTGGCGCGGCTCAGTCGGTGAGCCGCAGTGTCACGGGGAAGGGACGGTCGAGGGAGAGGTCCGCGTCACGAAGGCGCCCCCGGGCGACGTCCACGTACCGACCCTGCTGATCGAGCTCGCTGATCACCGCCTCGCCGGTGTCCGGGTCCACCACCCAGTACGAGGGGATCCCGGCCCGCGCGTAGCGCGCCCGCTTGAGGAGCAGATCCTGACCGCGGGTCGACGGCGACAGGAACTCCACAGCCAGCAACGGGATCCCGGTCAGGCGGCCGTCCACCACGTCTCGCCGGCGCAGAACCACGAGGTCGGGCCGGACGAGTGTGTCATCGGCGAGCCGGACATCGAAGGGGGCGGCGAGGACGCGGAGTTCGGGCGGGCTCGCCAGGAACAACTGGACGTGAAGCTGAGCGCTGTCCCACTGGTGGTCGAACGTCGGGGACGGGGTCACCAGGACCACGCCATCGACGAGCTCGTAGCGCTGCCCGTCATCCGGGTCCGGCAGCGCCAGGTACTCCGCGACCGTCAACCGTCGGGTCCCCAGCGGCGTCCCCGATCGCGCGGTCATGACAGTCATGGTCCCTCCCGACTCCCACTCGTGTCACCCTGCCGGAACTGCGGAGGTGATCGTCCCCGCTGTCCACAGCGGACCGGACACGCCCAGCCTGTCGGCATGTCCGGGGACGAGGCGGTCCGGGCGGCCTACCGGTCCCACGCTGCGGCCCGGCCCCGCAGTCGGGCGCTGCACGAGCGGGCACGCGGGGCGCTCGCCGGCGGCAACACCCGGTCGATGCTCGACATGGAGCACGTGGACGCGTTGGTGTCGGCGACCCGCTGGAGCGACCGGCTCAGCGCGGCAGGTCGAGGGTGAGCGGGAAGGGCCGGGTGAGGGTGACCGGGGGACGTCCCAGCACGCCCGCGTGGACCTGCGTGTACCGGCCGTCCACGAGCTGGAGGACGGTGAACTCCGCCGTCTCCGGCTCGAAGATCCAGTAGCTGGGGACGCCGGCAGCCTCGTACCGCGCCCGCTTGAGCAGGAGGTCGTGTCCTCGGGTGCTGTCGGAGAGGAGCTCCACCGTCAACAACGGGACTCCGGCGAGCTTGCGGCCCCGGGCGTCCTCGGCCCGCACGACGAGGAGGTCGGGCTGCGCCACGGTCCGGTCGGACAGGCGGACGTCGAGCGGCGCGAGGTACACCCGCATGGTGGGCGGGCAGGCCGCCCGGAGCAGGACGTACAGGTCACCCAGCAGGCCCTGATGCGGCAGCAGCGGCGAGGGGCTCACGACGACGACCCCGTCGAGCAGCTCGTACCGCTGCCCGTCATCGGGCGGATCCCACGTCTCGAACTCGTCGGCGGTCATGGTCCACATCCAGGGCACGGTCGCCACGGCGGTCATCGTCTCTCCTCTCCTGCACGCTGTCACGATGTCGGACGGCGGCAGCTGATCGTCAGCGCCGTCCACAGCGGCGAGCGTCGCCCCGGCTCTCCTCGAAACCCATGCCGGACTCGGCCGGCACCAGCTCGACCCGCCCCGGTGACCCCGGCGACGTCCGGCCGGTCAGGTCCGGCCGCCGAGCCCGTGCCGGGCCGCCAGCTCGGCCGCGACCCGTTCGACGACCTCCGGCCGGGTGTCGACGAGAAGGTCCTGCCACGGGGCACCGGCAGCACCGGGAACTTCGAGGTGCTCCCACCGAGGGGGATCGGGCAGCGACCGGACCCGGCGGGACGACGCCCGCGGCGAGGTGTGCCGGGCCGTCACCGAGGCCCGGTCCGAGAGGCCGTCGATGTCCAGGTACCTGCCGTCAAGGATGTCGACGACCACGTGGCGACGGATCCAGAACCGCAACCGGGAGCCGGGTTCCCGCTCCTCCACGGCCGCCAGCGGCAGGCCGGTGCGCAGGTGGAGCACCCAGGCCAGCACCCACCCGTCCCGCCCGCGGAAAGCCTGCGAGGCGCGTTCGGTGGGGCCGGTGTCGGGCGACCACCACTCGTCCTGCCAGGCGGGGGCGGCCGGTTCGGGAGTCTCCGGAACCGGGGCGCCCTCCGTACTCGCCATCTCGGCCACCACGCGCGAGACCAGGTCCCGGAGCCGATCGTCCGTCAGAGGATCGGGGAGAGGTGGCTGGATAACTGCCGACGCGGGACCGTCCGACTCCGACGCCCCCGCCTGCTTCAGCCGTTGCAACCGTTGCGCGAGTTCATAACGGCGCAACGGGTCGTTCCACGCCATTGGTCTCCTTTGTCCCAGCCGAAAGGGTAGCGGCTGAAGGACCCCTTCGGGCACCCCGCGGACGAGTGAGTCGCGTCCCGGCGGTCCGCCGGGACCACGGGATCCGGCTAGGCTCGGCGACGACGAGGAGTTCCTCCCTCGCCGTGGTTGACGAGGAGCGAGCGATGACCGGGCTCGACATCACGAGCTGGACGTGTCCCCTCCCGTTGCGCGACAGCCCCGCGATCGTCATGGGCCACGGCGGCGGCGGGGCGATGTCGGCGGATCTGGTGCACCATCTGTTCCTTCCGGCCTTCACGCCCGCACCGGGAGGCCCGCCGGTCCTCGCCGATCTCGGCGACTCCGCGGTGGTCGACGTCGAGGGCGTCCGGCTGGCGCTGTCGACGGACTCGTTCGTCGTGCGGCCACTGTTCTTCCCCGGCGGCTCGATCGGCGACCTCGCCGTCAACGGCACGGTCAACGACCTGGCCATGTCGGGCGCCGTCCCGCGATACCTCACCGCCGGCTTCGTCCTCGAGGAGGGAACCCCGACCGAAGTGGTCGGCCGGATCGCCACCGCCCTCGGCGAGGCCGCCCGGCAGGCGGGGGTCACGGTCGTCACCGGGGACACGAAGGTCGTCGACTCGGGCCACGGGGACGGGGTGTACGTCACCACGTCCGGCGTCGGGGTCGTCCCGCCCGGGGTGGACGTGCGGCCCCAGCGGGCGACCCCCGGGGACGTCGTGCTCGTGAGCGGCGACATCGGGGTCCACGGCGTCGCGATCATGAGTGTCCGCGAGGGCCTGGAGTTCGGCACCGCGATCCGCAGCGACACCGCGCCGCTGCACGGTCTCGTGGCGGGGATGCTCGCCCCCCGGGCCGACGGCCGCCGGCCGGACGTCCACGTCCTGCGCGATCCCACCCGTGGCGGGCTGGCGGCCTCGCTCAACGAGATCGCCGCAGCGTCGGGCGTCGGGATCGAGATCGACGAGACCGCCGTCCCGGTGCCGCCCGAGGTCGCCAACGCCTGCGGGTTCCTCGGTCTCGATCCCTGGTACGTCGCCAACGAGGGCGTCCTCGTCGCCTTCGTCGCCGCCGAGGACGCCGACGAGGTGCTGGCCGCGATGCACGCCCATCCCCGCGGCCGCGGGGCGGTGGCCATCGGCCGCTGCGTCACGCAGTACCCGGGTTCGGTCGTCGCCCGTACCGCCTTCGGGGCCACCCGGGTGGTCGACCTCCCGCTCGGTGAGCAATTGCCCCGGATCTGCTGACCAGGCGTGCCGAACCGCACCCGGCGCTGCTAGCTTCCGGCTGCCAACATCAGTCCTCACGTGCGGAGACAGCCCATGCGCGCGTTGCGCCCGCTGCCCAGCCGAGCGGCCCTCGCCGCTGCGGGCATCACCGTCACCACCCTTCTCGCCGGCTGCGGCGTCGTGGGGGGCGGCTCCTCCGATCCCTCCGGCGAGGCCGGTGGCTCCGACGGGCAGCGCTCCCCGTCCGAGGTCGAGGCGGCCACCGTCCAGATCGTGGCCCAGGGCACGTTCGTCGACCCCGAGTTCGGGGAGCAGCTCAACCAGGCCGGGGCCGGTTCCGGGTTCCTCGTCTCCCCCGACGGGCTCGCAGTGACGAACAACCACGTCGTGACCGGCGCCGCGTTCCTCGAGGTGTTCGTCGGCGGGTCGGACGAGCCCGTCAACGCCCGGGTCCTGGGGGCCTCGGAGTGCTCGGACCTCGCGGTCATCGACCTCGACGGCGGGGACTACCCCACCCTCGAGTGGGCCTCGGGCGCCGCGGACACCGGGCTCGACGTGTACGCCGCAGGGTTCCCGCTCGGCGACCCCGAGTACACCCTCACCCGAGGGATCGTCAGCAAGGCGGCCACGAGCGGCGAGACACCGTGGGCGTCCGTCGATGCCGTCCTGGAGCACGACGCCACCATCAACCCCGGCAACTCCGGCGGGCCCCTCGTCGACGACACGGGCCGGGTGGTCGGTGTCAACTACGCCGGCAACACCGAGACGCGCCAGCAGTTCGCGATCTCCGCGGCCGAGGCGGAGACCGTGGTCGAGCAGCTCGCCGAGGACGAGGACGTCACGAGCATCGGGATCAACGGGACCGCGGTCGTGGCGGACGACGGGTCCTCGGGCGTCTGGGTCGCCTCGGTCGAGTCGGGATCGCCGGCCGACGAGGCCGGGATCACGGGCGGGGACATCATCACCCGCCTGGAGAACATCGTCATCGCCACCGACGGCACCATGCGGGAGTACTGCGACGTCCTGCGCAGCAACGCCCCGGACGACGTGCTGGCGGTCGAGGTGCTCCGCTACGAGACCGGCGAGGTGCTCGAGGGCCAGATCAACGGCAACCCGCTCGAGGCGACCTTCTCGTTCCGCCAGGAGCTGGCGGACGAGGTGCCCGCGGAGGGCGGGGGCGGGGACCCGGCGGCCGGGACCTACGGCGAGTACGTGACGATCACCGACGACACGAACGCGGTCGCGGTGTCCGTGCCCGCCGAGTGGTCCGACGTCGACGGCGCCCCGTTCACCGGCGAGGACGGGATCGCCCGGATCGACGTCCGCGCCGCCCCCGACCTCCAGGCCTTCGGCGACAGCTGGGACGTGCCCGGCATGATCCTCACCGCGACGTCGGGCCTGGCCGGGACGTCACCCGAGGCCCTGCTGGACCAGCTCGGCGGCGGCGGGTCCGAGGTGTGCACCTACGAGGGTCGCCAGCCGTACCAGGACCCCCTGTACACCGGTGCGTACGACCTGTTCACCGGCTGCGGGGGCACCGCCGCCGCCTACGTCATCGTCGTGGCCCAGCCTGAGGACGGCAGCTTCCTGGTGTCGGTCCAGGTGCAGATCGTCGCGGAGCGTGACTTCGACGCCCTCGACCAGATCCTCAACACGTTCGTCGTGACCGGATCGGTCTGACCGCTCGGGCATCTGAACCGTCGAACCGCGCTCGACGTATCCATGACGTGACCCCCGGGGCCCGCCGGGCCCCGGGGGTCACGCGATCGAGGGGCCGGGAGAGCCCGACCGGGAGGAGGTCAGGCCCGGGCCGCAGCCAGTGCCCGGCGCCCGGCGTCGGCGAGCGCACCGGTGGTGGGGAACGACCCGAGCCAGGCGACGAGGGCGTCCGAGGCGGGTGGGGCACCCGGCCCCTCGCAACCCTGGGCGTACAGCTCGACGAGCCCGGCGACGCGACGGTCGCCGCGGTCGAAGGTCGGCAGGGCGCCGTCCAGCATCGTCGCGACGGCGTGGGGGTGCGTCTGGCGCAGTGCCCCGAGCGTCCGAGCCAGACGGGTCGGGTCGAGGACGCCCGCCAGGGCGGCGAGGGTGCCGGCGAACCGATGCGGGTCGAGGAGATCGGCGTCGAGCAGTCGCCGGGCGACCGCCACGGCCGGCTGATGGGCCGACGGCTGCTTGGTAGCGAGGCCGACGGCGAGGAGCACGCGTCCCGGCAGGCCCGGCGGGACGTGGGTGACCCGCAGTCGGGTCAGGAGCCGCCGCTCGTCCCAGTCGGCCTCCCACCAGTCGATGTTGCGGGCGAGGCGCTGCGCAGCCCAGGCGTCGAAGCGGTCGGCCTCGAACGGGGACGCCCAGCGCAGCAGGTCTGCCTCACGCGTCGGGACCCGCTGGCATCCCAGCGGGGACGGATCGGCCAGACCCGGCCACGACCGACCACCGGGGACACGGTCTCGCGACGGGTCGCCGGCGGGGTCTGCCAGATCGCGCAGGTCGATCACCGTCTCGGGACCCGTCGCCTCGGTCAGGGTGACCGTCGTGCCCTGCCGCCCGCGTTCGGCGCTCACGTGCCACCGGCCCACCACGGCCTGGGCACCGGGGACCCGCAGCCGGGCCTGGTGACGGTCACCCGGACCGGCTCCGGCACCCCCGAGGTCGACCGACCGCCGGGCCGCCAGCACGTCCAGGGCGACCGCGCCGTCGGTCTCGGTCGGCGTCGACAGCAGCCCACGGGGCACGCCCGCGGCCACCACGTCGAGCACCTCGTCGACCCGCCGGCGCCGGTGATCGGCCCACCCCCACGTCGGGGCCCGCCGCGAGACCGGGCGACCCGCCAGGGCGAGGACGAGGCGAGCGGCGTCGTGCTCCGGTTCGAGGTACCAGATGCCGCCCCCGCCGCGCCCGTAGGTCTCGCGGGCGGTCCCGACCAGCGGCGAGACCGCGCGAGCCAGGGCGGCCTCGCCCGCGAGGTGTGCCGCACCCGCGAGTGCCGCCTCCCAGGCCTCCGGGTCGGTGGCGTCGGCGAGCAGTTCCTCCAGCCGCTCGGCCAGTTCGCCGGGGGTACCCGGGACGGCGACCGCAGGTGCGTGGTCGCCATCGGGACCCGTCGCGGACTCTGCCAGGGGGCGGGGCGCCACGTGCAGCCCCGGACCGCTGTCCGTGGCGAGCCGCTCCGGTCGGAGGATGAGCATGGCCGGGAGACTAGCCAGGGCCTATCACTTCCAGTGTTAGTTAGATGACATTGAGTCATCGACACGCCGAGGGCCACGTCACACCGCTGATGACCTTGGGCCTCCTCGAAGGGCCTTGCATCCCGAGAGGATGAGGCCATGGTCATCGCCCCCGTCGTCGTCACCGCCCCCACGGGCAACGTCGGCCGGCACGTCGTCGGCCTCCTGCTCAGTCAGGGGGTGAAGGTGCGGGCCGCCGTTCGACCGGGCGAGCGGACGCGGGTCTCGCCGAGCGCAGGCGGCGCCTGCGCCGACGAGGTCGCCTTCGACTTCACCGATCCCGACACCTGGCCTGCGGTGTTCGACGGGGCCTCGACCCTCTTCCTCGTCCGCCCGCCGGCCCTCGTCGACGTCCGGCGCAACCTGCTCCCGGCGGTGGCCGCCGCCCGTGACGCCGGCGTCGGCCATGTCGTCTTCCTGTCCTTGCAGGGCGCCCAGCACAATCCACTCGTCCCGCACCGCACAGTGGAGAAGTGGCTGCTCCGGTCAGGCATGGGGTGGACGTTCGTGCGCGCGTCGTTCTTCCTGCAGAACCTGTCGACGACACACGCGTCCGACATCCTGCAGCGCGACGAGATCGTCGTCCCGGCCGGGAACGGGCGCACCGCGTTCGTGGATGCCGCGGACGTGGCCGCCGTCGCCGCCGCGGCCCTCGTGGACCCTGCTGCTCACCGATACCGGGCCTGGACCCCGACCGGGCCGGAGGCCTTGACCTACGGCGAGGTCGCGGAGGTGCTCACGGAGGTCCTCGGCAGACCGATCCGGTACTCGCGCCCCGGCCTGGTGCGCTACCTGCGACACGCTCGGTCCCGGCTCGGCATGCCCTGGGGGATGGCCCTGGTGACCGGGGCGATCTACACGGCGGCCCGGCTCGGCCGAGCGGCGGCGCTGACCGACGACGTGCGGGCCGTGACCCACCTTGACCCGGTCGGCGTCCGGGAGTTCGCCGAGCGGGAGCAGGCGGCCTGGCGGCGTTGAGCCGCCGCCGGGACCAGTCCGATCGGGCGATTCCCCGCGACGCCCGGTCGATGTGAGGCTCCGGTCATGTCACCGGCCGTGTCAGGCACGTCGTCGCTCGCCGAGGCGGCCCGGGCCGTCCTGCCGCCCGAGGTGTTCCACTACTACGCCACGGGGTCGGGCTCCGGGCAGACCGTCGCCGCCGAGGAGGCGGCCTGGGCTGGGGTGCGCCTGCGACCGCGGGTGATGCGTGATGTCAGCGGGGTCAGCACGGTCACCAGCGTGCTCGGCACCACGGTGGCGATGCCCGTGCTGGTGGCGCCGAGCGCCGCGCACACCCTCGCCCACCCCGACGGCGAGACGGCGACCGCCGCAGCGACGGCCGCCGCAGGCACCCTGCTCGTGCTGTCGATGCGCGCGAGCCGGAGACTGGAGGACGTCGCTGCCGCCCTCGGCCCGACCGGTCCCTGGTGGCAGCAGATCTACGTGCTGCGCGACCGTGGCGTCTCGGACGAGGTCGCCCGCCGGGCGGCCGACGCCGGCGCCCGCGCCCTCGTGCTCACCGTCGACGCGCCGTACGTGGCCCGCAAGCCCGGACTCGCCGGGCCGCTGCTGCCGCCCGTCGGGATCGTCGCGGCGCTGGACGACCGGGACTCCTCCGACGACTCCCTCCAGCAGGCACCCGACCTGGGACCGGCCGATGTGGAGCGGTTGGGTGCGGTGTCGGGCCTGCCCGTGGTCGCCAAGGGCGTGCTGCGCGGCGACGAGGCGCGGCGGTGCGTCGACGCCGGGGCGGCGGCCGTCGTGGTCTCGACGCACGGCGGGCGCCAGCTGGACGGGGTCGTCACGGTGCCCGAGGCGCTGGGCGAGGTCGCCGACACCCTGGCCGGCACCGGTGCCGAGGTCTACGCGGACGGGGGGGTCCGCACCGGCCGCGACGTACTGCGGGCGATGAGCCTGGGCGCGCGGGCGGTCATGGTCGGCCG
>JBHJOS010000161.1:0-30171 GCA_050329415.1 Kineosporiaceae bacterium
TCGGTCTCCTGGCGCTGGCTCTCCCGGACCACGGCGAGGGCGCAGAGCACGTCGATGCCCTTCTCGCGCTTACCGAGCACGATCCGCTGGCCGCTGGCGTCGCTGGCCGGTCGGCCGTCCCCGGGAAGCGCGTCCCCTGGGCCAGTGACCGCGGGGAGGTCGAGATCCTGCACATGCCGCGCGACAGCCTCCTCGGGCCGCACGGCGGCGTAGTAGAGGCGACCGAAGAACGCGTGCAGCCTGCAAGCGTTGAGAGTGTGCGGAGCGACGGCCGCGCCGGCCCTCCGGCATCCCGTGCTGGTCAGCTACAGGTGCACTGCGCACTCGATGCGGTCCCGCCGCCGGAAGGCGGCGCCGTCGGGTCAGACCTCTTTCGTGGTGGCCCCGGTGGTGGCTTCCGGGGCGACCACCTCGGGGGTGACCTCTCGAAGCAGCGCCTCGGCCTCGGTCTGGAAGGCGTGCACCGCCCAGTCCAGCGGCCGGCCGCCGAACCGTCGGTCCCGGATCGTCGGGCTCGCGCCCGCGGCCAGCAGTGCCTGGATCTGGTCCAGGTCACCGTCCCAGGCAGCAGCGTGCAGCAGGGTGTGCCCGTCATGGAGCTGGTCGACGTCGCCGGAGAGCTGGGCGAGATCGCCGCGGACCTGGCGCCGGGCCCGGGCCGAGCGGCCGTCGCCGAACGGACCGGCGACCAGGGGCTGATCGAGGGAGAGGCCGTGCCGGGCGAGTAGGTCCAGCCGGTCGTCGAACCCGTGGTCGGCGGCCCAGGCGAGCTGCCGGGCCCAGACCCCCTCGGTTGACTCCAGTGCCGCGCCGAGGCGCCGTCGCCACGGACCTGCGCTGTCGTCGTCCGCGAGCCCGTACGCGAACAACAGTTCCAGGTGGCTGTCGTCGGGAGTGAACATCCGGTTGTAGAGCGCCTGCTGGTCGTGCGGGTCCGCGCCGGCCCGCAGCAGCCGCTCGGCGAGGGCTTGCCCGTGTGGATGCGGCGGCTGGCGTCGAATTCCCTGCTCGCCGCCGCCGAAGCAGCCGGTCAGGGCGGTGAACGGGGTCGGCAGTCCGAGCCACAGGAAGCCCGAGTTCGGGTCTGCGCCGGCGTCGAGCAGGGCGTCCGCGGTGGCCAGGACGGCGTGCTCGCTGTCCCGGTCGGTGACCACCCCGGGCGCGGCCAGGACCCGCGAGTAGGTCAAGTGCAGCAGCGGGGGCCAGTCCTGCGGACCGCCCGTGGCACGGGCCGCCGCCGGGTCCACGGCCAGGTGCGCCGCCACCTCGTCGACGCGGGCAGCGGCCGCGGCGGCCGCGATCGGCGGCTGCTCCAGCTCGTCCAGCAGCACACGGGCGGCGGCCCAGCGCGGCGGGGCGTCCCGTTCGTCGTACCGGAGGCAGGCCAACGAGCAGAAGCGGTCCGCGACGCTCGACCCCTCGTCGGTTGGCGGGTCGCGGCGCAGGTCGGCGACTGCCCGGACGACACGGATCAGGTCCGGCCATCCCGGGAAGCCGTAGCCGCGGGCCACGCACACCTGGGCATCCGCAAGTCGGAAGACAGCCGGGTCGCCCAACGCGGCGTCGGGGTGCGGATGGTGGCGGCGGACCAGGTCCAGCGCGGCGGCCGACCCGCCCCGCACTCCGCGTTGCAGGTCTCGGGCCTGACGACGCAGACGGTCCACGGACGGACGATCAGGCAGAACGGCCATGGCGGCCTCCTTCCCAAACCCGAGCCGCGAGACGGATCTCCAGGACGGTCCGGCCGCCGAGTCGGGGCGGTGGCTCCCCTGGGTGAGGATGCCGGGCAGCACCCTGCTCCCGACGGTGATGCGGCCGCTGTGCTCGATGCCGCCCTCCCCATTATCAACCGCGACAGCGAGGTCTTGCCCGACCCGGTGTGCGGCAATCACGCCGACACTCCTCCGGGAGCCCCTGGGAGCCGGAAGGAGGACTGCGGGCGAGGGCTGGCCGCCGGCCAGGCCTACTGTGGATCTGTGAGGATCGTGGTCCCCGGGGGGACGGGCCAGGTCGGAGGGTTTCTTCGACGGGCGCTGGTGGCGATCGGCGTGCAGGTGACGGTGCTGAGCCGGCGGCCGGAGCAGCTCGAGGCAGGCGTTCGGCACGTGGTCTGGGACGGGCGGACCCTCGGTCCGTGGGCGGCGGAACTCAACGGCGCGGACGCGGTGATCAACCTGGCCGGGAGGACGGTGAGCTGCCGGTACACCGACACGAACCTGCGGCAGATGATGGACTCCCGGGTGGACTCGACCCGGGTGGTGGGTCAGGCGATCGCCCGGGCCGAGCAGGCGCCGAAGGTCTGGCTGCAGATGAGCACCGCGACGATCTACGCCGATGCCCGGAGCCGGGGCGACGGCCTGCCGCACGACGAGGCGACCGGTGTGATCGGCGGGGAGGAACCCGACGTCCCGCTGTACTGGGAGTACAGCGTGCGGATCGCCCGCCGTTGGGAGCAGGCCCAGACGGACGCCGACACCCCCCGTCCTGGCCGGCCTGGCGTGGCCGCGCCGTGGAACCGCTCGTCCGCGACGCGGTCGCGCGACTGGCTCCCCACGCCGGCTGGCCGATGTCGCTGTCGTCGGCGGGTGGTGGAACCGGGCCAACAACCCCGAGGTCGACCTCGTCGGCGCCGACAGCGGCCCGCCCGCGCGCACGGTCAGGCTCGTCGCCTCCGTGAAGTGGCACGAGAACGCGGTGTTCGATGCTCGGGACCGCTACGACCTGGAGCGGGACGCCGCAGCCGTGCCGGGCACGGAGCCCGCGACGGCGCTGGTCGCCGTGTCACGGACCGGAACGGCGACCGATCTCGACCTCGCGACCGCCTGGGGGCCGGACGAAATCGTCGAAGCCTTCCGCAAGACGTAGCTCGGCATCCCGAGTCGTTCGGACGAGTTCGACGGCGTCCGCCAAGCGCGGTGACCGGTCAGCGACCGCAGCGGTCCGGGCGCGCCCAGGGCCAGTCGGTGGCGAGCCAGCGCGCGACGGCGTCGGCGAGCGGGGCGTCGAGGTTCGACCTGTCGGCGCGCACCCAGGACTGCACCCTGACGCCGGACTCCGAGGAGTCCGGGGGGTACAGGTAGACGCACCCGATGACGTCGCCGTCACCTGGGTCGAGGACGGTGAAGGTGAAACCCACGCCCCGCGCGAAGTCGTCGGCGTGGCGGCGGAGGTCGGCGAGATTCTCCTCCAGCGTCATGCCGTCGCGCGGCGGCCAGTCCCCGTCGGGGTAGCCGGGAGTGGCGCGGATGTGGTCGATGCTCGACGTCCAGGCGGCGTGATCTGCCTCGTTGTGCTGCGGCCCCAGCGGTTCGAGGCGGAACCGGTCGGTGACCAGCGAGGTCGGCGGAACGAAGCCCACCGGCACGAACCCGTCGGAGGTCACGGCAGGACGTTACGCCCACTCGCGGGCGAGGATCGCGTAGTCGATCTCGCTGGTCAGCTCGCCCTTGACCCACTCGTTCTCCACCAGGTGCGCCTCCCGGCGCAGGCCCAGGCGCTCCAGCAGGGCACACGACCGGCCGTTGCGCTCGTCGACGCGCGCAACCAACCGTCGCGCGCCCAGGTCCCCGAAGGCGAGGTCCAGCAGAGCGCTCACCGCCTCGGTCGCATAGCCGTGCCCTCCATGATGGCGGGAGAACATGTAGCCGACCTCGAGCGTCTGGTGCTCGACCGAGCGCAGCGCGAGCAGCAGGTCACCGATCACCTCCCCGCCCGGGCGAAGCGCCACGGCCAGCTCGAACAGGTCATCATCCTCGGCCAGGCGGGTGCTGCGGGACTTCCGGCCGAGAACCTCGGCGGTACCCGCCCGATCCCGGGGCGGGAAGGGGACGTAGCGCACGACATCGGGATCCGAGTGCATCGCGAACAGCGGATCGAGGTCGTCGGCGCAGAAGTGACGCAGTTCGAGCCGGGCGGTGCGCACCGGCGCCGACAGGACGAAGGGCAACCGCACGACCCGATCCTCCCGGACGCCGGCTGTCAGACCGGGACGAAGGTGGCCGCGAGCACGCGCCAACGGTCGTCCTGGCGCACCCAGAGGCGGGGGTAGCGCAGTCGCCCGGACACCTCGACGCCTTCCTGCACGGCGTCGACGGCCGCCACGATCCGGGTCACGCCCGTCTGCCCGTCGTCCTGGACGTCGAGAGACTCCTCGGTCAGCCTCGTGATGCGGAGAGCTCCCGAGCGATAGCTGCCCAGGTCGTCCTCCTTCGTGAAGACCACGCCGTCCGGCCCGACGCCCACGACCCGCTCGTGCAGCAGAGCATCGAGGGTCTCGACGTTCGCGGCGAGCTGAGCAGCCTGGAGCCGTCGTTCCGCATCAGCGAGATCCACACCCCACCATGGGGCGCCCCGGATGGGTTCGACAAGCGCATCCGCTGACGGCGGATCATCCGGCCCCGGCCCGTGAGTGAGGCGACATCAGCGGATCTGCTTGATCGCGTCGCTGTCACCCCACGCCGTGTCGGCAGTCCAGATCGCACTCCCGGATCTCTCCCCGAGGGCCAGGCACAGCCGGTCGGCCAGCGACAGGCCGTCCCCGGCGCGCCACAACTCGGCCGCGCGTTCGGCATCCTCCCGCGACACGTCCCGCACGTGCAGGCCCCAGCTGAGCAGGAGCGACCTGTCGAGGGCCCAGTCGCGCCCACGTGCGCGGATCTTCTGCGCCACCTCCGACCAGGTGACCGCCCCGCACGCCGCTCCCGCCGCCAGCACGCGCTCGACGACGTCCGCACCCTGCTC
Organism: Kineosporiaceae bacterium; assembly: GCA_050329415.1. Taxonomy (GTDB): domain Bacteria; phylum Actinomycetota; class Actinomycetes; order Actinomycetales; family JBBAYJ01; genus JANNOG01. The sequence goes on from JBHJOS010000161.1 coordinate 4,741, forward strand.
GCCCTGAGCTCAGCAGTGCGCGACCGCCAGCCGACTCCTCAGCGCCCTGAGGTGATCGTCGGTGTCGCCCCAGTCCCGCGCCCCCACGTGCCGACGCACCTCCGCCAGGTCCAGCGGCCAGGAGCGCCGGTGGACGGGGTTGCTCAGGTTGTGCCGATGGCACAGCCACATCGAGAGGGGCTCGGCGAGCACAGTCGGCGCACCGGCGCGCGACAGCTGCTGCACCCACGGGGTGTCCGCGGCCCGCACCCGGGACTCGTCGAAGCGGAGGGCGCGGGCCACGCCGGTGCGGGCGCCGAGCCCGTTGAAAACCACCCCGCGGGACGACGCGTGGGGGGAGGCCCGGTGCCGGGCGGGGTCCAGGAACCAGCTGTGGCGTGAGCCGGCGACCTCGGCCCCCGCCGCGAGGGCGCCGGCGAGCAGCGACAACCGGCGCGGATGGTGCCAGTCGTCGTCGTCGAACCAGGCGACGACGTCGCCGGTGGCCATCGCGAGGGCGAGGTTCCGCTTCGCGGCCACCGACGTCCCGGCGGCGGTCCGGACCAGCCTCGTCACGATGCCGTCGACCGTGGATTCCGCCTCGGGGTCGGCCTCGGGCGCGCGAGAGGGGAACGTGTTCAGCGGAGCAGCGCCGTCCACCACGACGAGCTCTCGATTTGGATGATCTTGTTTGTGGATGTTCCAGAGCAACCACGGCAGGAACGCCGCACGGTTCTCGGTCACGCACAGGCAGCTCACCCGCAGGTCACCAGGATTAGTGAACATCTCCGCCGAATTGCCTATATGCGCCTTATCAGACATATCGGACGGTAGACCGTTGCGCACTGACCAGCACGAATCAACCCCTTCCTTTCCTGCCCGGACATCACCTAGGGTGCCCGCATGGTGACGCTGCTCCATCCGGGCGTGTACGTATCCGAGGTTGCGTCGTCTCTGCGCCCCATCGAGGGGGCGGCGACCAGCACCGCGATCTTTGCCGGCGAGACGGAGCGCGGACCGCTCGGCGCCACGAAAATCACCAGCCGATCCGACTACGAACGCCTGTTCGGCGGATACTACAGAGTCCGTGACACCGCAAGCCCTCAGCCGGCACCCACCCGGGTCCTCATGGCCTACGCGATGGACGCCTTCTTCGGCAACGGCGGGAGGACGGCATACGTCGTGCGGGCGATCGACAACGCCGGCACCGCCGTCCCGTCCTCCGACGGCCCACTCGAAGCGAACTCGCCGGGAGTCTGGGGGGACGGGATCGCGGTGGCGGTCCTGCCCGCCACGGGCGGCGACACGGCCCGGTTCCGGATCGCCGTGGTCTACGACTCGCCGGACGTCGGCTCACCGCGGCGCCTGGTGGAGACCTGGGACCGGTTGTCGACCGACCCACAGGACGAGAACTACGTCGTCGATGTGCTCCGGCGCAGCCTGTACATCCGGTGGCGCCAGGCGAGCCCGATCGTCGCTCCGGCGCCGACGGCGCTCGGGCCCACGCCGACCGAGAGCGACATCGTGTCCGGGGCGGTGCCGCTGACAGGCGGCGTCGGCGGTGGCGGCGACCTGTCGGCGGCGGGCTACGCCGACGTGCTGGCCGAGGCCCTGGAGGGGGTGGACGACGCCTCGCTGCTGGTCGCAGGCTGCGACGCACTGCTGACCGACGCGCCGGACTACACGGACTACGTCGGGCAGTTCGTCTCCTACGTCGAGAACCGCCCACGCCTGGACCTGTTCTTCGTCGGTGACCTGCCGCGGCAGCGGACGGCCGCCACGCCCACTCTGGCGACGCAGGCGACGACCGCGGCTTTCGACGAGCTCCCGGTCAGCAACTTCGCGGCCATGTACTGGCCGCACGTCGTCGTCGGCGACGTGGCGGGCGTCGGCCGCAGCCCCTCGATCGTCCTGCCGCCGGCCGCCTTCGTGGCGGGCCTGTACGCACGCACCGACGCCCGCCGCGGGGTGTGGAAGGCGCCCGCCGGGACCGAGACGACGCTCGGCGGCACGATCGGCCTCGAGCACGCGCTCACGGACCTGCACAGCGACGACCTCAACCCGGCCGGCGTCAACGCCCTGCGCACGATGCCGGGCGCGGGGCGGGTGGTGTGGGGCTCACGGACGATGCAGCCCGCGGGCGAGTGGCGCTACGTCCCCGTGCGGCGCACCGCGATCTTCCTGCGGACCAGCATCTACAACGGCATCCAGTGGGCTGTCTTCGAGCCCAACGACGAGCCGCTGTGGGCGAGCCTGCGGGTGTCGATCGGCGCCTTCATGGAGACCCAGTTCCGCCGCGGCGCCTTCGCGGGCCGCACCAGCGGGGAGGCGTTCCTCGTCAAAGTGGACTCCGACACGACCACGCCGGCGGACCAGGCCGCCGGCGTCGTGAACATCCTCGTCGGGTTCGCGCCGCTGCGGCCGGCGGAATTCGTCGTCGTCCAGCTGAGCCAGCGAACCCAGGCCCCGGCCTGAGAGGCGGGAAAGATGAGCGCCCAGTTCACGGTCAACACGCACCGACTCGACCCGTACAAGAACTTCAAGTTCCGGGTCAAATGGGACAATCAGTACGTGGCGGGCCTGTCGAAGATGTCGGCGGTCAAGCGCAGCACCGAAGCCATCGAGTGGCGCGAGGCGGGCGGGCCCTCCATCATCCGCAAGCTCCCGGGACGGACCAAGTTCGAGCCCATCTCCCTGGAGTCCGGTCTGACCCACGACGACCAGTTCCTCGCCTGGGCCGACCTCGTGAGCAATCCCGAGGGTGACGCGGCGATGTCCCTGCTGAACTATCGCAAGGAGATCACGGTCGAGGTCCTCAACCTCCAGGCCACGGCCGTCATGGCGTTCACCCTGCACCGGGCGTGGGTCTCGGAGTTCCAGGCGCTGCCGGAGATGGACGCCAACGCCAACGCGGTCGCCATCCAGATGGTGAAGTTCGAGTACGAGGGCTTCACCCTGTCGCGGGACACGACCGAGCCGACGGAGACCTGACCCCGTGCCCACGGCCGAAAGGGTCGACAGCCCCCTACGGGCCGGTCCCGCGCGCCTGATCCCGGAGACGGCCGTCGCCGCGGTTTCCGGCGCCCCGGCGGAGCCTCGCGACCGTAGCGGGGGGCCGCTGCCGCTGCGTGTCATGACCGGATGGGAGGAGGAGTACCTGGCCCGGCACCAGTCGGACGCCAACACGTCCCGGACCTGCAACGAGCTGCTGGCCCTGTGCTGCGCACCCCCCGGGGCGGAACCGGGAGGCGCGCGCGAAGCAGTGCGCGGGCTGCTCGTGGCCGAACGGGACCGCGAGCTGGTCCGGTTGCGCAGGATGTCGCTGGGTCCCGACGTCACCGCGCAGGCCGACTGCCCCGAGTGCGGCTCCGGCAGCGAGATCCGCTTCTCGCTCGACGAGCCCGGTCCCGGCGAGGCGCTGCTGGCACCGCGCGACGAAGCCCCCAGCGCGCGCGAGTTCGACGTGCAGCTGGCGGGTGTCGGGCGCGTCCGGATGCGGCTGCCCACCGCCGGGGACCAGGCCGACATGGTCGAGGAACTGATGCCTGCGGACGGCCCGGACGCCGGGTCCGAGTCGGCGCTGGAGGCCTCGGTGCGGCGCACGTGGCTGCTGGCGCGCTGCGTGACGGCGTTCGGCCCCGGAGCCGGCCCCCTTGACGTGACGGCGGCCCGGGCGATGCCCGTCGCCCAGCGGGGGGCGCTGGTCGCCGCGTTGGAGGAGCGGCTCCCGGACTCCGACCTCTCTCTGCTCGCGACCTGTCCCGAGTGCCGTCACGGCTTCACAGTCGCCCTCGACATGTCGATCTTTTTTTTTCGAGATGAGAGGCCGCGCCGCGGGAGTGTTGCGCGACGTCCACCGGATCGCCCGGGCCTATCACTGGGCCGAGGCGGAGATCCTCGGCCTGCCGCTGGCACGTCGCGGCGCCTACCTGATGCTGTTGGAGGAGGACGACGACGCCGCACTGCTCGACGGTCTGCTGGGCGAGCTGCCGTGAGGAGCGTCACCGTCTGATGGGGGCGCTGGAGGACGTCTCGAAGCTCCCGCTGCGGCCCGCGGGTGCCCGACGGGTGGGGCCCCGGCACCGACCGGGCAGCCTCTCGGCACGGACCTCGAATCCGCCGCGGCCCGCTGTGCGCCGCGTGGTCGGGGCCGGTCCGTCCGTGCCGCTCCGGCCCGCCCTGCCGTCGGGCCACTCCGTCGCGGCTACGGAGCAGCGGCCCGGGGCACCCCTGTGGGCGGGGACCACGGGGACAGGGCCGACCGGAGCGGACCGGCACGCGCCCGCCGCGCGTGAGGGCGGTTCCTCCGCTCCAGGGTCCGGCAGTCCCCGCCGCGAGCCGCCCGCACCCCGAACGAGGCCCCCGGCGGGGAACGCTGGCCCGCCGGCACGAGAGTCGAGCGCCGAGATGTCGGGTCCGCGCCCGCCCGCCCGCGGCTCGGCTCCCGACCTGCGGCCCGTCACCGCGCCCGCGACCGGCCGGGCCAGGATCCCCTCGGCGCCCCCCGGACGAGCCGTCTCGCGCACGTCGCCGCGCCGGGACCGCCCGCTGAAGCCCCGCCCGCACCACCTCCGCGGGGTCCCGGTGAGTGACGTGATCCGCCCCGGCGAGCCTTCGCCCGCGGCGCCCCGGGTCCACGCGCTGCTTCCCGCTGCCGCGCACTCACCCGAGCGCCGTCGAGGGCAACAACCGCACGGCACCGGCGCGCCCGGCCCGGACCGGCGACTCGCGGGCGCGGGCACCGGGGAACCGACCGAGACACCGACCGCGCCCCGGACCGCGACCCCGGCCCTCCCGGCGTCCGGCGCCACGCTCCCGTCACCCCCGCCCTCCCGCGCCGCCCTCCCCGCACTACCGCCGTCCCGCACCGCGCTGCACCCGCCGCCGCCCCGCCCCGTCCTCCCGCCACCGCCGGTGCCCGGTTCGGGTCCCGGTGCGGGATCGACCGTGACCCCGGTCGCCGCTCGCCGATCCCCGGCACCTCCCGGTCCCGGAGTCCGCATCGACATCGGCCGGATCGAGATCAGGACGACGGAACGCACGGGACCACGGCCCGCACCCGGCCCGCGGCGCAGCGCCCCGGCCGCCCACTCGATCGATCCCCGCCTGCCCTTCTCCTCACGACGGGCTTGGTGACGGTGGGCGCGGTCTTCGAGGACCTGCACGACGTGGCGCAGCTGCTGTCGGAGCACATCCGGGAGGAGACCGGGATCGCCGACGTCCAGCCCGGCGCCCCGCGGGAGGCCACGGCGACCGTCGAAGCGGGCGTGCGGATCACCCTGCTCTACGTCACGCCGCAGCCGGGCCACCGCAACGACCCCCTGGAGCGGCAGCCCGACGGGAGCCTCGCCCCGCCCCCCCTGTCGCTGTCGTGCTGGTACCTCGTGACCACGTCGGGCGCCGACGCCGAGGACCCGGTGGCTGCGCACTCGGCGCTCGGCCGGGTCATGACCCTCTATCACGACCGCACCCGGCTGGCGCTGCCGCTGTCGTCGAGTCCGGCGGCTCCCCCCGGGGCGTTCACGGACCTCGGCCGGGGCGCCCTGGACGTGATCCAGGTTCCGATGTCCCTGGAGCAGATCGACAAGATCTGGACGGTCACGGACGTCCGCGTGCAACCGTGGGTCCTGCTCGAGGCCGCGCCCGTGCAGCTCGTCCCGGGCCGGCCCGCGACGCCGGCTCCGATGCCGGTCCGCCCGGGCGGGATCCGGTTGTCGACGGCCGTCGGCCTGCGCCCCGAAATCGTGGCGATGTCGCCGCAGCCGGTTCGCCCCGGCGGCCGCCTGCGCCTGACCTTCCGGGCGTCGCAGGACGTGACCGCCGTGCGCATCGCCGGCGCCGAGGTGCTCGCGACCGCCCCCGGCTGGGCTCCGGTGCCTGGCGACACCGCCTCCGCTGTCGTCGAGCTGGCCGGAGGTGTCGTCGACGGGCTCGCGCCCGGACCCCACCCCGTCGCCCTGGTCACCGGGGGCCTGGCCTCGCGGACCGAGCGGCTGCGGATCGCCGACCCGGATCAGGCCGTCGTCGACGCGCCGCCGGCCGCACCACACTCCCGGCTCACGGACCTCGAGCTGTCCGGGGCAGGGTTGACCGGGGCCGAAGAGGTCCTCGCGTGGCCGGACGCCGGCGTCGGCGCGCCCAGTGACGTGGTGTCGCTTCCCTTCGCCGCGTCGAGCGCGGGCTCAGTCCGCGTCCTGTCGGCCGGCGGGCTGGCGACCCTGCGGCCATCGGTGCGACGGTGGCGGCTCACGGTTCGGATCGCCACGGTGTTCACCCCCTTCGTCGTGCTGGATCTGGTCGCATGATCGGCGCCGCCCTCATGCGCGACGCCGCGGTCCTCGGGGCCGCGTGCCACCTCGCCGCACCGCAGGGGGATGTCCCGCGGGCCGACAGCGGTTGGTCGGAACACCCGCAGGCGCGGGCGGACCTGCGCCGCACCCTCGTCGACCACGCCGCCGGCGACCCGGTGGCCCGCCGCCTGCAGGACGACCTCGGCCTGCCCGAGCTGTCGTACTGGCTCGTCATGCTGTGCGCCGCCGTGGAACTGCACCCGGAGGCCGCGGCAGCCGTCAGCCTCCTCACCGAGGACCCGCACCAGCAGCTCCCGACGCCGGTCGTCGTGGCGAAGCTGGCACGCGGGATCCTCGATCAGCCCTTCGACGCCGCCCTCGCGCAGGCGTTCGGCGGCGGTCCCGCCGCCCGGCTCGGGCTGGTCGAGGCGCTCGATCCCCCGCACGGAACCCCCCGCAGCCAGCAGGCCCTCCGCCTGGCCGACCTGGGTCTGCTGCGCGATCGCGCCGCCGGCGCGGCGGTCCTCGCCGCCGACCTGCTGCCGGTCCACGTCCCGTCGCCGGGCGCGGCGCCCGCGGACGGTGAGGCCGGGCGCCTGGTCGACGAGGCCCTGGCGCTCCTGCACCGGCACGGCGCGATCCTCGTGCAGGGCCGCTCGCGGCGGGGGTGCCGGCAGCTGGCCGTGGACCTGGCCGCACGGCGTGGGGCGTCGGCCCTCCTCGTGACCGCACGGGACCGGGTGCCCGCACCCGCGGAGGTCTGCGGCCGTCCCGACGTCCTCGTGGCGCTGGACCTGCATCCGGTGGAACCGTCGCCGACGGCCCTGGCGGGGTTCGTGGCGGCCGGCACGGACCTGCTCGTCCTCGTCGACGACGTCGTCGACACCTCCGACCTGCCGGTGGCCGACGCCGCGCCCCTGGACCCGGCGGCCGCCGAGCGGATCTGGGGGCAGGTCGTGGCGCCCGGGCCCGCGCGGACGCTCGCCGCAGCGTTCCGCGTGGGACTCGACGAGGCACGAGCGGCCGTGGCCGCGGTGAACCCATCCGGAGACGACCCGACCGGCGACGACCCGACCGGCGACGACCCGGCGGTGGCACGCGTCGCGCGACGGTTGCGCGCCGAGGGTGCCCGGCGGATGGGCCGCCACGTCACCGTGGTCGACACCCGCGCCCGGCTGTCGGACCTCGTCGTGCCGGACCAGCTCGGCCGGCAGCTCGACGAGATCGTGTCCTGGCACCGCAGCGCGCACCGGGTCCGCCGCGACATGGGGCTGCCCGACGCGACGGCAGGCGGCCTCACCTGCCTGTTCGCCGGGAAGTCCGGGACCGGCAAGACCTTCGCCGCTCGCTGCCTGGCCGCCGAACTGGGCCTCAACCTCTACCGGATCGACCTCAGCCAGGTGGTGTCGAAGTACATCGGCGAGACGGAGAAGGCCCTGGGTCAGGTCTTCGACGAGGTCGGGGCCGGGCACGGCGTGCTGTTGTTCGACGAGGCGGACGCCCTGTTCGGGCGGCGCTCCGAGGTCAAGGACGCCCACGACCGCTACGCCAACATCGAGGTCGGGTACCTGCTGCAGCGCCTGGAGTCCCACGACGGTGTCGTCGTCCTCACGACCAATCTCCAGGGGAACATGGACGCCGCGTTCGTGCGCCGGATCCGGTTCATCCTGCAGTTCCCCGCGCCCGACCAGGGGCTGCGACGGCGGCTGTGGAACCAGGCCCTGCCGGGCCCGCAGTGGCGCTCACCCGACCTCGACCTCGATGTGCTCGCCGAGCGGTTCCAGGTCAGCGGGGGTGCCATCCACAGCATCGGCCTGGCGGCGGCTCACCTCGCGGCCGCGACGCCCTCCGGTTCGATCACCATCGGCCACGTCGTACGGGCGGCCCAGCGGGAGCTGGCGAAGTCCGGCCGGCGCAGCGACGCCTCGGCGTTCGGCGTGCTCGGCGCCCACCTGCCCGAGGCCGCCGGGGCGCGCAACGGCCGGGGCGACGGCGCCGTCGCCCGCGCAGGGGCCCGGTGAGCACGGCAGTGACCAGGGCAGGGAGCGAGGTGCGGCTGCGGATCGACCGGATCGCCGTGGAGATCGACGAGACCCGGGCCGCCGAGGCCTCGGAGACGATCCGCGAGGCCCTGTCCCTGCTCGCCGAACGCCTGGCGACCGCTCCGGCCGCCGGAGCCGACGCGCGGTCGCTGGCGCTGGACCTCATCGACATCGGGCCGGTCGACCCGCGGTGGCTCACCGGCCCGGCCGCTGCGGACCGGCTCAGCGAGGAGCTCTACCGCAGGATCGTCGGCGCCACCGCCGGAGGGTGGACCTGATGGCCGTGGAGACCGGGTACCTCAGGGGCGCGTTCATCGCCTACGAGCCGGGGGGCTACCCGGACCGCCGCCGGGTGATCCCCTTCCGCTTCAACCCGGAGTCCGTGTCCCGCACCGTCGCCGTCGAGGCGGGCCAGCCCGGCGGGGGCACCGATGCGGCGGCACCGGGTGCGTCCGCGAGCGCCTCACAGGAGGCCCCGCCGGACGTCGCCACCTCCGTCAAGGAGAGCTTCAGCCTTCAGGTCCGCCTCGACTTCGCCGACCGGGACCCCCTGGTCAGCGGGCTCGACCCGAAACTCGGGATCGCCCCGGAGATCGCCGCGGTCGAGGAGCTGCTGTACCCCGCCGAGTCAGACGCCCAGGCCGCTTCCGACGGGACCGAGGCCGTCCGGGCCGCCCAGGCCCGCCCCACCGTGCTGTTCGTCTGGGGCCGCAAGCGGGTCCTGCCGGTCCGTATCACCTCCCTCAAGATCGACGAGTCGGTCTACAACGCCGAGCTCCAGCCCGTGCGTGCCGAGCTGGAGGCGTCGCTGGAGGTGATGGGGGAGGCCGAGGCCCGCGACGACGTCGCCGTGCGCTCGGCCCTGGACCACACCGCCGCCGCCCGGCGGGCGCTGGCCCGCATGTACTACGACAACACGGCAGCCCAGGGCTCGAACATCCTGCCGCTGTGAACGAGGACGGAGGCGACATGAGGACGAACGGGACACCCGTGACCACCTGGAACGCGCCGCGACGCCGGGGAGGACGGTCGTGATCGATCGCCGCAGCCGCTACGCCTCGACGCCGGTCCTCGAACTGCCCGACGGCCACGGCGGGGTGACCCGGGTCCTGGACCTGCGGGCCGTGGCGCCGCCGCGGGCCGTCCTGGCCGTGGTCCCCACCGACACCGACCGGCTGGACCTGCTGGCGTGGCGCTACTACCGCGACCCCACCCGCTTCTGGCGGATCTGTGACGCCTCCCCCGAGCCCGACCCGTTCGACGTCGTCGTCCCCGGCGACCCGCTGGCCGTCCCCCCGGACCGGTGACCGCATGACGAGCCCACGCCTGCAGATCCACCTCGGCGGGTCCCCGCTGCCCGCGGCGGTGCTGGCCCGCCTCACCCGCCTGGAGGTGCGCGAGGGCGACGACGACCCCTCCGTCGTCGCGCTGCGGTTCGGCCTGGTGCAGCGGGGCACCGGCGAGTACGCCCCGCTGGACGACGACCTCGTCGAGCCCGGCCGGTCTCTCAGCGTCGAGCTGGAGCCGCCCGGCGGGACCCTGCGCCGGGTGTTCGAGGGCGTGGTGACCCACCTCCGGCCCCATTTCGAGGCTCCGGCGACGAACTCCTACCTCGAGATCCTCGGCATGGACCACGCGGCCATCCTCGACGCGCACGAGAAGGTCGCCGCCTGGGAATCGGGCACGGACAGCGATGTCATCGCCGACATCCTCGGCCAGTACCGGATCCGTGCGGACACCGCGCCGACGCCGGTCGCCCACGACAAGGACCGGGCCCACCTCGTCCAGCGCGGCACGGACTGGCGGTTCGCCCAGCACCTCGCCCGGCGCAACGGGCTGCGCTTCTGGTTCGAGTGGGACGACGTGGCCGGGGAGGTCGTGGGCCGCCTCCAGCCCCCGGACGTCGCCGGCGAGGCACAGGCCGACGTCGCCATCCTGCAGGACGGCGAGTGCCTGTCCTGGGCGGACGTCCAACTGCTCGCGACGGGGCCGGTGGGCGTCACGGGCGCCGCGATCGACCCGGTGGCCAAGCGGGTGATCCGCGCCTCGGGCGAGCCCGTCCTGGACGTCATGGGCGGTGTCGACGCCGCGCAGGGCGTCGCCGACGGGCTGCAGGCCGCCGGAGCCACCGGCACGACGGCCCTGCTGCGCCACCCCCCGGACACCGACGAGGCGCTCGCCGCGGCCGCGAGCGGGGCCACGGACGCCGCCCGGTTCGTCCTGGAGCTGCGGGCGGAGCTGGATCCCGCCCTGTACCGGGGGCTGCTGCGGGCCCGTCGGCCCGTGCTGGTGCGGGGGATCGGGCGCCGGTTCTCCGGCACGTACCACGTGCGCTCGGTGCGGACCACCCTGGACGGGGGCGTGTTGTCGCAGACCTTCACCGCCGTGCGCAACGCGACGGACCAGACCGGGGGGGAGCCCTTCGGGCAGTCGGCGGAGGAGGTGCCCGCCTCGTGACCGGTGAGCGCGAGGCGTGGGACGTCGAACGCTTCTACGGCAAGTACGAGGGAGTCGTCGAGGACGTCGCCGACCCGCTGTCGATCGCCCGCATCCGGGCCAGGGTCCCGGCGGTCCTGGGCGAGGACGTCCACACGGGGTGGGCATTGCCGTGCCTGCCGGCCGGGGGCAGCCGCGACCTCGGAATGGTGTTCCTGCCGCCGGTGGGGGCGACGGTGTGGATCGAGTTCGCCGCGGGCGAGGTGTCCCGGCCCATCTGGAGCGGCACCTTCTACGGCTCCCCGGTCAGCGCCGGGGGCGCCGACGACCTCGCCGGCGAGACCGGCCCGGAGACTCCGCTCGGGGACGGCAAGCAGCCCTCGCCGACCCTGGGGGTGCTGCGGACGAGCTCCGGCCACGAGCTCGTCTTCGACGACGACGGTGAGGTCGTCCTGCTCAGCAATGGCAACGGGCGCAGCTCGCTGCGCTTCGAGCAGGACGGGACGGTGGTGGTGACCGCAACGAAGATCGAGCTGGGCGCCTCGGCGAGGGAGAAGGCGGTTCTGGGCGACGCGTTCCTGGGGCTGTTCAACCAGCACACCCACCCCACTGGGGTCGGCCCGTCCGGGCCCCCCACCCCACCGATGACGCCCGCCCACCTCTCGTCGACCGTGACGACGGAGTGATCGCGATGCTGGTGCCCACGGTGCTCACCGAGGCCCTGCTGGCGACGTGGCTGCCCGAGGACGGGCACCCGCCGGCCGCGACCGTGTCCGGCCAGCGGTTCGCCCAGGCGGTGTCCGCATGGTTCGCGACCGCGACGGCCGGGCCCTTCCCCTGCGCCACGGCCCTGGCCCGCTCCGGGCAGCTAGGTGCCTCGGCGGGGTCCGCGCTCCAGGCCGGGACGGCGCCGGCCGCGGGGGCGATGCTCGCCACCGCGCTCGTCTCCTACCTGACCGGTCAGGTGTTCGGTCCGGGAACGGCCGGCGCGCCCCTGGCGGCCCCGGTCGCGCAGGTCGGTCTCGCGGCCGTCTTCGCCGACCTGGACGCGGACCGCGAGGACCGGGCCGCGCAGGTCACGACGGCGGTGTACACCCTCGCGCTCTCGACGGTCGTGGTCTTCCCGCCCGTCGTCTCGCCCCCGGTCCCGGTGATGTGATGGCGTCCCGGTTCGTCCTCCAGCCGTTCGCCCTGCGTGACCGCCAGGGGGCCGTCGCGGTGACGTCCGACCCGGACCGGCACCTCCGTGACAAGATCCTCGCCGTCCTCTTCACCGCGCCCGGGGAGCGGGTCAACGAGCCGCGGTTCGGCGTCGGACTGTCCCGCCACACGTTCGAGCGCCTCGACGACCTCACCGCCGCGGCCCTGGAGTTCCGCATCTCCGAGGGCCTCCGGCGCGAGCTGGGCTCGGAGGTCGACCTGCTCGGGGTCGACGTGGGCGCCGATCCGGCCGGCGGGGAGCTGCTGGTGTCCGTGGCGTACGCCCGGCGCTCGGACCGTGCCCGGCGCACCCTGGAGATCGCGCTGTGAGCGGCCGCACACCCGCCCCGGAGGACCTGCGCTGGGACGGTGGCCACCTGGACGGCACGCCCTGGCAGGGCATCCGGTACCTGTCCATGACCGTCGACGCCACGGCCCGGCCGGCCGTGGTCGTCGTGGCCCACCTGAACCGGCCGGCGGGGGCCCTGCAGGCCGGCGACATCGCGGTCACCGGCGGGGGGCGGGTGCCGCCCCCCGCCCACACCATCTCGGTGCTCCCCGACCAGGTCGTCGTCGAGTTCGTCACCTGGGGCGACCACTCCGAGTACCGGATCACCCTGACCGGCGGCGCCGGGGAGCCGCTGCACCCGTTCCACGCGTCCGCGGCGTTCCACTTCACGATCGACTGCGAGCGCGGGGACTGCCGCGACGAGGCGCACCCCGCGACCGCGCTGCCGACCGACCCGCCGGCGGTGGACCTGCTCACGAAGGACTACACCGGGTTCGTCGCGCTGCTGTCGGACCGGGTCCGGGTCGCCGACCCCGAACTGAGCGACCTGTCCTCGCCCAGCTTCGAGCGGGTCCTGCTGGAGCTGCTCGCCTGGGCCGGCGACCTGACGAGCTACTACCAGGACCGGATCGCCGCCGAGGCGTTCGTCGACACCGCCCGGCAGCGGTACTCCCTGCGCCAGCACGCCGTCCTGCTGGGGGAGCGGCTGGACGACGGGCGTTCGGCGACGACGGTCCTGGCCATCGATCCCGAGGTCTCCGGCGTCGTGCCCGCGGGCCTCACGGTGCGGGTGCCCACGGCCCCCGACGAGCGGCCCGTCCTGTTCACCGTGACCGAGCGGACCCGGGTCCGGGCCGAGAACACGTCGCCGCGGCTCGTGCCGGCGGCGTTCCCCGGCGCCGCCGACGCCGTCATGCCGGCCGGGGCCCGGCGCCTCCTGCTGCTCGGCCACGGGGCCGAGCTGGCAGCCGGGGACCGGCTGGCGTTCCGGCAGGGCGCCTGGTCCCAGGTCGTGTCCGTCACGCAGCCGCCGACCCGGTTCGCCGCCCCCGGGTGGGTGGCGCATCCGGCGGACCCGGTGGACCCGGCCAGCGACCCGCCCGCCGAGGTCACCGAGGTCCGTTTCGAGCCGCCCCTGGACCGGCCCGTGCTCCCGTGGTCCGACCCGCCGCTGCAGGTTCACGCCAACCTCGTCGACGCCCGCGCCGGCGGCCCCCGCCGGGCCGTCCTCGCCGCGGACCCCGCGGCCGGTGAGGTGGAGCTGTCGATCGGCCCCCGGTCGGCGGTCGTCGCCCGCGGACCGGGCGGCCACCTGCTGCTGCGGGCGCTGCGGGTGCCGGAGTGGCCGGTGGCCATGGACGACGGCCCGCGGCCGGAGGACGCGACCGCCCCGGCGGTCGACATCCTGGTGTCCGGGGAACGCTGGAGCCGCGTCGAGCACCTCCAGGCCTCGCAGTCCTACGACGGCCACTTCACCGCCGCCGCCGATGAGGACGGCGCGGTGTGGCTGCAGTTCGGGGACGGGGTCACCGGCCGCGAGGTCCGGATGGCGGCGCCGGAGCGTCCGGTGCAGACGATCGAGCTGCGGTACCGGACGGGGGACTTCGTCGCGGGCAACGTCGGCCACGGGCTGGCCGTCGACATCGTGCGACCCCCGACCGGGACCGACGAGCAGGTGACCCTCGACGGCCTGGGGGCCGTCACCGCTCTCACGGTCGCGCCGGGCACGGGTGGCCGCGCCCCGGCGCCCGCTGGGCGGATCAAGGAGCTGCTGCCGGCGTCGCTCGCGTCCGGCCAGCCGCGCCGCGCCGTCACACCGGACGACTACGCGGCCGTCGCCGCCGGTGTGGCCGGGGTCGAGCGGGCCCGGGCCCGGGTGCTCGGCGGGGTGTTCAACACCGTGGCCGTGCTCGTCGACCCGGCAGGCGGCGGGCAGCTGCCGGAAGCCGTCCTCGACGCGGTGTCGCAGCGGCTGGACGGCCTGCGGATGACCGGCCGGGAGGTGCGGGTGCTGCCCGCGGACTACCTCCCGCTGGAGGTGACCCTTGACGTGTGCGCCGAGGCTGGGGTGCCCGGCGACGTGGTCCGCCGCCGCGTGCTGGCGGAGCTGCGCCCGGGCACCCCGTCGCGCCCGGGCTGGTTCCATCCGGACCGCCTGAGCTTCGGTGACGCCGTGCGGCTCGGCGACCTGCTCGCAGTGGTGCACGAGGTGACGGGCGTGCGAGCGGTCCGGGCCGACGTCTTCCGGCCCCTCGGCGAGGGCTCCGGCCCGGCGGTGCGGCCGGTGATCACGCTCGGCACCACCGCGGTCGCCCGCCTCGACGCCGACCCCGACCACCCCGAGAACGGACGCCTGGAGGTCCGGGTCGTGGGCCTCGACGCCCACGCCGTCCCGTTCCTCGCCGACGCACCGGGAGATGCCGGATGAGTAGACCCCCCCGCCCGCAGCCGCGGGTCAGGACGGCGGCGCCGGAGCCGGGCACCGGCGCCATGGACTACCTGTCCGTCACCTTCGACGACCTGCTCGCGCTGCAGGCCGCTCTCGCCGCCACCGAGCTGGGGCGTCCCCCCGGAGGCCGGGCCCGGCACCGCGGCACCGGGACCGACGACCCGGCCGAGACCTTCAGGCAGCTGGCCGCGCTCGTCGGGCACGTGCTCGCCGACTACCAGCGCCGCTACGCCCGGGAGGCGTACCTGGGCACAGCTCTCGCGCCGAGCAGCCTGATCCGTCACGCCAGGCGCCTGGGGAGCCGGCCGGACCCTGGTGTCGCCGCGTCCGGGCACGTGGCCCTCACCGTGAAGCCGGGGCTGTCCGGGACGGTCGAGGCGGGGCTGGCACTGTCCAGCGTCGCCCGGGGCACGGCGAAGGCGCAGGACTACGAGACCGGCACCGCGCTCGAGGTCGACTCGGCGCTCAACGCGATGGTGCCCGCCCAGGCGACCCGCCCGGTCGGAACGCGGCCGGCGGGCACGGCCTCGGTGCGGGTCGCCAGGACCGGGCTCGGGCTGCGCTCCGGGGACCGGGCACTGCTCCTGCACACGGCCGGCTCGCGCTTCGAGGGCATCGGCGTGACGGTCCGCACCTGCGTCGAGGACGCGGCGGCCGGGGTCAGCGTCCTCACCGTTGACCCACCGCTGCCGCGGCCACTGCCGCCAGGGGGGCGGCTGCTCGCCCGCCCGGCCGCCCTCGCCTCGTCGTTCGCCGCCGATGCCGACCCCGTCGCCTACCCGCGCGACCGGGTGCGCCAGGCCACGCCGGTGTCCTCGGGCAATCCCACCCTCCGCTACGAGGTGTCCCGCACCGACGGTGGCGGGCACGACAGCCGTGACGTGTACCTCGACCGGCGACTGGAGACACCGCTCGGCGAGTACGTGTGGCGGGCCGGCGGCGACGGCGGGTCGGTGCTGCGGGTCACCGGGCAGGCCGTCGCCACCGTGTCCCTGCTGCGTCAGGAGACCAGGTCGGTGAACGTGCCCAGCGTCCAGGTCACGGAGAACCCCCAGGGCGCCTTCACCGTGCAGACGTCGGGCCAGACCACCGTGACGACGACGGTGGACACCCACGTGTCCGGCACGGTCACGGCGCTGCGGTTGCAGGCGATGCGCGGCAGCACCGTGGAGACGGCTCGGCGCCCGGACTTCGTGCTGGAGAGCCGGTGGTACGGCGCCTGGGAGGTCGAGGCGGACCTCGCCGCCGAGGAGCCGAACCCCGCCCCGCTCACTCCCCCGCTGCGCCTGCCGGGGGTCCTGCCGCAGCTGGTCCCCGGCCGCCCGCTGGTGTTCACCGACCCCGACCGGACCCGGGCCCAGGTGGTGTCCGTGACGAGGGCCACCCCGGACGAGGCGGCGAACGGGACGGCGATCCACTGGGAGGCCCTGACGCCGCCGCCGGAACCGGGCTGGACACTCGACCAGCTCGTCGTGCTCGGCAACGTCGCCGGAGTCTCCCACGGCAGGACGGCGTCCGAGCGCCTCGGCACCTCCGACGGGACGACCCCCTATCAGCGGTTCGCCCTGCGGCGCCGGCCGGTGACGGTGCTGCTGGGACCAGCCGGCGGCGAACCGGAGATCGAGGTGCGCATCGACGGGGTCCGCTGGGACCTCGTCACCGACTTCGCCGGCAGCGGGCCGACCGATCGGCACTACCGACTCCTCAGCGACGAGGAGCAGGCCGCGCAGGTGGTGTTCGGTGGCGGCGGGTTCGGCGCCGTGCCCCCGCCGACGGCGATCGAGGCGACGTACCGCGTCGGTCTCGGCACCCCCGGGAACGTCGGTCCCGGGCTGCTGAGCCGGCTCCGCACGGCCCATCCGCTGCTCGACGCCGTGGTCAACCTGACCCCGGTCGGAGCGGGCGCCGAGCCCGCCGGGCCAGACGAGATCCGGGCGCAGGCCACCCGCGGCATCCGCACGTTCGACCGCGCGGTCTCCGTCACCGACCTCGCCGACCTCGCGCTCACGATGCCCGGGGTGGCGCGGGCGGGCGCCCGGTGGGACGACGCGACGTCGACCGCGCTCGTCGTCGTCGCCACCGCTGAGGGGGAGTCCCCGCCCCGGGACACCGTCCGGGCCTTCCTCGACGCCCGCCGGGACACCTCGGTCCGGTTGCGCGTGGACCAGCCCCGCCCGAGAGCCGTCACCCTGGTCGTCGACATCGTGGCGGACCCGGCGTGGCTGCCCGAGACCGTCAAGGCCGCCGTCCGGGAGGCGCTGACGGGTACCGACCCGCGGGCGCCCGGCCTGTTCACCTTCGCGGCCCGCGAGCTGGGGCAGCCGGCGTTCCTCAGCGAGGTGTACGCGGTCCTGGAGTCCGTGGCCGGCGTGGTGTCGGCCGACGTGACCGGCTTCGCCGCGGTGCCCGGTGACGCGGGCCGCCCGGCCGACGTCGTGACCGCCGGGATCCAGGAGTGGCTGAGCCTGTCCGGCCAGGACCTCACCGTCTTCGCCTCGGGCATCGGGAGCGGATCGTGAGCGCCGGCCTTGCGGGGCCGGCGGGTCCGGTGTCCGGGTACCCGTACGACGAGGACGTCCTGGCCGACCTGGCCCGGCGGCTGCTGGCGGCGATGCCGGCGATGTACCGGGTCCCCGACGAGCCCCCGGCGGGGCGCGGGGACCTGGCACGGTTGCTGCGGGTGCTCGCGGCGCCGCTCGCCGTCGTCCGGCAGAACATCGCCGAGCTGCACGCGGACCTGTTCATCGACACCGCCTCGGACGAGATGATCCCCCGGCTGGCCGAGCTCGTCGGCGCCACCCTCGTCTTCCCCGACGCGGGGTCCAACCGCCGCGACGTCCGGGGCACGGTCGGATGGCGCCGTCGCAAGGGCACTCCAGCCGCGCTGGAGGAGATGGGCACCGACCTCCTCGGCCGCCCGGTCGTCCTGCAGGAGGGGTGGCGGCGGGTGCTGCTCACCCAAGACCTGGACATCCTGCGCCCGGAGCGGACGCTCGTCGACACCCGCCCCGCAGTCGTCGCCGAGCAGGCGAGCGGCCCCCTCGACGCGGTCAGCCACCTCGTCGAACTCCGGGGGGTCACCGCGACCACCGGGGCGGCGCACCCGCGCACGGTGGCGCACTGGGTGTTCCCCACGCAGACGTTCCCGCTGCGCTCCGGCACCGCCCACCTCCGGCCCTCGCCCGGCGAGGACATGCGGTACTCGGTCGATCCGCTCGGGGTCCGGCGGCCCCTGCGCGTGAGGCGTCCGCCCGGGGACACCGGCCCGTTCCTCGACCGGATCCCCGAGCGGCACTTCGCCGCGGATCCCGCCCGGTGGTGGGGTCGCGACGGCGGGGTGCGGGTCGACGTGTGCGGGCTGCCCGCCGCGGTCGCCGCGGTCGGGGAGACGACGCGCGCGCCGTCGCGACGGCCCGCCGCCCGGACGCTGGCCCGGGGCCCGGGCGCCGCCGTCTCGGTCACCGACCTGCCCGGGCGCGGCTGGCACGGGCCGGTCCGGGTGGAACTCGGGCTGGCGCCGGTCACGGGCGCCGGCGGGGCACAGTGGTCGGCGTCGCTGGGCGCATTCGCCGTGACCGGGTCGGTCGACCTGGACGGGGGGCAGGTGACCGGGACGGCGTCCGGGGCGGCACCCGACCCCGGCGGCGCCCGGGTTCCGGTGCTGCGCCTGGTCGCCGAGGGCAGCGGCGGGCGGTTCTTCCCGGGCGCGGTCCTCACCCTCACCGGGGCCGGGCCGGGGACGACCTCGGCGACCAGCGACCCGGCGCTGGCGGCCGAGGGTTTCCTGACCGGCGCACTGCACGTGCGCGTCCCACCGGTGGAGGTCCGCGGGCAGCGCTGGCTGCTCGTCGCCGCGGACGGCAGCCTGTACGAGGCCGCGGACGAGGGGGGCACGGCGCAGCCGATGCCCCGCGACGACACCGGCCTGCTGCTGGCCGAGGACGCGTTGCTGGGAGTCGGCCCGGGACCGGTGTGGCCGCCCGCGGCCCCGGCCGCCGAACCCGACATGATCGAACGGGTGCCCGGCGCCCCCGGCCGCGGCCCGGCGGTCCTGCACGGCCTCGAGGTCCTGCGCCGCAACGGATCGAGGTACGCCCCACTGCCCGGGAGCGCGGCGTGCGCGCTGTCCTTCGCCGTTCAGGTGGAGCGGCCCGGCGGGGCCTGGTTCCGGCCCTTCCAGCGCCTGGAGTGGACCGGCACCGACCCGTCGACGGCGACGTGGACCGTCCTCGGCGAGGACGGCCTGCCGGTTGCCCCGGCGGGCTGGGCGGGCGAGCTGGCCGCCGTCGCCCGGTTGCGGGACGACAACGCCGGGCTCGTCTCCCTGGCCGTACGGTTCGAGTCCGACGACGCCGCCGCCTCGGCCTGCCCCGGGGAGGTCGCCTGGTCCGGCGACGACGGCACCGGTGTCCTGGTGCACCTGCCGCAACTGGACGTCGAGCCCGCGACGGAGTCACCGTGGCCCCCCGACCCGGCGTACCCCCACGCCGGCGACGTGCTGCGGGTGGGCGTCGACGGGTCGACCTGGGAGTCGGGGGCGCTGGCCGGGCGGCGCATGTCGCTCGGGCCGGCGGCCCCGGTGCGGGAGTCGGCCGCGATGACGAGGCGCCGGGTCCGCGGGCGGCGGCTGTGCGCCTGGGACGCCGAGGATCCCGCCGCGACCCCGCCGCTCCTGCTCGACCCGACCCCGCCGGGCCTGCTGGACCTGGACGTGGCCCACGGCCTGTTCTCGGTCGCCGCCGCCCAGGCGCCGCAGCGGTGGCCCGACCCGGCCGCCGGCGGTCCGCCGCCTCCGGAGTCGGTCACCGTGGCCCACGAGGTCGGGGCGACCGCGCACGCCGGGGCGCTGCCGGCGGCGCGAGAGCCCCTGCTGGACCGACGCCTGCCCCGGCCCACGAGGCTCGTCGCCGGTGCCGGTGCCCTGCACCGCGACGCCCCCCCGGACTGGCACGACATCCCCCGGTACCGGACCCTTGCCGACGCTCTCGACGCCGTGGACACCGCCTGGTCGGCGCTGACCGCGGCCGACGCGGGCGAGCACGTCGAGGTCGTCCAGTTCGAGGACAGCGCCACGTACCCCGGCGAGTCACCCCGGTGGCCCGCCGGTCCCGCGGACCCCGCCGCAGCCGAGGCGTGCCTGCTCACGCTGGTGGTCCAGGCCGCCGAGCGGGAGCAGCCGGTCGTGCTCGTCGACCCGGTCGCGGGGTGGCGCCCCCCGGCGGGCCCGGCCCGGTACGAGTCGGTCTCCCTGTGCGGGATCGCCTTCGGCGGCCCGGACTGGCCGGGGGTCACCGTGCCGCCGGCGCGGTCGGTCGACCTGCGGATGTGCACCGTGATCGACGCGGCGAACGAGATCGCGATCACCGCCGCGGACGAGGGGTCCGCCGTGCTCGTGTGGCGCTGCCTGTCCGCCGGGGTCCGCCTCGACGGGCCTGGGGCCCTCGTCGTCGAGGACGGTGTCGTGGATGCCGGCGCCGTGGACGCCGACGCGGTGTCCGCGCCGGCGGGACGGGTCGCGCTCGAGCGGGTGTCCGTGCTGGGCCGCGTCCAGGCCCGGGTGCTCGAGATCTCGGAGTCCATCCTCGACGGCGACGCCGTCGCCGAGGACCGCTTCCGCGGGTGTGCCCGCTACAGCCGCGTCACCTCGACGTCGCAGCTGCCCCGGGCCCACCGCCTCGCGGTGGACACCCCGCTGCGGCTGGTGTCGCGCAACCGCCGCGACCCCGCGTGGTGGCGGCTGCGCGCCGACTGCGACCCCGCCGTCGCCGCGGGGGCGGAGAACGGTGGCGAGCTGGGCGCGTACGCGGCCGAGCAGCTGACCGCTCGCCTGGCCGGGCACCGGCGGCGCCTGGCGGAGTTCACCCCGGCCGGGCTGCGCACCGGCGTCATCCGGATCGACTGAGGAGATCAACGTGCACGCCGACCTGTCCCGTGGCCACGAACCGGACCGCGCCCGCGGGCGCGAGTACCGCCGCGTCCTGCCCCAGGCGGGCCGGCCGGTGCTCGACAGCGACCTCGCGGCGCTGGTGGACGCCCTGCTGGGGGTGAGTGTCGAGACCACGCGAGGCCTGGGGTGCGCCGCCGGCAGTCCCGACCTCGGGTTCCTCGTCACCCCGGGGCGGCTCGTGACCCTGTTCGCCGAGGTCGCCGGGCGGCACGTGGTGGCCGCGGGCGCCGGCGAGGTGCACGTCGACCACCGCCGCCGGCTGCACGGGCGCTTCCCCGGGGTGCGGGTCGCGGGCTCGGGGGCGCTGACCCGGGTGCTGTTCCCCGCCCTCGACCCCGGACCCCCCGGCGGCGGTGACGTGGTCGCGACGCTGTGGGCGTGGGCGCCGACGGCGACGACGATGACCGTCGCGGGCTCCAGCGTCGCAGTCACGGCGGGCGGCACGTCCCCGAGGCCCGTTCCGGTCACGATCCCGGCCGGGCTGGAGACGATCGAGATCGGGCTGTCGGGCCGGTCGGAGGTCTGGCTGTTCCTGCTGGAGGAGCGCCGACCGGTCGGCGAGCACGGGACCTTCGCCGTCGCGGCCGGCACTTACCACGTCGACGGGCTCGTCGTGCGCACCCCGGGCGGCGACTTCCCGGGCCTCGGCTTCCCGGAGGACGCCGGTTTCACTTGGGTGGACAGCCCGGCGGGTCCGCCACCGCTTCCCGGCCTTGTGCTCGACCCGGCACCGGGGCAGCGGGCCGTGGCCTACCTGGAGGTGTGGGAGCGGCACATAGGGCCGGTGGAGGACCCTGGCCTGCGCGAGGTCGCGCTCGGCGGAGTCGACACCGCCACCAGGAGCCAGCTGCTTGGCCAGGTCAAGACCGCGCGCGTCGTCGGGGCCCTCACCCCCGACGAGGCGCGCGCGGCAATCGGGTCGACCGTCGAGTCCGGCGGCACGCTGACGGTCGCCACGGCTGCCGGCTCCGTGGCCGCGGACCCGTGCGACCTGCCGGACCCCGGCGGGTACAGCGGGTCGGACAACCGCCTCTACCGCATCCAGGTGCACCGCGGCGGCGGGCTCACCAGCGTCCGGCTGACCTGGTCGCGGGACAACGGCAGCGAGCTGTTCCCCGCCTCGCTCAACGCCGAGGAGGAGCTGGTCGTCGATGCGGACTCCCCGCTGGCGGGGGGCGACGTCGTGGAGGTGCTGGACGACGTCACCGACCTCGGCGACGAGGCGCTCGCCGAGGTGTCGGCGGGCGGGCTGGTCCCCCCGGAGCGGGCCGTGGGCCTGCTCGGGCGGCTCGTGGCCGTGTCGACGGCGGGGGACGAGAGCGAGAAGGCCTTCACGCTGGCCGACGTCGACGACCTCACCCAGCCGTCGGCGGTCGAGGAGCGCTTCAAGGTCCCCGGGGTGCGACTGAAGCTGCGTCGCTGGCAAGGGGTCGTCGACCCGCAGCGGGCTGCCGGGGCCGGCTCCCCCACCACCGGTCCGCACGTGCTGGAGGACGGGATCACCGTCACGCTCTCAGCCACCGGCACCTACCGGGCCGGTCAGTGGTGGGCCTACGAGGCGCGCGCGGGCGGGGCCGCCAACGGCAGGCCCTGGGACCCGGCACCGCACGGGCCGAAGCGGTGGTTCGCGCCGCTGGCCCTGCTGGAGGCGCCCGCCTCGCCGGGGACGGAGCCCTGGCAGGTGGTGGCGTGGCTGGACGAGCGGTTCCCGCACCTGTGCGGGATCACCGCGGACGACGTGAGCTACGACGGCGACCGGGCGGGCGCCGACGCCGGCACGGTCCAGGAGGCGCTGGACGATCTCTACGACCGCCTCCCGGATCCCGCGACCTGGCCGACGGTGACCGGGATCAGCTGGCGCAACGACCGCCTGCTGCCGCTGGCGGACTTCCTGGCCGGGATCGAGGTGGAGTTCTCCGAGGCCATGCACCCGGAGACCGCGTCGACCTCCAGCTTCGTCGTCACCCTGGAGGCGCCCGCGGCCCCCGCGGCCCTCGGAAGGGCCTTCCAGCCGCTGATCCTCGACGGGGAGGTCCGCACGACGCCGCGGCAGTGGCGATTCGTCCCCGCGATGAAGCAGGAGGAGTTCGACCGACTCGCCGCCGGCGCCGCCGCCCCGCTGCGCTGCCGGGTGCGCCTGGCCGGTGAGGTGATCCTCGACCGCAGCGGGACGCGGGCCCTGGACGGACAGGCCGTCGGGCGGGTCGAGCCCGACGGGTACGGCTCGGTCGTCGACCTGCGGCTGCCGTCGGGGGACGGGCGGCGCGGCGGCGACTTCTCGTCGTGGTTCTTCCTCGAGCGGACGCCGTCCGACCTCGTGCGGGTGGAGTCCGTGGATCCGCCGCGGAACTCCGCCGTCAGGGATCTCGACGCGATCCTCGTGACGTTCAGCGGGCCGGTCCGGTTCGACTCGGTCTCCCGGGCCGTCGAGGTCCGCCTGGTCCGTGACGAGGTGGTCACGGTCCGCGGCACCCTCTCGGCTCACCCCTTCGAGAACGCCCCGGTCATGGTCCGCAGCGTCACCTTCACCCCGGAGGACCTGTCGACCGGTGATGACTGGGTGGACGTGGACGTGAGGATCCGCGGAACCGGCGAGCGCCCCGTGGTCGACTCCCGGGGCCGGCCCATCGACGCGGCCGGGCTCGGAACCCCGTCCGACCTGGAGTACCGGTTCCGGTGGGACGTGCTGTGACCCCGGCGGGAAGGATCCACGAGGCGGTGGCCCGCTACGTCGAGGACGTCGCCGGGGCCGCCCGCGCCGCGCTCGACAACGAGCTGGTGGGGGTGTACGCGTACGGCTCGGCGGCGGGCGACGCCTTCGTGCCCGGCCGCAGCGACGTCGACGTCATGGTCGTCGTCCGGCAGCAGCCCGGCGACGGCGTGCTCGACGAGCTGCTCGGGCAGGTCCGCCGGGTCCGCCGTCCCTGGGCGGCGCGAGGGCTCGACCTGTGCGTGGTGCCCGAGGCGCAGGCGCGCTCGGGGTCCGCCGCGCCACGCCTGGCGGCCTGGATCCTCACGTCCATCGACAGCGAGATCCGGGACGGTCCCGGCAGCGAGGGCGACGCCCGCCTGGTCCTGCTGTTCGCCCTGTGCCGCAGCCAGGGGGTGGCGCTGGCCGGGCCCGACCCGGCGGAGGTCTTCCCCGAGCAGGGCGCCGAGGCGGTCGCCGACGCCATGCGGGTGGACCTGGGCCTGACGGGGGCGGCGGCGTGGTATACGGTGCTCAACTCCTGCCGGACCCTGCACTACCTCGACACCGGGAGCATGTGCGACCGGGACACCGGGGCGCGGTGGGCCCGGGGGCGCCTCGCGGACCACGACCTCATCGACGCCGCCCTCGCGTGGCACCGGACCGGATCCGGACCGCCGATGCCGCCCGACCGGGTGGCCCGCTTCATCCGCCCGGTCCTGGACGAGTTGGCCGTCCGGGTCGGTACGGCCACCCCGCTCGGTGTGCCGGTGGTCGAGGCCAGCCCCCGGGTCAGGGTCCTCGCGGACACGGCCGTCGTGAGCTGTGTCATGCGGGCGCCCGCCACCGCCGACCTGCTCGCCTTCGCCGTCCGCAGCTTCGCCGCGCAGGACTGGCCGCACCGCGAGCTCGTCCTCGTCGGGCCGGGCGTCTCCGGGGTGCTGGCCTGGCTGTCGCCGGAGGTGGACGTGCGCCCGGTGGCCCTGCCGGCGGGTGAGGAGAACGAGTGGCGGGGCTATGGTCTGGCGGCCGCGTCCGGACCCGTCGTCGCCACGTGGGACGCCACCACCTGGTACGCGCGCGACCGGCTCACCCAGCAGGTCCGCGAGCTGATGTCGACGTCGGCGCCGCGGGTCGCCGCGGCGTCACTGCTGGTGCACGACCCGCGGTCCCGGGAGACCCGGCGGGTGCGCGACGCCGGCCTGCTACGCCGGTCGACGCTGTGCGCCCGCCGGGACGCGTGGGACGTGGACGGGGCCGTCCGGCTGGGGGAACGGGGCGACCTCGCCGTCCTCATGGGACCCGTCCTGGGCGGTGACCCGGCGACCCCCGGGGAGGCGGAGTCCGTCGCCACCGAGGCCTTCGAGGCGTTCCGCACGGCGGCGTTGACGGCGTCGGCGAGGGTCGTCTGGGAACCCGCGGTGTCGTGCCTCATGCCCACATACAACCGGCGCCGCTTCGCGGTCCGGGCGGTGGAGTACTTTCTGCGCCAGGACCACCCGAACCGCCAGCTCGTGGTCCTCGACGACAGCAGGCAGTCGATGGCCGGCGCCCTGCCCGACGACCCCCGGGTCACCTACCGGCGGCTGGAGGAGCGGGCGTCGATCGGGCGCAAGCGCCAGCTACTGGCCGAGGCGGCCGACGGGGACGTCCTCGTCCAGTGGGACGACGACGACTGGTACGGGCCGTCGCGGCTGAGCCGGCAGGTGGCGCCGCTGGCGGCGGGCGCCGCCGACATCACCGGCGTGGTCGGCGGCCACCTGCTCGACGTGCCGTCGTTCCGGTTCTTCGAGACCGGCCCACCCCTGCACGAGGGGCGCCTGCACGCCTTCATCATCGCCGGGACGCTCGCGCTCACCCGGTCCGCCTGGCTCAGCGCCGGCGGCTACCCGGACGTCTCGATCGGCGAGGAGGTGTCCGTGCTCCGGGCGGTGTCCGAGCGCGGCGGGCGCGTCGCGTCGGTCACGAACGACGGTCTCTTCGTCCAGGTCCGCCACGGCGGGAACTCCTGGCACCTGCCGCACGACCCCGCCAAGGACCGGTCCCGCCGGGCCGAGACCCCGCCCCCGGCGTTCATGGCGCCCGCGGACGTGGACTTCTACCGGCAGCT
>JBHJOS010000160.1:0-2389 GCA_050329415.1 Kineosporiaceae bacterium
GCGGGTGGCTCCTCGAACTGGCTCCGATGTCTCTGTCGCAAGAACATCATCCCAGCTCAGAAGCCACCCGTGTCCTCATTCCACCCCGAACCCACCAACCCGACCGGTGCATCCGGGCTCAGGGGGCCTTGGACACCAGCGGGGCCGCGGGGGACGCGGGTGAGCCGCCCGCGTGGTCGCCCGGCTTGGTGTCGACGCCAGCCTCCTTGCGCTGGGCCGCCGTGATGGGTGCCGGGGCCCCCGTCAGCGGGTCGTACCCGCCGCCGGTCTTGGGGAAGGCGATGACCTCGCGCAGCGACGCCGACCCCGACAGCAGCATGGCGATCCGGTCCCAGCCGAACGCGATCCCGCCGTGCGGTGGGGCGCCGTAACGGAAGGCCTCCAGCAGGAACCCGAACTTCTCCGCCGCGTCGGCGGGCGGGATGCCGAGGACGTCGAACACCCGCTGCTGGACGCCGCTGCGGTGGATCCGGATCGACCCGCCGCCGATCTCGGCGCCGTTGCACACGATGTCGTAGGCGTCGGACAGCGCCCCGCCGGGGTCATCGGCGAAGGACGCCTCGTGCTCGGGCTTCGGCGCGGTGAACGGGTGGTGGACCGCCGTCCACGCCCCGGTGCCGGCCGCCACGTCACCGGCGGCGACCGCCTGCTCGACCGGCTCGAACATAGGGGCGTCGACGACCCACACGAACGACCAGGCCTTGCCGCCCGCGGCCTCGTCCGCCTCGCGGATCAGGCCGAGGCGCCCGGCGATCTCGTCCCGGGCGGCGCCGAGCAGCGGGCGCGCGTCGGCCGCCGCCCCCGCCCCGAAGAACACGCAGTCCCCGGGCTTGGCGCCGACGTGCTGCGCCAGCCCGGCCCGCTCCCCCTCGGACAGGTTCTTGGCCACGGGCCCGCCGAGCTCGCCGTCGGCCCCGACCAGGACGTAGGCCAAGCCCTTGGCGCCGCGCTGCTTCGCCCACTCCTGCCAGGCGTCCAGCGTGCGGCGTGGCTGGTCCGCCCCACCGGGCATGACGACGGCCCCGACGAACGGCGCCTGGAACACGCGGAACGGGGTCCGGGTGAAGTACTCGGTGCAGTCGACGAGCTCCAGGTCGAACCGCAGGTCGGGCTTGTCGGTGCCGTACCGGGCCATCGCCTCGGCGTAGGTGATCCGCGGGACCGGCGTGCACACCTCGTGGCCGACCAGGGACCACAGCCCCCGGAGCAGGTCCTCCGTGAGGGCGATGACGTCATCGGCCTCGACGAAGCTCATCTCGAGGTCGAGCTGGGTGAACTCGGGCTGGCGGTCGGCGCGGAACGCCTCGTCGCGGTAGCAGCGGGCGATCTGGTAGTAGCGCTCCAGCCCGCCGACCATCAGCAGCTGCTTGAACAGCTGCGGGCTCTGCGGCAGGGCGTACCAGGACCCGGGGACGAGCCGAGCGGGGACGAGGAAGTCCCGGGCGCCCTCGGGCGTCGAGCGGGTGAGGGTCGGGGTCTCGACCTCGACGAAGCCGTGACGGTGCAAGGTCCCTCGGGCGATCCGGTTCATCTCGCTGCGCAGCCGCATGGCCGCCGCGGGCGCCGGGCGCCGCAGGTCGAGGTAGCGGTGGCGCAGGCGGATCTCCTCGCCCACCTCGGTGTGCCCGTCGAGCTGGAAGGGCAGCGGGTCCGCGGCGCTCAGCACCTCGAGCCCGTGCGTGTCGACCTCGACCTCGCCGGTGTCCAGGGCCGGGTTCTCACTGCCCGCCGGCCGGCGGCGGACCGCGCCGACCACCCGCACGCAGTACTCCGCGCGCAGGTCGTGGGCCGCCGACGTCTCAAGCACCTCGTCCCGGACCACCACCTGGACGACACCCGAGGCATCGCGCAGGTCGAGGAACGCCACGCCCCCGTGATCCCGGCGGCGGGCCACCCACCCGCAGAGGGTGACGGTGGTACCGGCGTCGGCAGCCGACAAGCGGCCTGCCTCGTGGGTGCGCAGCACGGGAATGTCCTCCGGGTCGTCGGGCCGCGTCGCCTGCGAAGGGGCGCCGTCGGCGCCCGTGAGTCTAGGCGCGGTGACGTCGGGGCCCACCGCTTCGGGGCTGGGCGCTGTGGTCGACGTGGCGGGAGCGGCTCCGGCCCGTCCCCGGAGAGTTCAGCCCCGCTCCCGACCTCCGGGGCGACGGTCAGGGTGCTCGGGCCAGGGCGCGTCCGCAGGCCGCAGCGTCGACCACCCGGCCGCGCGCGCCGCGACCGCGGCGAGGATGCCCGCGACGGCCCCGACGTTGTGGACCCGGCCCATGAGCACGGCCTCGACGGCCTCCTCCAACGGCACCCAGGCAGCGACGATTCCCGCCTCCTCCTGGGTGCGCACGTGCCGCCGGCCCTCGGGGACCGGCCGGACGTCGCGTGCGAGGAACACCCG
>JBHJOS010000121.1:0-21105 GCA_050329415.1 Kineosporiaceae bacterium
GGCGCAGCCGCCCCGGCGCCCGAGGCCGCGGCGACGGTCGCCGCCGAGGCGGCTGCGGCCGCCGCGGTGGAAGCCGCCGCCGAGCAGGTCGCCGCCCAGGCGACGCCGCCGGCGGGCTCCGGTACCGAGCAGCGGCAGGAGGGCTGAGGCATGCTCATCCCGCGTCGGGTCAAGCACCGCAAGCAGCACCACCCGAAGCGCAGCGGGGCCGCCACCGGCGGCACCGCGGTCTCGTTCGGCGACTATGGTCTGCAGGCCCTGGAACCCGCGTACGTCACCAACCGTCAGATCGAGGCGGCCCGGATCGCCATCACCCGGCACATCCGCCGTGGCGGCAAGGTGTGGATCAACATCTACCCCGACCGGCCGCTCACCAAGAAGCCGGCGGAGACCCGGATGGGTTCCGGCAAGGGCTCCCCGGAATGGTGGATCGCCAACGTCAAGCCGGGTCGGGTGATGTTCGAGCTGTCGTACCCGAACGAACGGACCGCCCGCGACGCCCTCACCCGCGCCATGCACAAGCTGCCCATGAAGTGCAAGATCGTCATGCGTGAGGGAGGCGAGGTCTGATGGCCGTCGGCAGCACCGACCTCAACCCCGCGAACCTGCGGACGTTCGACGACGACCGCCTCATCGAGGAGCTGCGCAAGGCCAAGGAGGAGCTGTTCAACCTCCGCTTCGCCTCGGCGACCGGCCAGCTCGAGAGCCACGGCCGGCTGCGTGCCGTCCGGCGGGACATTGCCCGCATCTACACGATCATGCGCGAGCGCGAGCTCGGCATCAGCCAGCAG
The DNA here is from genome assembly GCA_050329415.1 of Kineosporiaceae bacterium. GTDB lineage: Bacteria > Actinomycetota > Actinomycetes > Actinomycetales > JBBAYJ01 > JANNOG01. The sequence goes on from JBHJOS010000121.1 coordinate 792, forward strand.
GAGGTGGGTTCGTGAGCAGCGACGCCACTGCCGTCGCCGCGACGGCCACCACCGAGTCGACCGCCGCTTCGACCACGGAGTCGACCATTGCGTCGTCGGACCGGGGCCACGAGGGCCGTCCGTACCGGAAGACCCGTCGCGGCTACGTCGTCAGCGACCGGATGGACAAGACGGTCGTCGTCTCGGTGGAGGATCGGGTCAAGCACCCGCTCTACGGCAAGGTCGTGCGCCGCAGCAGCAAGGTCAAGGCGCACGATGAGCAGAACACGGCGGGTGTCGGCGACCTCGTCCTCATCATGGAAACCCGTCCGCTGTCGGCGACGAAGCGCTGGCGCCTGGTCGAGGTCCTCGAGAAGGCCCGGTGATCTGAGTGATCCAGCAGGAGTCGCGACTACGGGTCGCCGACAACACCGGTGCCAAGGAGATCCTGTGCATCCGGGTTCTCGGTGGGTCGGGTCGCCGGTACGCCGGCATCGGCGACGTCATCGTCGCCACCGTCAAGGACGCCATCCCCGGTGGGAACGTCAAGTCCGGCGAGGTCGTCAAGGCGGTGGTGGTCCGCACCGTGAAGGAGCGCCGCCGGGCCGACGGCTCGTACATCCGTTTCGACGAGAACGCCGCCGTCCTCATCAAGCCGGACGGCGACCCGCGCGGCACCCGGATCTTCGGTCCGGTGGGCCGTGAGCTGCGGGACAAGAAGTTCATGAAGATCATCTCGCTGGCCCCGGAGGTGCTGTGATGTCGGGCCGTCAGCAGACCGCTGCCAAGCCGCCGCGGATGCGGATCAAGAAGGGCGACCTCGTCGTCGTCATCCGCGGGGGCCGGACCAAGGTGCGGGACGGTGTGACGATCGAGGGCGACCGGGGCAAGACCGGACGGGTGATCGCCGTGGACCGGGAGCGCCGGCGGGTCACCGTCGAGGGCGTCAACCGGGTGACGAAGCACATCAAGCCGGGACGCACGGCCTCGGGCGCGAACCGGGCCGGCGGCCTGGTCCACACCGAGGCTCCGCTGCACGTCAGCAAGGTGGCCCTGGTCGACCCGAAGACCAAGAAGCCCACCCGCCTGGGCGTCCGCATCGACATGCAGGAGCGCGACGGGCGGCAGCGCCCCGTCCGGGTCCGGATCGCCCGCCGCTCCGGTGAGGAGATCTCGTGACCACGACGACCGCCCCGGCGGCTCCCGCGCCACGGCTCAAACTGCGCTATCGCGAGGAAGTCGCCGCTGCGCTGCGCGAGGAGTTCGGCTACGCCAACGTCATGCAGGTGCCGACGGTCAGCAAGATCGTCGTCAACATGGGTGTCGGTGAGGCGGCGCGCGACTCCAAGCTCATCGAGGGTGCCGTCCGTGACCTCGCGGCCGTCACCGGCCAGCGCCCCCAGGTCACCCGGGCCCGCCAGTCGATCGCCCAGTTCAAGCTCCGCGAGGGGATGCCGATCGGTGCCCACGCCACCCTGCGCGGCGACCGGATGTGGGAGTTCCTCGACCGGCTGCTGGCACTGGCGCTGCCCCGGATCCGCGACTTCCGGGGCCTCAGCCCGCGACAGTTCGACGGTCGCGGCAACTACACCTTCGGCCTCGTGGAGCAGGCGATGTTCCACGAGATCGACCAGGACCGGATCGACCGGGTCCGCGGCATGGACATCACGGTCGTCACCACGGCCCGAACGGACGACGAGGGACGCAGCCTGCTCCGCCGGCTCGGCTTCCCCTTCCGGGACAACTGAGCAGAGAATCGAGACGGAGACCCGAGAGATGGCCAAGAAGGCCCTGGTCGAGAAGGCCAACAGCAAGCCGAAGTTCGCCGTGCGCGCGTACAGCCGCTGTCAGCGCTGCGGCCGGCCCCGTGCGGTGTACCGGGTGTTCGGACTCTGCCGGGTGTGCCTGCGCGAGATGGCGCACCGTGGTGAGCTGCCGGGCGTGACGAAGAGTAGCTGGTGATTCCATGACGATGACCGACCCGATCGCGGACATGCTCACGCGACTGCGCAACGCCAATTCCGCATATCACGACGGCGTGGCGATGCCCTACAGCCGTCTCAAGGCGAGCATCGCCGACATCCTCAAGCAGGAGGGCTACATCGCCTCCTACTCGGTGAGCGATGCCGAGGTGGGCCGAACCCTGGAGATCCAGCTGAAGTTCGGGCCGCACCGGGAGCGCTCGATCGCCGGGCTGCGCCGGGTGTCGAAGCCCGGCCTGCGGGTCTACGCGAAGTCGACCAACCTCCCGCGGGTGCTCGGCGGGCTGGGCATCGCCATCCTCTCGACGTCGTCCGGGTTGCTGACGGACCGGCAGGCCGCGAAGAAGGGCGTGGGTGGGGAAGTCCTCGCCTACGTGTGGTGAGGAGGAGACGTGTCTCGAATCGGCAAGCTCCCGATCCCCGTCCCCTCCGGTGTCGAGGTGGACGTGGACGGCCCGAAGGTCCGCATCAAGGGTCCCCGGGGGACTCTCGAACGGGTCGTCCCCGACCCCATCACGGTGGCCACCGAGGACGGCCGGGTCGTGGTGTCGCGCCCGAACGACGAGCGGACCTCGAAGGCGCTCCACGGCCTCACCCGCTCCCTCGTCGCCAACATGGTGACCGGCGTCAGCGTCGGCTACCAGCGCAGGCTCGAGATCCACGGCACCGGTTACCGCGTTCAGGCCAAGGGCGGGAACCTCGAGTTCGCGCTCGGCTTCAGCCACCCGGTGGTCGTCGAGCCGCCTGAGGGCATCACGTTCGCCGTCGAGAACCCCACCCGGTTCTCGGTGGCCGGCATCGACAAGCAGCAGGTCGGCGAGATCGCCGCCAACATCCGCAAGCTCCGCCCACCGGAGCCCTACAAGGGCAAGGGCGTGCGGTACGAGGGCGAGGCGGTCCGCCGCAAGGCCGGGAAGGCTGGGAAGAAGTAATGCCCACCGTTGTCGAGCGCACGAGTCGTCGCGGAGGCCGCGGTCGGGTCGCCGCCCGGTCCCGTCGGCACGCCCGGGTCCGTCGCCGCCTCACCGGCACCACCCAGCGGCCCCGGCTGGTGGTCACCAAGTCGCTGCGTCACATGGTCGCCCAGGTCGTCGACGACTCGACCGGTCGCACGCTGGTCTCGGCCTCGACCCTCGAGGCCGACCTGCGGGCCGACGCCGCGGACAAGACCGCCAAGGCCCGCCGCGTCGGCCTCCTGCTCGCCGAGCGAGCGAAGGCCGCCGGGGTGGCGGCCGTCGTGTTCGACCGCGCGGGCAACCGGTACCACGGCCGGGTGGCCGCGGTGGCCGATGGCGCCCGCGAGGGAGGTCTCACACTGTGACGGGACACCTCGCCACCTCGGTACCGACCGGTACCCGCCATTCGTTCCCCAGTGAAGGGACCATCTGATGCCCCCCGCACAGCGAGGCCGCACCGGCGGCGGCGCCGGCGGTGACGGCGGTCGTGACGGTCGCCGCGACCGCCGCGACCGCAACGATCGGCGTGGCCAGGACTCCGGCGAACGCAGCCAGTACCTCGAGCGCGTCGTGACGATCAACCGCGTCGCGAAGGTCGTCAAGGGCGGTCGCAGGTTCTCGTTCACCGCTCTCGTCATCGTCGGCGACGGCGACGGCACCGTGGGTGTCGGGTACGGCAAGGCCAAGGAGGTCCCCGCCGCCATCAGCAAGGGTGTCGAGGACGCGAAGAAGAACTTCTTCCAGGTGCCGCGGATCGGCGCGACGATCCCGCATCCGGTGCAGGCCCGCGCCGCCGCCGGCGTCGTCCTGCTCCGGCCGGCCGCGCCGGGAACCGGAGTGATCGCCGGCGGGCCGGTGCGCGCCGTGCTTGAGTGCGCCGGCATCCACGACGTGCTGAGCAAGTCGCTGGGCTCCGACAACGCGCTCAACATCGTTCAGGCGTCGATCGCCGCACTGCGCAAGCTCGAGCGTCCGGAGTCCGTTGCCGCGCGTCGTGGCAAGTCATTGGCCGAGGTGGCCCCCGCGGCCCTGCTGCGCGCCCGCGAGGCCGCCAAGGCCCAGCCCGCCCGGGCGGCGTCGTGAGCACCGCCGAGCCGGCCGCCGGCCGGACGGTCACGCGCCGGCTCAAGGTGAGGCAGGTGCGCAGCACGATCGGCGGGACCCACGCCCAGCGGGAGACCGTCCGCAGCCTCGGGCTCAAGCGGGTGGGGGACACCGTCGTCAAGGAGGACCGCCCCGAGATCCGGGGCATGGTCGGGACCGTGGCCCACTTGGTCGCGGTCGAGGAGGTGGAGTGATGGCCGCCAGGACGAGGTCCGGCCGTGCGGAGACGACCGAGTCGCCGTCGGCCGGCGAGCACGCTCTCAAGGTGCACCACCTGCGCCCGGCGCCGGGCGCCCGTACGGCCCGGACCAGGGTCGGTCGCGGCGAGGGCGGCAGCAAGGGCAAGACCGCGGGTCGTGGCACCAAGGGAACGAAGGCCCGCTACCAGGTCCCCGACCGCTTCGAGGGCGGCCAGACGCCGCTGCACATGCGGCTGCCCAAGCTGCGGGGGTTCCGCAACCGCTTCCGCACCGCGTACCAGGTGGTCAACCTCGATCGCCTGTCCGAGCTGTACCCCGAGGGCGGCACCGTCCTCGTCGAGGATCTGGTCGCCCGCGGCGCGGTGCGCAAGGGCTGGCCGGTGAAGGTGCTCGGCGAGGGCGAGGTGACGGTCGCGCTGCACGTCACGGCGCACCGGTTCTCGGCGTCGGCGCGGGACGGGATCACCTCGGCCGGCGGCTCGGTGACCGAGCTGGCCCCGCGGCCCGAGGAGGGCTGAGCCGCCGGGTCGGCCGCTCGATCCAGGGCCCGCCAGACCCGGGTGTTAAGGTCCGAATCGGCATTCCCGCCCGACGCGCGGGTCTGACAGGGAGGTGCTGGAGCTCGTGGTCAGTATGGGCGCGTTCGTGCGAGCGTTCCGCACGCCCGACCTGCGGAACAAGATCATCTTCACGCTGGCGATCCTCGCGATATTCCGCCTGGGCTCCTTCGTGCCGACCCCGGGCGTCGACTACGGGAACGTCCAGCAGTGCGTGGCCCTGGCCCGTGACGGTGGCGGGGCGAACGTCTTCGGCCTGCTCAACCTCTTCAGCGGTGGGGCGCTGCTCCAGTTGTCGATCTTCGCTCTGGGGATCATGCCGTACATCACGGCGAGCATCATCGTCCAGCTGCTGACGGTCGTGATCCCGCGGTTCGAGGAGCTCAAGAAGGAGGGCCAGAGCGGGACCGCCAAGCTCACGCAGTACACCCGCTACCTCACGATCGGGCTGGCGATCCTCCAGTCGACGACCTTCGTCACCCTGGCCCGGGACAACGGCGTCTTCGGCGGCCTGTGCGACCCGGCCCTCTACCCCGTCGTGCCGGACCAGCGCGTCATCATCATCATCCAGATGATCGCCGTCATGACGGCCGGCACCGGGCTCGTGATGTGGCTGGGCGAGCTCGTGACGTCCCGGGGCGTCGGGAACGGAATGTCGCTGCTGATCTTCACCTCGATCGCCGCGACCTTCCCCTCGTCGCTGTGGCAGATCGCCCAGCAGCGCAGCATCGAGACCATGGTCATCGTCATCGGCATCGGCCTGGTCGTCGTGGCGGCCGTCGTGTTCGTCGAGCAGAGCCAGCGCCGGATCCCCGTGCAGTACGCCAAGAAGATGGTGGGCCTGCGGACGTTCGGCGGGACCAGCACCTACATCCCGCTCAAGGTCAATCAGGCCGGTGTCATCCCGGTCATCTTCGCCTCGTCCCTGCTCTACCTGCCCGGCCTGCTCGCCCAGTTCGACTCCGACTCCACGTGGGCAGGCTGGATATCCCGGTACCTCGTGACCGGCGACCACCCGTTGTACATGGCCGTCTACTTCGGGATGATCCTCTTCTTCACCTACTTCTACGTGGCGATCACCTTCAATCCCGAGGAGGTCGCCGAGAACATGCGCAAGTACGGCGGCTTCGTCCCCGGCATCCGGGCCGGCCGCCCCACTGCCGAGTACCTGGACTACGTGCTCAGCCGTCTCACCTTCGCCGGGTCGCTGTACCTCGGGGTCGTGGCCCTCATCCCGCTCATCGCACTCGTGCTCATCGACGCGAACCAGAACTTCCCGTTCGGCGGGACCAGCATCCTCATCATCGTGGGCGTCGGCCTCGAGACGGTGAAACAGATCAACTCACAGCTCCAGCAGCGCAACTATGAAGGGTTCCTGCGCTGATGCGGCTGATCCTGCTGGGTCCCCCCGGCGCCGGCAAGGGCACCCAGGCGCGCCGGATCGCCGAGCGCCTCGGGGTGTCGGCGGTCTCCACCGGCGACATCTTCCGGGCGAACGTCGGCGCCGGGACAGAGCTGGGGCGCCGGGCGAAGCAGTACGTCGATGCCGGCGAGTACGTTCCCGACGACGTGACCAATGCCATGGTCCGGGACCGCCTCGGCGATCCCGACGTCTCCGACGGGTTCCTGCTCGACGGCTACCCGAGAACCCGGCAGCAGGTGGAGACCCTGGACGGGATGCTGGCCGAGCAGGGGGTGGCCCTGGACCGGGTGGTCGAGCTGGTCGTGGGCCGGGACGAGCTCGTGGCCCGGCTGCTCAAGCGGGCGCAGCTCGACGGTCGCAGCGATGACACCCCGGAGGTCATCGCGCACCGGCTGGACGTCTACGACGAGCAGACCGCTCCCCTGGTCGAGGTGTACAGCAGCCGCGGGCTGCTGGTCACCATCGACGGCGTGGGGTCCATGGACGACGTGACCGGGCGGGTGCTCGGGGCGCTCGACCACCGGGTGTCGTGAGCACGCTGGCCCCGCTGCGCCCGCGCATCCGTCTCAAGACCCCCGGCGAGGTCCGCCGGATGCGGGCTGCCGGTCTCGTGGTCCGGCGGGCCCTGGACGCCGTCGAGGCCGCCCTGGCGCCCGGGGTCTCCACCGCCGAGCTGGACGACGTCGCGGCGGGGGTGATCCGAGCGGCCGGGGCCACGCCCTCCTTCCTGGGGTACGGCACCCCGCCCTTCCCCGGTGTCATCTGCACCTCGGTCAACGACGAGGTGGTCCACGGTGTCCCAGGCCCCCGCGTCCTCGCCGAGGGCGACCTCGTGGGCGTGGACTGCGGCGCGATCGTCGACGGCTGGCACGGTGACGCCGCCTTCACCGGCGTCGTCGGCGCGTCCGCGGGGGCGCGCGACACCGCCCTGCTCGACGTGACCAGGGAGGCGCTGTGGCAGGGCATCACTGCCCTGGCGGGCGCCCGCAGGCTGGGTGCGGTCGGCGATGCCGTCGACGACCACGTGAGCTCGGCCCCGCACGGTCCGTGGGGCCTGGTCGAGGGCTACACCGGGCACGGCATCGGCCGGCAGATGCACGAGGAGCCCGAGGTCCTCAACCACCGGGTGCGCGAGCGTGGCCCGCGGGTCCGCCCCGGACTGTGTGTGGCCATCGAGCCGATGGTGACGGCCGGGTCGCCGGAGACCCGGGAGCTGGACGACCAGTGGACCGTGGCGACCGCCGACGGGTCCCGGGCGGCGCACTTCGAGCACACCGTCGCGGTGCTCGACGACGGCCTGTGGGTGCTGACGGCCGAGGACGGGGGCGCCGCGGAGCTGCGCCGGCGCGGCGTGCCGGTGTCGGCGCTGGCCGACTGAGCGGGCCTGTGCTGCCGGTGTGCGCGAGGCGCGCGACCGGTGCCGTTCCGGTCGCCGTCCGGCGCCGCGCCCACCGTGTCAGCGCGCACCCACCTTCCTTCGCCCGGGTGGTTGCCGTGTGCAAGTTGCACGGTGCAACGATCGCTGGGAGCACGGCGGGGATCGGCGTCGATCTCGCCCTTCCCGCGGGGCACGCGGTGAGACGGACGCGGGTCCCGTGACCGGCCCTCGCGGCGGGGCCGCGCTCCTCGTCGGCGCCGCCGTGCTGTGGGGGACGGCAGGGACGGTGGCTGCGCTGGGGGCACCGGGGGAGGATCCGGCGTCGATCGCGGCGGTGCGTCTCGTCGGGGGCGGCCTTGTGTTGGCTGCAGCGGCGGGACCGGCGACCCTGTCGGTCGGCCGGGCCGTCGTCCGGGGCGTCGCGGGCTGCCGGGTCCTGTGGTGGGCGGCCGCCGCGATCACCGCCGTGGTCGGATATCAAGTGTTCTTCTTCGAGGCGGTCGCGTCGGTCGGCGTGGCCCGAGGCACGCTGGTGGCGCTCGGCAGTGCCCCGCTGATCACCGGGGTGCTGTCGTGGGTCGTCACGCAGCGGGCGCCGGGGTGGCGGTGGGCCGGCGCCACCGCGGTGGCCGGCGCCGGCCTCGTCCTGCTGGTCGGGGTCGGCGGTGGCGGGATCCTCTCGGCGTGGTCGGCCGTCGCCGCCGGCGCCTGCTACGCGGTCTACGCGGTCGGCTCGGCGACTCTGATCCGGGCAGGCCTGCCGTCGGCCGGTGTGATGGGGCTGCTCTTCGGCGGGGGGGCCGTGATTCTGCTGCCGGTGCTCGTCGCGGTCCCGCCGACGTGGGTGGTGTCGGTGCCCGGGGCGGTGGCGGCGGGTTACCTGGCGACCGCCACGCTCGCGGCGGCCTACCTGCTGTTCGGTCTCGCCCTGCGTCGGATCGCTGCGGCCCAGGCGGCGACCCTGTCCCTGGCCGAGCCGGCGACGGCCGCCCTGCTCGGCGTCGTCGTGCTCGGGGAGTCGCTCCCCACGGTCGGCTGGCTCGGAATCGCGCTCCTCGGGATCGGGCTGGTGGCCGCCTCGTGGGGCGGACGACCACGGGTCCGGCATCTCGTCACGCCGGCCGCGGACGAGCTGCCCCGGTGACTTCTCCGTCGTGGCGGACGTCGGCCTCGTCTGGGGAGCGGGCATCGGCGGCGGCAGATTTCCCCTGGTCGGCTCAGTGACGTATGATTCCCGGTCGGCACACGTATCTTCTTCGTCCCGTTCGCCCCCGCGGCTGGTCCGGGTGAACGGGATGCGTCACGCGTGCGCTGGATCACACACGACATGATCGACTGGACGCTCCTGCGGGAGCGACGACGGGTAGCGGAGGACATGCCGAAGAAGGACGGCGTCATCGAGATCGAGGGCACGGTGGTCGAGGCTCTGCCGAACGCGATGTTCCGGGTGGAGCTGAGCAACGGCCACAAGGTGCTCGCCCACATCTCGGGCAAGATGCGCCAGCACTACATCCGGATCCTCCCCGAGGACCGCGTGGTGGTGGAGTTGAGCCCGTACGACCTGTCCCGCGGTCGGATCGTCTACCGCTACAAGTGATCGACCCGCCTGGATCGAGGGAGCCACGGCCATGAAGGTCAAGCCGAGCGTCAAGCGGATCTGCGACAACTGCCGAATCATCCGCCGGCACAGCCGTGTCATGGTGATCTGCACCAACCTGCGCCACAAGCAGCGCCAGGGCTGATCACCTGCGTCATCGCACCACCCATCGCGTCACCCGCCCCCGGGACGGTCCGCCGTCCCGGACGACACCCCTGGTCGGAGGCCGGGGACCGGACCGCACCGCGGTCCCGACCGGTGACGCCCCAGACCTCCGTCGACGGAAAGGCAGCACATGGCACGGCTCGTCGGAGTCGACCTTCCCCGCGAGAAGCGGGTCGAGGTCGCCCTGACCTATGTCTTCGGCGTCGGCCGCACGCGATCGCACGAGACGCTCGCGGCCACCGGCGTGAACCCGGACACCCGGGTGCGCGACCTCACCGAGGAGGAACTGGTCGCCCTGCGCGACCACATCCAGGCGAACTACCGCGTCGAGGGTGACCTGCGACGTGAGGTCGCCGCCGACATCCGCCGCAAGGTCGAGATCGGGAACTACGAGGGGCTGCGTCACCGCCGCCACCTCCCGGTCCGCGGCCAGCGCACGAAGACCAACGCCCGTACCCGCAAGGGCCCCAAGAAGACCGTCGCCGGCAAGAAGAAGCCCGGTAGGAAGTAAGGACCAGCCGCCGCATGCCACCCAAGTCCCGCACATCGAGCGTCTCACGCAAGCCGCGCCGCAAGGAGCGGAAGAACGTCAGCGTGGGAGTCGCGCACATCAAGTCGACGTTCAACAACACCATCGTGTCCATCACCGACCCGTCGGGCGCCGTCATCGCCTGGGCGTCGTCGGGCCAGGTCGGGTTCAAGGGGTCGCGCAAGTCGACCCCCTACGCCGCCCAGCAGGCCGCCGAGGCGGCTGCGCGTCGTGCCCAGGAGCACGGCATGCGCAAGGTGGACGTCCTCGTCAAGGGTCCCGGCTCCGGACGGGAGACCGCGATTCGCTCGTTGACCGCCGCCGGTCTCGAGGTCGGGTCGATCGCCGACGTCACGCCGCAGCCGCACAACGGCTGCCGCCCGCCGAAGCGCCGCCGGGTCTGAGGGAGGAGGAGACTCATGGCTCGTTACACGGGTGCCGACTGCAAGCGCTGCCGGCGCGAGAAGACCAAGCTCTTCCTCAAGGGCGCGAAGTGCGACTCACCGAAGTGCCCCATCGAGATCCGCCCCTATCCGCCGGGCGAGCACGGCCGGGCGCGCACCAAGGAGAGCGAATACCTGCTCCAGATGCGCGAGAAGCAGAAGATGGCCCGCATCTACGGCGTCCTCGAGAAGCAGTTCCGCTCGTACTACGAGGAGGCGTCGCGCCGGTCCGGCAAGACCGGTGACAACCTCCTGGCGATGCTGGAGTCGCGCCTCGACAACGTGGTCTACCGGGCCGGGTTCGCCAAGAGCCGCGACATGGCCCGTCAGCTCGTCCGTCACGGCCACTTCATCGTCAACGGCCGCAAGGTCGACATCCCCAGCTACCAGGTGCAGGCCAGGGACATCGTCCAGGTCAGGCCGAAGAGCGTCGAGATGACGCCGTTCGTCGTGGCCCGGGCGGAGGCGGGCGACAAGACCGTGCCGGCCTGGCTCACCGCGGTGCCCGACCAGATGCGGGTCATCGTGCACGGCTCGCCGCAGCGTGGCGCCATCGACACCCAGGTGCAGGAGCAGCTGGTCGTCGAGCTGTACTCCAAGTAGCCCTCGACCCACGCACGACCGATCCCGCCCGGGCCGGCAGTCCCGGGCGGGATCGTCGGCCGAGCGATCGGCCCGGCACCGGCGGCGGACCGAGCCCGTCGGGGCCACTGCCGGTTCGCGGGTCGTCATATAGCGGGCGCCCGTGGGAAGGACATGCACCGTGCTCATCGCCCAGCGCCCATCCCTCACCGAAGAGGTCGTCAGTGACCTCCGCTCGCGGTTCGTCATCGAGCCGCTTGAGCCCGGCTTCGGTTACACCATCGGCAACAGTCTCCGGCGCACCCTGCTGTCGTCCATTCCTGGTGCGGCGGTCACCAGCCTCCGCATCGACGGGGTGCTCCACGAGTTCTCGACCGTCCCCGGGGTCACCGAGGACGTCACCGACATCATTCTCAACCTCAAGGAGCTCGTCGTCTCCAGCGAGTTCGACGAGCCAGTCGCCATGTACCTGCGCAAGCAGGGTCCGGGGCTCGTCACCGCGGGCGACATCAACCCGCCCACCGGCGTCGTGGTCCACAACCCGGACCTCGTCATCGCGACCCTGAACGACAAGGGGCGCCTGGAGATCGAGTTCACCGTCGAGCGCGGCCGGGGGTACGTCTCGGCCGCCCAGAACAAGTCGGGTGAGGCCGAGATCGGACGCATCCCCGTCGACTCCATCTACTCCCCGGTCAGGCGGGTGACCTACCGGGTGGAGGCGACCCGTGTCGAGCAGCGGACCGACTTCGACCGGTTGATCGTCGACGTCGAGAGCAAGCCCTCGATGCTGCCGCGTGACGCCATGGCCAGCGCGGGCAAGACCCTCGTCGAGCTGTTCGGCCTGGCCCGTGAGCTCAACGTCGACGCCGAGGGCATCGACATCGGCCCGTCGCCGAACGACGCTGCCCTGGCCGCGGACCTGGCGCTGCCGATCGAGGACCTCGACCTCACCGTTCGTTCCTACAACTGCCTCAAGCGCGAGGGCATCCACACCGTCGGCGAGCTCGTCGGCCGCAGCGAGGCGGACCTGCTCGACATCCGGAACTTCGGGGCCAAGTCGATCGACGAGGTCAAGGCCAAGCTCGCCAACCTCGGCCTGTCCCTCAAGGACAGCCCGCCCGGGTTCGACCCGAGTTCCGTCATCGCGTCGTTCAGCGACAACGAGACGTTCTCGGACGGTGACGACGACGACACGTCGGCAGTCGAGGACGAGCAGCTGTGATGAGACCGACCGACTCGACGGGAGTGCACTGACATGCCCAGCCCCACGAAGGGACCGCGGCTCGGCGGCGGACCGGCGCACGAGCGGCTGATGCTCGCCAACCTGGCGACGTCGCTGTTCGCCCACCGGCGGATCACGACGACCGAGGCGAAGGCGAAGCGGCTGCGTCCGCTGGCCGAGCGGATGGTGACCTTCGCCAAGCGGGGTGACCTGCACGCCCGGCGCCGCGTCATGACGGTCATCCGGGACAAGGGGGTGGTGCACGAGCTCTTCACGGAGATCGCGCCGCTGGTCGCGGACCGTCCCGGCGGGTACACCAGGATCACCAAGATCGGGCCGCGCAAGGGCGACAATGCGCCGATGGCGGTCATCGAGCTCGTGCTGGAGCCGTACAGCCCCAAGCAGGCCACGGTGAAGGAGGCCGAGGCGGCCACGGCGCGGGCGGCGCGTGGGACCCGGGCCCCGGCTGGGGGCACGGCCGCCGACGAGACCCCGGTCGAGGCTTCGACGGCCGACACCCCGGCCGACACCCCGGCCGATGAATCAGCGGCGGGCCCCGCCGGCGCCGAGGGCGAGGCCGTCGAGGCGAAGGCCTGACCCGCTGCGACTGCGACTCGACCTCCAGTACGACGGCGGCGCGTTTCACGGCTGGGCCGTCCAGCCGGGGCTGCGCACCGTCGCGGACACCCTGACCGAGGCCCTCGCCAGGGTGCTCCGGGTCGAGGCGGCCGACCTGGCCGTGGTCGTCGCCGGCCGCACCGACGCCGGGGTCCACGCCCTGGGTCAGGTCTGCCATGTCGACCTGCCCCGGGGCGTGGACCCACCCGCCCCGGACGTCCTCGTGCGCCGGCTGCGAGGCGTCCTGCCCGCCGACGTCCGGGTGACGTCGGTCGGCTCGGCGCCGCCCGGGTTCGACGCCCGGTTCTCGGCGCTGCGCCGGGAGTACCGCTACCTGCTCAGCGACGAGCCGTCCGGCGTGTCGCCGCTGCGCCGCCACGAGGCGGTCGCCCACTCCCGGCCACTGGCGGTGGCTCGCATGACGCAGGCCTCCCGCCCGCTGCTGGGGCTGCACGACTTCGCCGCCTTCTGCCGTCGCCGCACGTCGCCGTCCGGTGAGTCCTCGACCGTGCGGGCGCTGGAGGAGTTGTCCTGGGCGCGCGACGCCGACGGGACCGTGCGCGCCCGCGTGGTCGCCGACGCCTTCTGCCACTCCATGGTCCGCGCGCTCGTCGGGTGCCTGGTGACGGTCGGGGACGGCCGCCGCCCCCCCGACTGGCCCGCGGCGGTCTTGGCCGCGCGCCGTCGGGATCCCGCCGTCACGGTCGCGCCCGCCCACGGGCTCGCTCTGGTCGCGGTCGCCTACCCGCCCGACGAGGAGCTCGCCGCCCGGGCGGCGGCCGCTCGTGCGGTCCGGCGCATCCCCGGCCAGGACGACGCGGGCGACGACTGAGCCGGTCGCGGGCCCGGGCGCGACGCCCCGGCTGGCGGTGGGCCCGACGCTTTGTCATGGTGCGGGTATGACCGTTCCCGGCGACCCCGCCCCCGACGCCGTCTTCGAGTACGGCCGTGACGACCGCGACGACGACGGCGTCCTCGACCTCGAGCAGGCCATGGGGGCCGAGGCCGAGGCGCTGCTCGCCGACGGGTGGTCGCCCCCGGACGGGCCGAGCGGCGTCGACGAGCACGGCACCACCGTCGACGAGCAGCGGGCCGGAGAGCGACTGGACGACCGGGAGCTGCGCACCCTGCCCGAGGCGTGGTCCGACCCGGACGCCGACCCGGTCCCGGTCCACCGGCTCGTCGACCTCGACGAGGGCGGGCCGGTGGACACCGAGGCCGATCTGGTCGCGCGCGAGGCCGTCGGGGACGGCGACCTCTCGGCCGAGGAGGCGGCCATCCACCGCATCGACCCGGACCCTGGGTACGACAGCGACCGCGGCACCGTGGACGACGGCGCCACCAACGCCTGACCGGCTGCGCGCCGGTCCCCTCTGCTCCCCTCCGCACCCTTCTGCTCCCCTCCGCGACCTTCTGCTCCCCTCCGCGATTGCCGCCACTCGCCGACGGTCGAGCCCGATCGCGTCGGCGAGTGGCGGCAATCGCAGCGGAAGAGGGGGGCGCTTTGACCGGGGGGCCTGGCGGCACGTAGCCTGTGAGGTCGTTGCGCTGTCCTCGGGGGCGGCGCGTGGCCCTGTCGCCGTTCGCGCCGCGGGCCCATCGACCGAGACGACCTCTGAGGACGACGCGTGCGCACCTTCAGCCCCAAGCCCGGCGACATCCAGCGCCAGTGGTACGTCATCGACGCCACGGACGTCGTGCTCGGCCGGCTCGCCAGCCACACCGCCCAGCTGCTGCGGGGCAAGCACAAGCCCGTGTTCGCGCCGCACGTCGACACCGGCGACTTCGTCATCATCATCAACGCCGACAAGGTGGCCCTCACCGGATCGAAGCGTGAGCAGAAGGTGGCCTACCGCCACTCGGGATACCCGGGCGGCCTGCGCGGCGTGCGGTACACCGAGCTGCTCGCCACGCGGCCCGTCGCGGCCGTCGAGAAGGCCGTCGTCGGCATGCTGCCCAAGAACTCGCTGGGCAGGGCCGTGCGGCGCAAGCTCAAGGTCTACGCCGGCCCCGATCACCCGCACGGCGCCCAGCGCCCCGTCCCGTACACCATCTCGCAGGTCGCGCAGCCGGTCTGACACCGCGCGCTGACCGAGAGTTTCGAGGAGACCTGTGACCGATACCGCCACGCCCGTGGACGTCGAGCCCGACAACCCGGGGGAGTTCTCCGGGTCGTACACGACCGAGACCGCCGTCGAGGTCAACAACAGCGGTCGCAGCATTACCGCACCCGGCTACGGAACCGGTCGCCGCAAGGAGGCCGTGGCCCGGGTTCGCCTCGTCCCCGGCACCGGGCAGTGGCGCATCAACGGCCGCACACTCGGTGACTACTTCCCCAACAAGGTGCACCAGCAGCTGGTCAGCGACCCGTTCAAGGTGACCGGCACCGAATCCCGGTTCGACGTCATCGCCCGGATCACGGGCGGCGGAGTGTCGGGACAGGCGGGCGCGCTGCGCCTCGGGGTCGCCCGGGCTCTCAACGGCATCGACGTCGAGGCCAACCGGGGGTCGCTCAAGAAGGCCGGCTTCCTCACCCGGGACGCCCGCGCCATCGAGCGCAAGAAGGCCGGCCTCAAGAAGGCCCGCAAGGCGCCGCAGTACAGCAAGCGCTGACGGCGGCGGGTGTGCCGTCCCCGACCGTGCCGTCCCCGACCGTGCCGCCCCCGACCGCGCCGTCGCACACCCCGCGGCTGTTCGGCACGGACGGCGTCCGAGGCCTGGCCAACCGCGACGTCACCGCCGAGCTGGCCCTCGATCTCGCGGTGTCCGCGGCGCACGTGCTGGGCGAGGTGTCGGGTCGCGGCGGGCGCTCCGGGCGGCGCCCTCGCGCCGTCATCGCTCGCGACCCCCGGGCATCCGGGGAGTTCCTCTCGGCCGCAGTGGTTGCCGGGTTGGCGAGTGCCGGCATGGACGTCGATGACGCCGGTGTCCTGCCGACCCCCGGGCTGGCTCACGTCGTGGCGTCGCGGGCGGACGTGGACCTCGGCGTCATGCTGTCCGCGTCGCACAACGCGATGCCGGACAACGGGATCAAGTTCTTCGACCGGACCGGCGCGAAGCTGCCGGACGAGATCGAGGACGCCATCGCCTCCCGGCTCCGCGAGCCGTGGGACCGGCCCGTCGGGCACGCCGTGGGCCGGGTGCGGGTCTCCCCGGAGTGCCTCGGTGAGTACGTCGACCACCTCGTCGCGACCCTCACCCAGGTGAGCTCGGCGGCGCGCCCGCTGGACGGCCTGCGCGTCGTCGTCGACTGCGCCCACGGTGCGGCGTCCGAGGCGGCCCCGGCCGCGCTGGCCGCCGCCGGGGCGGACGTCGTCGTCATCGGAGCCGAGCCGGACGGCTGGAACATCAACGACGGCTACGGCTCCACCCACCTGGAGCGGCTGCGGGAGGCCGTCCTCACCACCGGCGCCGACGCCGGGGTGGCCCATGACGGCGACGCCGACCGGTGCCTCGCGGTCGACGAGCGGGGCCGGACCGTCGACGGCGACCGGCTCCTCGCCGTGCTGGCCCTGGCGCTCGACGAGCGCGGGTGGCTGCCGACCCGAACCGTCGTCACCACCGTCATGAGCAACATCGGGCTGGGGCTCGCGCTGGCCGAACAGGGCATCCGGGTCGTGCGCACGGCGGTCGGCGACCGCTACGTCCTCGAGGCGATGCGGGCCGGTGGCCACGTGCTGGGTGGCGAGCAGTCCGGCCACGTCATCATGCTCGATCACGCGACGACCGGGGACGGCATCCTCACCGCGCTGCACGTCCTGGCGCGGATGACCGAGACCGGTCGGCCCCTGTCGCGGCTCGCCGGGGTCATGACCCGCTACCCGCAGGTCCTCGTCAATGTGCGCGGCGTCGACAAGGGCCGGGCCGGCACCGACCCGGAGGTCGCGCGGGCCGTCGCCGCCGTCGAGTCCGAGCTGGGGGAGCGGGGCCGGGTCCTGTTGCGGGCCTCGGGAACCGAGCCGGTGGTCCGCGTCATGGTGGAGGCCCCGGACGAGGCCACGGCCCGGGAGGCCGCGGACCGGCTGGCTGCCGTCGTGGCGGAACGCCTGACCATCGCCTGACCGCGACCGCGACCGCGACCGCGACCGCGGCGTCCCCGGTCAGAGCTTGCGCAGCAGCACCCGCTGGACGGCGTGGTCGGGTCCCTTGCCCAGCACGAGCCGGGCCCGGCCACGCGTCGGGCGGACGTTCTCGACCAGGTTCGGCTCGTTGATGTCGGCCCAGATCCGCCGGGCGGTCCGGACCGCCTCGGCGTCGGACAGCCCGGCGTAGCGATGGAAGTACGACTCGGGCCGGGCGAAGGCGGTCCGCCGCAGCTGGAGGAACCGGTCGACGTACCATTGGCGGATGTCCTCGGTCCGGGCGTCGACGTAGATGCTGAAGTCGAAGTAGTCGCTGACCGCCACGCCCTGGAGGCCGTCGGCGCGGACCCGGGCCGGCTGCAGCACGTTGAGCCCCTCGACGATCAGGACGTCGGGCAGCCGGACCGTGACGTGGGCGTCCGGGACGATGTCGTACGTCAGGTGGGAGTACACCGGGGCGCGCACCGAGGCGGCGCCGGACTTCACGGCCGCGACGAAGCGCAGCAGCGCCCGGCGGTCGTAGGACTCCGGAAAGCCCTTGCGCTCGAGCAGCCCCCGCCGTTCCAGCTCGGCGTTCGGCAGCAGGAACCCGTCGGTGGTCACCAGCTCGACCCGCGGGTGGTCGGGCCACCGGGACAGCAGCTCCCGCAGGATCCGGGCGGTCGTCGACTTGCCCACGGCGACCGAACCGGCGATGCCGACGACGAACGGGGTGCGGGTGAGCCGCTCACCCAGGAACGTCGACGTCGCGGCCCGAAGGCTCGCGCTGGCGCCCACGTACAGGTTGAGCAGCCGGGACAGCGGCAGGTAGACCGTGCGGACCTCCTCGAGGTCGACCCGCTCGCCGAGCCCGCGCACCCGGGCGAGATCCGCCTCGCCGAGGGTCAGCGGCGTGGTGTCCCGTAGCTGGCTCCAGGCCGCGCGGTCGTACTCGACGAACGGCGACTCGGCCGCCGACGGACCGGGACGGGGACCACCGCGCACCGGCGGCCCCGCAGGCGCGGCGATGCCGGGGGGGCGGGTTCGTGCCATCCCCCCCATCCTGCCCCCAGCCAGCCCCAGCGCTCGTCGGCGGCGAGCGCCCGCGCATCCGGGCCGCCGGGGGCTCTACGGTCGTGACCATGAGTCCCACCCCGGCCGTAGCCGGACCTCCGCAGGGGCCCGTGGTCGCCACCCGCGGACTGACGAAGCGCTACGGCCCGGTGACGGCGCTCTCGGAGCTCGACATCGACGTCCCGCCCGGGGTCACCGGCCTGGTGGGCGCCAACGGCGCCGGCAAGTCCACGCTCGTCCGGATGCTCCTCGGCCTGTTGCCCGCCACGTCGGGCGACGCCCGGGTGCTCGGCCTCGACGTCGCGACGGACGGGGCGATGATCCGCCGCCGGGTCGGGTACATGCCGGAGCACGACCCGCTGCCGCCCGACGTCACCGCCACCGAGTTCGTCGTCCACATGGCCCGGATGTCCGGCCTGCCGCACGACGCCGCCCGGGAACGGGCCGCCGACACCCTGCGCCAGGTCGGCCTGTTCGAGGCCCGGTACCGGGCGATCGGCGGCTACTCCACCGGCATGCGCCAGCGGGTCCGCCTCGCGCAGGCGATCGTCCACGACCCGGACCTGGTCCTGCTCGACGAGCCCACCAACGGCCTGGATCCCGCCGGGCGGGACCACATGCTCGCGCTGGTGCGCCGGATCGGGGCCGACTTCGGGATCTCTGTCCTGGTGACGTCGCACCTGCTGGGCGAACTCGAGCGGATCAGCGACCACGTCGTCGTCATCGACGGCGGCCGCCTGGTCCGCTCGACCACCACGGCCGACGCCCTCGGCCCGGGGGCGGTGTTCGTCGTCGAGGTGACCGGGGACTCCGCAGGTGCCGACGCGGTCGCGGCGGCCCTCACCACGGCCGGCCTGCGGGCCGCGCGGCGGGGCCGGGTCGTCGAGGTCGACCTCGCCGGCGGCACGGACCCCGACACGGCCTGCGACGCGGTCCGGGACCGGGTGGCCGGCCTCGGCCTCGGCCTGGTCCGCCTGGAACGGCGCCGGCACCGGCTGTCCGAGATCTTCGCCGCGCCCGCGGCGGCACAACCCGTGGGGGTGGGGGCATGACGGCGGCCGGGCCGGCCGCCCCGTCCGCGGTGCAGCCCGCGATCCACGACATCGGCTACCAGCGTTACACCGGGCCCCGGCTCGGCCGCGCCGCCGTCTGGCGGGCACTGGCCGTCGACGGGCTGCGAGGGTCGTTCGGGCTCGGCCGCTCGGCCGGGGCCAAGGTCTGGCCCTGGCTCCTGCTGGCGTTCGCCACCCTGCCGACGATCGTCATCGTCGTCGTGGCCTCGGTCGCCGGGCAGTTCACCGGTGGGCTGCCGGTGTCGCCGGCCCAGTACCTCGGCCAGGTCCTCACGGTGATCGCGGTGTTCGTCGCGGTGCTCGCGCCGCGGGCGGTGTCCCGCGACCTCCGGTTCCGCACCGTGCCGCTGTACCTGTCGCGACCGATGAGCCGGACCGACTACGTGACGGCGAAGCTGGCCGCCATGACCGGGGCCGTGCTCGTCATCGCGGCGGTGCCCGTCACCGTGCTCGCCCTCGGGGCGCTGCTGGCCGAGCAGCCGTGGCGCGAGACGGCCGAGTCGTGGCTGGCCGGGATGGTGACGGCGGTCCTGGCCGCGGTCCTGCTCGCGACGACCGGCCTGGCGATCGCGGCCTGGACGCCCCGGCGCGGGCTGGGCACGGCGGTCGTGGTCGGGTACTTCATCGTGACGTCCGCGGTGGCGGGCGTGGCGACGGGGCTGACCTTCGACCGGGGGGGCGACGTCGTGGGCTACGTCCAGGGCCTGTCGCCGCTCACCGTGGTCCCGGCCCTGGCCTCGTGGATCGAAGGCACCCCGCTGGGCCCCACGGGCGAGGAGGTCCCCACCCCCGTGGGACTGGCGCTGCTGGGGGCGTGGGCCCTCACCGTGCTGCTCGCGCTCGCCGTCCTCGCGGTGCGCTACCGGCGGGTGTCGGCCTCGTGAGCGCGCTCGAGCTCGACAAGGTGTCGCGCTGGTACGGCGACGTGGTCGCCGTCAACGACGTGACCATGACGGTCGGCCCGGGGGTCACCGGCCTGCTGGGTCCCAACGGGGCCGGCAAGACGACCCTCATCGCGCTGATGGCGGGCCTGCTCGCGCCGTCGGCCGGGACCGTGGCCCTCGACGGCCTGGCCCCGCACCGCGACACCGCGGTCCACCGGCGGATCGGGCTGGTGCCGGAGCGGGAGGCCACCTACGAGTTCCTCACCGGCCGCCAGTTCGTGCTGGCCAACGCCCGGCTGCAGCGGCTGCCGGACGCCGAGGCGGCCGCCGAGCGGGCGATCGGCCTCGTCGAGATGGCCCCCGCCGCGGACCGGCGGATCGCCACCTACTCCAAGGGCATGCGCCAGCGGATCAAGATGGCGACCGCGCTCGTCCACGACCCCGAGGTGCTGCTGCTCGACGAGCCCTTCAACGGCATGGACCCCCG
>JBHJOS010000006.1:0-20891 GCA_050329415.1 Kineosporiaceae bacterium
ATCTACCCGATCACGCTGGCGGTCGAGCACCGGCTGACGGTGGACCAGGTCGCCCGGGCCTTCACCGTGTACCCGAGCCTGTCCGGCACCATCGGCGAGGCCGCCCGCCAGCTCCACCCGGCCCCGCTGCTGTAGGGGCTCAGGGAACGACGACCTCGCGGAGGTCGGCGGTGTGGACGTCCCAGACGAAGCCGCGGACGTGGTCCCGGTGGCGCAGGAACGGGCTGCCCCGCAGTCGGCGCAGCGACTGGCGGACCGCCTCGTCGGTGTCTCGGATGGTCCGCGCCGACCAGTCCGGTCGCCGGCCGGCGAGCTCCTCGAGCTGGGCCGCGAACTCCTCGTCGCTGAAGGTCCGCATCCCGCAGTCGGTGTGGTGGACCAGCAGGATCTCCCGGGTGCCGAGGCGGTGCTGGGACACCGCGACCGAGCGGATGACGTCGTCGGTGACCACCCCGCCGGCGTTGCGCAGCACGTGCGCGTCCCCCTCGTGCAGCCCGAACACCAGGCCCGGCACGAAGCGGGCGTCCATGCAGGTGACGAGCACGACGGGCTTGGCGGGGGCGTGCGGCCCGCCGCCGGGGTAGGTGGCGGCGTAGCGCCGGGCGTTCGCGAGCAGGTCATCGGTCACGGACACCGCGGGACGGTACCGGCCGGCCGAGCCCTATCGTTCCGGGCATGTCGCGCCGGGTGGTGGGGTCGGGAGCCGTGACGATCCTGGCCGCACTGGCCGTCGGTCTGCCGGCCGCCCCGGCGGCCGCGGAGCCGCCGCCGGAGGTGGAGGGTCGAGTCGCCGATCGCGCCGGCGTTCTCGACCGGGAGGAGCAGGCCGAGGTCGAGGCGGCGCTGGAGCGGCTCGAGACGGCAACGACGATGCGGCTGACGGTCGTGTTCGTCGAGGCGTTCGACCCACCGGACGAGGAGGACGGGTTCACGTTCATGATGACCGGGGACTGGGCCGAGGCGACCGCCGAGCGCTCCGACCTCGGTCCCGACGATGTCCTGCTCGCCGTGGCGACCGAGGAGCGGGAGTACGAGTGGGACCTGGGAGAAGCGGTCCCGCTGACCGGTGACCAGGCCGCGACCATGATGGAGCGGGATGTGGTGCCTGTGCTCGCCACGGAGCGGTGGGCCGCCGCCGCGGTCGCTGCGGCGCGTGGGCTCGAGAACCCGGATGGCCCGTGGTGGCGGCAGGCCTGGCTGCGCTGGGTGCTGGGGATCACGGGCGTCGTCGGCGTCGTCGTGATGCTGAAGCGGGCCGGGGTGAGCTTCTGGTCGGGGTCGTCCTGGGAGTCGGACGACGACCACGGCTCGCGCTCGAGCCGGCGGAGCTCGTGGTCCGGGTCACGGTCCTCGTCCGGTCGCTCCGGCTCCAGCCGGGGACGCAGCGGCGGCGGGAGATTCTGACCGGCGGGTGAGTCCGGCGCGAACTGCCGCGGCTATCCGATGAGCAGCGCCAGGACGGGCGCGGGCACGGCCCAGCTCGGGTGTGAGCGGTCGGTGACGGTCTTGGTGGCGATGATCCCCCGTCCGAAACGGCCCTCGATGGTCCGGGCCTCGGCCCGCCAGCCGGAGCTGACCCACTTGGCCTCCACGGGCGTCGCCGTGACTCCGGAGGTCCACCTCGCCACCGGCAACGGGCCGAAGTCGATCTCGTTTCCCTGTCGCGTGCGGGCGTACCCGATGGTGTCGCCGTCGGTCCAGCGCCCCGGGGAGGTGTGGTCGACAGCGGCAGCGAGCAGGACGCCGAGGGCGGCCTCGGTCAACCGCGTGGCGTCTCGCGGCGCCAGTCCCGGGCGTGACAGGTGCGGGAGCTGAGTGAGTAGGGGGTCGCTGAGATAGAACTTGGCCTGGCTGCCGGGGATGGGACGGCCGTCGTCGTCCCGTTGCGGGCACCACAGCGCTGCGAAGGCCGACACCAGTCGCGCCAGTCGCCGATCGACGTACGAGCGGGTGAAACCGAGCGCCTCGGCCGTCGCCCGGACGTTCAGAGGCGCGCCGGAGCGTGAGTGAACGGTGTCGAGCAGCAGTGGGACGGACTCCTGCGTGCCCTCGGGGTCGACGTCCGCCCGGAGCCATGCCAGCAGATCCTCGGCGAAGGACATCGAGACCGCGCCCTGACGGACGTGCTCGGCGACCGCTCGGGGGAATCCCCCGTGCTCGAGGTAGCGCTGCCAGGCCAGATCGAGATCGTCAGTGAACGCCTCCATCTGGTCGACGACGGCGCCGGCCTCGGGTGACTGGAGCCGGTCCAGGCCGACGGGGGCGGGGACGGGAACGTCAGGAAGGGTGTGTCGCACGATGTCGGCGAAGGACATGGGCAGGAGGAGTCGACGGCGCCGGAGGTTCGCCTCCCCCGCGCGCCCCGCGCCCAGGTCACGGTCGGCCTCCGCGACGCCCGTCGCGGACGAACCGGTCAGCACGACGGTGTCCCCGCCCACCGGCGAGTTGTCCCGGAGCGACTTGATGGTTCGTGTCCAGCCCGGGACAGCGGTGACCTCGTCGATCAGCCACACCCGTGGACGCTCTCCCGCAGGTCGAGTCGTGTCCCGTCCGAGCTGGAACGCACGACGGAAGTCCCGCTCGGTCAGCGTGTCCGCCGGGAGGTAGATGACTTGCCAGGCGATGACGTCCGGTCTCAAGCACAGGCTGACGGCGAGATCCTTCAGGGCGACCGACTTGCCGACTCGACGTGGACCACGGAGCAGGACCAGGGCGTCCGACAGCGGGTCGGCGACGAGGTCCGCCAGCACCGGCGAGCGGTAGCCGAGATCGTGAGCGGCCCTCAGGCGAAGCGTGCGGTCGTCGCGGGCCCACGCCGTCACGTCACCGCCCGATATGGCGGCACGCCACCACGGGTTGACCTCCCGGAGGAGCCTTCGGATCTCATCGTCTCGCACGGTCACCACTCACCATGAGCGCCGACGATAGCCCGGCGCGCCAAAACCCAAGGGGTTTTGGCGCGTCTATGAGCCAGAACCCTAGGGGTTTTGGCGCGCCGGCGAGTCAGAACCCTCTCAGCGGACGCTGATCCGGCCCTCTGGTGCCGCAGCGCCGCGGCCGCTGTCACGCACCGGCCGGCCCGTCGCCTCCTCCACCAAGCCCGCCAGCGCCCGGAGCCGGGCCGCGAAGAACGCCTCGGCGTCGTCGGCCCGCAGCGCCCACGGGTCGGCGCCGTGGGTGACCACCCGGGCGTCGACCTCGCCGCGCGACAGCCCGCCGCGCTCCGCCAACTCCGTCAGCGCCTCCGACGGCGGCCCCGACCCGAGCAGCGCGGCCGTCCGCGCGCTCATCGGCACCTTGTTGACGATGCTGTCGCGGCGCGCCGGGTCGATCCCGCGGTCGGTGCACCACGCTCGGTCGAAGACGTGGCGCAGGTCGACCTGGCCCTGAACGAGCGCCTCGCCGGCCAGCGGGGACCCGTCGGCCCAGTCCACCGCTCCGGCCCCGAGCAGCAACGTCACCAGTCCCCGGTACACCGCCGACCCGCGCCCCTGCACGGTCGCGATCCGCGACGCCGGCAGCAGGCGGGCGGTGAGCGCGTCCGGGGCGCGCGGTTCCGGGTCGGCATCGGTCAAGGGCGCCAGCAGCCAGGCCGGCACCTGCTCGACGTCACGGGCGAGGCGGGTCTCGACCGCGCCCGCGTACAGCTCGGCGAAGACGCCGCACCAGAACCAGCGCGTGATCCGCTCCCGGACCGGCGGCCGGTCGATCGTCGGCCCGACCAGGACCCGGATCACCGCCAACGAGACGAGTTGGCTGCGGTACGGGACGTACTCCGCGGCCGGGACGTGCTGGTCCGACAGGAACCCCGCGACCCAGACCAGCGCCTCCCGCAACGCCGGCGCCCACCGCAGGTAGTCCGCGAGGTCCAGCCCGAGCACGTCCTCCCGCCGCGCCGACACCGCCGGCGGACGGCCAGGCCCGCCGTGCTCCCGGCGCGCCTGGGCGGTCGCGAGCAGGGTGACCGCCTGCAGCACGTCGGTGCGGCGGACCTCGGCGAGCACCGGGTGGGCGTCGAGGACGTCCTGGGTGAGTTGCCAGTCGTCGCCGAGCCGGAAGTCTGAGCCGAACTCCCGGTGGTACGAGCCGTCGGCCGCGAAGGTCGCGGTCAGCAGCTCGAAGACGTCGAGCGGCAGGCCGCCGGTGTTGACCTTCTCGAACACGGTCGCCACCGACTCCCGGCTTGTCCCCGCGTCGAGGACGATCGCCGGCACCAGATAGTCCAGCGCCGGGGTGACGACCCGCTCCACGACCCGGTCGGCGACCTCGAAGCGGTCGTCCACCGACTCCTCGCCGGCGGCCCAGGCCCAGCGGCGCAGCCACGCTCCGGCGCCCTCGTCCGAGAACAGCGCGGTGACCGGCAGGAGCCCGGCGGCGACCTGGCCGTCGACGTTGGCGACCTCGTAGGCGGGGCGCTGGGCGTGTGCCGCGCGGACCACCCCGTCGCCCGGCACCGAGACGACGAGAGCGCGGGGGTCGCCGTCGGGGTCGGCGGCCGCCTGGATGTCGACGTAGTAGCGACGGGTGACCGGCTGCCCCCGGCCGTTGACGGTCTCCACGACGCCGTCCCGGGTGAGCGCCCGGACCAGCGACGTGACCCGCTGCTGGCCGTCCAGCAGCAGGAACTCGGGAGCGCCCGCCGTCGTGGGGTCGATCCCGGCGAGCGGGGTCGGCTTGAAGCGGACGGTCGACCCGCCGGCCTCGAGCAGCATGAGGACGCCGAGCGGGTGGCCGCGCACCACCGTGAGCAGCAGCTCGGTGATGCGGTCGTCGTCCCACTTGTACTGCCGCTGGAAGTCGGGCAGCTGCAGCGCCCCCGTCGTCGCGTCGCGGAGCAGCTCGCCGACGCTGCGCTGCGCTACCTGGAATCCCACGTCCCACGTCCCCTCGCGGCCCGGGGTCGCGGCGACCGGGCCGCGGGACATCCTCGTGGGTCCCGCGGTCGCGCGAGGCGGAGTGCGGACCTCACGGCCGCGGCGTGTCGGACGGCTGTCGCGCGGTGCCGTGGCGGACGTGGACGACCCCGGGGCCAAGGCGCGGGTCCGGACGACGAGCTCGGATCCACCCGCCGACCGCGAGGGGGAATAGCGTCCACTATCGCTCGATAACTGGTTGATACCGCTCATCAATAGAGCGACAGTTCGGCGTGCGCGCCGCTGCTTCACCCCTGCTGCCGGTCTTCCGGTCACGGCTGCAAGGAGACCTGCTGGCTCCTGGGCGGCGCGGTACTCGGGCGAGCCGGGACCGCCGCCGCGGGACGTCGATGTCCTCGTCGTCGGCACACCCGACCGGGACGCCGTGCACGAGGCGGCCCGCCGCGCCGAGGGCCGCCTGCAACGCGAGGTCAACGTCACGCTCCGGTCCCGGGAACGCTGGGAGAACGACGACGATGGCTTCACCCGCCAGCTGCGACGTTCGCCCCTGGTCCGCGTGATCGGCGTTCCGGGCGGGCGGCTGATCCGTTCCTAGTCGATCTCGCAGATGACGGCGCCGGCGGTGACGGTGGCACCGACCGCCAGCGACAAGCCCTTGACCGTCCCTGCGCGGTGGGCCGCCAGCGGCTGCTCCATCTTCATGGCCTCGAGCACGACGACGAGGTCGCCCTCGGCCACGGTGTGGCCGTCGGCCACGGCGACCTTGACGACAGTCGCCTGCATCGGCGACACCAGTGCCGAGGTCGGGGCCGCGGCGGACTTGTGCGCTCCCGCGCGGCGCCCTGCGCGACCGCCCGAGGGGCGCACCGGACCGGTGGCCGAGGGAGCGAAGAGGTCCCCGGGCAGCGAGACCTCGAGCCGGCGCCCGGACACCTCGACGACGACGGTGCGCCGCTCGGCGGGCGGGTCGTCGCCGGTTGGGTCCGCCGGGGTGGGGGCCAGGGCCGCGGCGGCCTCCGACTCCACCCACTCGGTCTCGATCCACCGGGTGTGAACCGTCATCGCGGAGCCGTCAGCGGGCGCGAACGCCGCGTCTTCGGCGACCGCCCGGAAGAACGGCAGCGTCGTCGGCAGCCCCTCGACGGCGAACTCCGCCAGCGCCCGCCGCGACCGGGCGAGCGCCTCCTCCCGGGTCCGGCCCGTGACGATGAGCTTCGCCAGCAGCGAGTCGAACGCCCCCGACACCACCGACCCGGCCTCGACCCCGGCGTCCAGTCGCACCCCCGGCCCGCCCGGCGGCACCCACCGCTGGACCACCCCGGGCGCCGGGAGGAAGTTCCGTGCCGGGTCCTCGCCGTTGACCCGCCACTCGATCGAGTGCCCCCGCACCGGTGGGTCGTCGTACCCGAGCGGCTCCCCGGCCGCCAGGCGGAACTGCTCGCGCACCAGGTCGAGTCCGGTGACCTCCTCGGACACCGGGTGCTCGACCTGCAGCCGGGTGTTGACCTCGAGAAAGCTGATCGTGCCGTCGGCGGCGACGAGGAACTCGCACGTCCCGGCGCCCACGTAGCCGGCCTCGCGCAGGATCGCCTTGCTGGCCTCGTACAGCCGACGCTCCTGGTCGGGGGTGAGGAAGGGGGCGGGCGCCTCCTCGACGAGCTTCTGGTGCCGCCGTTGCAGCGAGCAGTCCCGGGTCGACACCACCACGACGCCGCCGTGGGAGTCCGCCAGGCACTGGGTCTCGACGTGGCGGGGGCGGTCGAGGTAGCGCTCGACGAAGCACTCGCCCCGGCCGAACGCGGCCGTCGCCTCGCGCACGGCGGAGTCGAACAGCTCGGGGATCTCCTTCAGGGTGCGGGCCACCTTGAGCCCCCGCCCCCCGCCGCCGAAGGCCGCCTTGATGGCGATCGGGACACCGTGCTCGCGGGCGAAGGCCACGGCCTCGTCCGCGTGGGCGATCGGGCCGGGGGTTCCCGGCGCGAGCGGCGCCCCCACGGCGGCGGCGATGGCCCGCGCCCGCACCTTGTCGCCGAGGGCGTCGATGGCCTCGGGCGGCGGACCGATCCACACCAGCCCGGCGTCGATCACCGCCCGGGCGAAGCCGGCGTTCTCGGCCAGGAAGCCGTACCCGGGGTGCACCGCGTCGGCGCCGGCCCGAGCCGCGACGTCCAGCAGCTTGGCGACGTCGAGGTAGGAGGCGGCCGCAGTGGTCCCGCCGAGGGCGTGGGCGGTGTCGGCGGCGCGCACGTGCAGGCCGTCGGCGTCCGGTTCGGCGTACACGGCGACGCTGCGCAGCCCGGCGTCGGCGCAGGCCCGGGCTACCCGGACGGCGATCTCGCCCCGGTTGGCGATGAGGACCGTGCTGAACGTGGACATCGGTTGCGAAGCTTAGACCTCAGCCCGTCACCACCCTCCCGCCGGCCGTGGCGGGGCCGTGATCCGTGATCCGGGATCAGCCCGCGCCGGGCCGGGAGCAGGTCTCGCCCACCACGACCGCCGCCACCACCGGGGTTTCCGCCGCCGCCGGAGGTCGTTGCGAAGTGCAACTTGCGCTCTGCAACAGTGTGGGAGGGGAAGGTCCGGCGGCGACGGCCCCGCGGTGGCACCCGGGCACGAGGCGTCAGCGGCCGGCGAGTCCGCTCGCCACCACCGACAGCGCCTGGGTCGCGATCTCCTGCTCCTCGTCCGTCGGGACGACGAGCGCCGCGACGGGGCTGCCCTCGACGGTGACCGGCACGGGGTCCCGGCAGTCCTTGTCCACGGCCGCGTTCCGGGCGGGGTCGAGGACGATCCCCAGGCTGTCCAGCCCGGCCAGCACCAGCTCCCGCACCTCGGGCGCGCGCTCGCCGACCCCGCCCGTGAAGGCGATGGCATCGAGGCCGCCGAGAGTCACCGCGTACGCCCCCAGGTAGTGCCGGATGCGATGGGCGTAGACGTCGAGCGCGAACCGGGCCGCCTCGTCGCCGGCATCGGCGCGGGCGCTCACGGCCCGCATGTCCGAGTCGCCGCACAGGCCCCTCATCCCGCTCGCCGTGTTGAGCGCCGCCTCGACCGCCTCGGTGCTCATCCCGGCCACCCGCGCCAGGTGGCCGAACACCGCCGGGTCGACGTCGCCGGACCGCGTTCCCATGACGAGCCCCGGCAACGGTGTCAGGCCCATCGACGTGTCGACGCTGCGACCGCCGAGCACCGCGCACGCGCTGGCCCCGTTGCCGAGGTGCAGCACGACGACCCGGGTCTCGTGCAGGTCCGCGCCCCGGTCCTCGGCCAGCCACGCGGCCGCCCGCCGGGACACGTACGCGTGCGACGTGCCGTGGAAGCCGTACCGGCGCACCCCGTACCGGGTCTCCCATTCCCGGGGCACCGCGTACACCCGGTGCGCGGGGGGGATGGTGGCGTGGAACGCGGTGTCGAAGACCGCCACCTGGGGCACGTCGGGGAAGCTCGCCCGGGCCGAGCGGATGCCCTGGGCGTTGGCCGGGTTGTGCAGCGGGGCGAGCACGGCGAGCCGGTCGATCTCGGCGAGCAGCTCCTCCGTCACCAGTTGGGGTCGGACCAGGTCGGCGCCGCCGTGGACCACCCGGTGCCCCACCGCGACCAGCGGACTGTCGCCGAGGTGACCGGCCACCTCGCCGGCCACCGTCCGCAGCGCCGTGTCGTGGTCGGCCACCCCGGTGCCGATGCCCGCGACCTGGCCCCGGGCGGCGCGTCCGGCTCCGGTCGGGTCGACGAGCTGGTACTTGACGGAGGAGGAGCCGCAGTTGAGGACGAGGACGGTCACGCGTGCTCCTTCTCCTGCTGGGCCTGGACCGCCGTCACGGCGATGGTCATGGCGATGTCGTCCACGGTGGCCCCCCGGGACAGGTCGTTGACCGGCTTGTTGAGGCCCTGGAGGACCGGTCCGACCGCGGTCGCGCCGGCGCTGCGCTGCACCGCCTTGTAGGTGTTGTTGCCGGTGTTGAGGTCCGGGAAGACGAGCACCGTGGCGCGGCCCGCGACGGGGGAGTCCGGTGCCTTCGTGTGGCCGACGTCCGGGTCGACGGCGGCGTCGTACTGCAGCGGGCCGTCGACGGGCAGGTCCGGGGCGCGCTCGCGGACCAGGGCGGTGGCCGCGCGGACCTTCTCGACCTCCGCGCCCGCCCCCGACTCCCCGGTCGAGTACGACAGCAGTGCCACCCGCGGCTCCACCCCGAACGCCCGGGCGGTCGCGGCGGACGACACCGCGATGTCGGCCAGCTGCTCGGCGGTCGGGTCGGGGACGACGGCGCAGTCCCCGTACACCAGCACCCGGTCCGGCAGCAGCATGAAGAACACGCTGGACACCACGTCGACGCCCGGGACGGTCCGGATGACCTCGAACGCCGGGCGGATGGTGTGCGCGGTGGTGTGGACCGCGCCGGACACCATGCCGTCCGCCAGCCCCAGGTGGACCATGAGGGTGCCGAAGTACGACACGTCCGTCACCGCGTCCCATGCCCGGTCCCGGGTGATGCCCCGGTGGCGGCGCAGCTCGGCGTAGACGTCGGCGAACCGTTCCCGCAGTGGGTCGTGGACGGGGTCCACCACCCGGGCCGCGGAGACGTCCACCCCCGCCTCGGCAGCGGCCTGGGCGACCGCGCCCGGCTGGCCGAGCAGGGTGAGGTTGGCGATGCCGCGACGCAGCACCCGCTCGGCGGCCGCGAGCACGCGCGGCTCGGTGCCCTCGGGAAGCACGACGTGGCGGCGGTCGGCCTGGGCCCGCTCGATGACGTCGTGGGTGAACATCAGCGGGGTGACGGCGGTGGTCGGCTGCAGGGAGATCCGGTCGAGGATCTCCTCGGCCGGGAACCACGTCCCGGCGTGGGCGAGCGCGGCGTCGATCTTGCGGGTGGACCCGGCCCGCATCCGGCCGCGCAGCCCGGCGACCGTGGTCGCGACCTCGAACGTCGGCATCTCGGTGAGGAGGATCGGCAGGGTCGGCGGGAAGCCGTCGACCAGGCGCCGGGTCGTCGGCTCCGGCTCGAACCCGCCGGTGAGGATGATGCCCGACGGCGTGGGGAACGTCTCGGCCCGGGCCGCGGCCAGGGTGCCGACCAGCACGTCCGAGCGGTCCCCGGGGAAGATGACGAGCGCCTCCTCCCGGAGGTGGTCGAGCATGTGCGGCAGCGTCATCGCCGCGATCACCTGGTGGGCGGCGACCCGGCCGAGGTCGGCCTCGCGCCCGCGCAGCACCCGGGCCCGGGTGGCGGTGGCGATCTGCCGGAGCGTCGGTGCCGAGAGCAGCGGCAGGTCCGGCACCACGGCGACGGTGACCTCGTCGAGGTGACGGCGCACGGCCTCGGTCACGTGGCGGCGGACGTCGCGGACGGCCTCGGGCTGGACCCGGTTCGCCACCACCGCGACGACCGGCAGGTGTGCCGCGGCCAGGGTCTCCAGCGCGTGCTCGGTCGCGGCCGCGATCTCGCCGGCCTCGCGCACCCCCGGGGCGCCGCCGTTCGAGCGGCGCGCGGAGATGATCGTCACCGCGGGCGTGCCCAGATCGAGGGCGATCGAGATGTTGATGGCGAGTTCCGTCGCGGCGCCGACGTCGGTGAAGTCGCTACCGACGACGAGGATCCCGTCGTGATCGTGGGCCAGCGCCCGGAACCGGTCGACGATGATCTCGCGCGAGCCGGCCTCGTCGTGGTGCCGGTCGTCGTAGGTGACGCCGACGCAATCCCCCGGGTCCGGCCGCGACCCCTCGGGCAGGCGGCTCAGCAGCAGGTCGACGATGAAGTCGTCGGCGCCGTCCCGGGTGACCGGGCGGAACACCGCCGGCCGGGCGACCCGGCGGGCGAGGGCGTCGAAGAGGGCCAGGGCGAGCGCCGACTTGCCGCTGTCGGCCTCCGTGCTGAGCAGGTAGAGGGCGGACGCCATGGTCGACAGGCTAGGGTCGGGGGACAGGTTCTCGAGCCCCGGCGGTGGCGATGTCCGTGACACCTCCGACGACCGGTCTGCGGGGGCGGCAACGGGAGCGCGAGGAGTTCGACCGGCTGCTCTCCGCGGTGCGGGCACACGACAGCCGGCGGCTGGTGGTGCGCGGCGAGCCCGGCGTGGGCAAGAGCGCGCTGCTGGACTACCTGGAGTCCGTCGCGGCGGACTGCCGGGTAGTGCGCGTGACCGGCGTGGAGTCGGAGCTGGAATTCGCCTTCGCCGGACTCCACCAGCTGTGCGCCCCGATGCTCGACCACATCGACCGGTTGCCGGACCCCCAGCGCGACGCCCTCGGGACGGCACTCGGCATCACCACGGGTGTTGCACCGGACCGGTTCCTCGTCGGCCTGGCGACCCTCAGCCTGCTCTCCGATGCCGCGGAGCAGCAGCCGCTGGTCTGTCTGGTCGACGACGCGCAGTGGCTCGACCGGGCGTCGGCGCAGGTGCTCGCCTTCGTGGCGCGGCGACTGCTGGCCGAGGCGGTCGCCGTGGTCTTCGCGGTGCGGGAACCGCATGCCGAGGAGGAACTGGCGGGGCTGCCGGTGCTGACGGTCGAGGGGCTGTCGGACGAGGACGCCCGGGCACTGCTCGACGCCGCCACCCTCGGGCGGATGGACGAGCGGGTGCGGGACCGGGTCGTGGCCGAGGCGCGGGGCAACCCGCTGGCGTTGCTGGAGCTGCCGCGGGGTCTCGGCGCGGCCGAGCTCGCGGGCGGGTTCGGCCGTCCCGACGCCCAACCGCTGGCCGGGCGGATCGAGCGGAGCTTCCTCCGCCGGCTGGAGTCGCTGCCGGGCGAGACCCGGCGACTGCTGCTGCTCGCGGCGGCGGAGCCGCTCGGTGACCCGCTGCTGTTCTGGCGGGCGGCCGAGCATCTCGCGCTCCGGCCTGGTGCTCTGTTGCCGGCCGAGGCGGCCGGGGTCCTCGAGATCGGCGCCCGGGTGAGGTTCCGGCACCCGCTGGTGCGCTCGGCGGCGTACCGGTCGGCCGACGCCGCCGGGCGCCGCGAGGTGCACGGTGCGCTGGCCGCGGTGACCGACCCGGCGATCGACCCGGAGCGCCGCGCCTGGCACTGCGCCCAGGCCGCGAGCGGGCCCGACGAGGAGGTCGCGGGCAACCTGGAGCGGTCCGCGGACCGGGCGCAGGCCCGGGGCGGTGTCGCCGCCGCGGCCGCGTTCCTGCGTCGCGCGGCCGAGCTCACTCCCGACCCCGCCCGGCGCGGTGCCCGGGCGATCGCCGCGGCGGAGTTGCTGCTCGAGGCCGCCGCCCCGGAGGTCGCCGCGGACCTCCTCGCGGCCGCCGGGATCAGCCCCCTCGACGAGCTGCAGAGGGCTCGCGTCGCCCGGTTGCGAGCCCAGATCGTCTTCGTGCGGCGACGTGGGTGCGACGCGCCGCCTCTGCTGCTCGAAGCGGCGCAGCGGCTCCAGCCCCTCGATGCCAGGCTGGCCCGGGACACCTACCTCGATGCCTTCGGGGCTGCCGTCTTCGCCGGTCGCCTGGCCGAGCCCGGTGAGATGGGGCGGATCGCGGCGGCAGCGCGCACGGCTCCGGCGGCAGATGACCCGCCGCGGCCGGAGGACGTGTTGCTGGACGGGCTCACGGTCCGGTTCACCGAGGGCTATGCGGCGGGCGTGCCGCCCCTGCGCCGCGCGCTCGGGGCGTTCCGGGACGCGATAGGCCGGGGCGACGCCGCGCTCCTGTCGCGCATGTGGCTCGTGTGGATGCTCGCCGCCGAGCTGGCCGACGCCGAGATGGGACTGTCGCTCGCGCGGGGCGCGGCACAGCTCGCCCAGGAGGCCGGGGCACTGGCCGGCGTGCCCGTGACCATGGAGCATCAGGCGGCAGTGCTCATCTACTCCGGTCGCCTGCGAGAGGCGTCCGCGCTCGTCGACGACGGTCCCGCGATCGCGGCGGCGACCGGGGCCGCGCCCTTCCGGTTCAGCGCCATGCTCCTCGCTGCCTGGAGCGGGGACGACGTCCGGGCTGCGGCGCTGACCAGCTCCTACGTGTCCGAGGCGCAGGCGCGGGGCGAGGGGCACCTGATCTCCTTCGCCGCATACACCAACGCCGTGCTCCACGCCGGCCACGGCCGCTCGGAGCAGGCACTGGCCGCCGCCCGCGAGGCGTGCGAGCACGACGACCTCGTCGTCCACAACTTGTCCTTGGCCGAGGTCGTGGAGGCAGGTGCGCGTCACGGCAGCCAGGACGAGGCCGAACGTGCGCTGGGGCTGCTCGAGGACCGCACCCGCGCGACCGGCACCGAGTTCGGCGTCGCCATCGCGGCCTTGTCCCGGGCGCTGCTGCGCACGGGTGCCGAGGCGGAGTCCGGCTACCGCGAGGCCGTCGAGCGCATGGGACTCGGCAGCGCGCGGTTGCACCTGGCCCGTGCTCACCTGGTGTACGGCGAGTGGCTCCGCCGGGAGAACCGCCGGGTCGACGCCCGCGAGCAGTTGCGCGTCGCGCACTCGATGTTCGACTCCTTCGGGGTGCGCGGCTTCGCCGAGCGCGCCCGCCGCGAGCTGGCCGCCACGGGCGGGACCGTCCCTGTGCGCGCAGCCGAGCCGTCCGACGTCCTCACCGCCCAGGAGGCGCACATCGCGCGGCTCGCCGCCGAGGGCCACACGAATCCCGAGATCGCCGCGCGGCTGTTCGTCAGCCCGCGGACCGTCGAGTACCACCTGGGCAAGGTCTACCCCAAGCTGGGGATCGGTTCGCGTCGGGAGCTGCGCACGGCGCTCCCGGGACGCCCGGCGGCCGCACAGCTCTAGGGCCGGGGACCCGGCACCACCGGTGCCTCCCCCCGGGGCGGACCGGGCACTGACTGGGCACTGACTGGGGACTCCGACGGATGCCCGGGAGACCGGTCGGGCGCGACGGTTCTTGGTGTCACGCCCGACCCACTCTCGGCACCAGGAGATCCCGCATGATCCCCAACCCCCCCGTCGTCGTGCTCGTACACGGCGCGTTCGCGGAGTCCGCGAGCTGGGACCCCGTCATCCCGCTCCTGAGCGAGCAGTCCCTCGACGTCGTCGCCGTCGCCAACCCGCTGCGCGGCGTGACGGCCGACGCCGCGTACCTGAGCGACGTCGTCGCCGGCCTCGGCCGGCCGGTCGTGCTGGTCGGCCACTCCTACGGCGGCCTCGTCATCACGGCGGCGGCCGACGGCGACGACGCGGTGACCGCGCTCGTGTACGTGGCCGCTTTCGCGCCGGACCACGGCGAGTCGGCCATCGAGCTCTCGGGCCGGTTCCCCGGTAGCACCCTCGGGGACACCCTGCTGAGGTACCACCTGACCGGGGACGGCGACGAGGTCCGGATCGATCCGGCGAGGTTCCACGACCAGTTCGCCGCCGACGTCCCGGCCGACCGGGCGGCGCTCATGGCGGTCACGCAGCGTCCCGTCACCGTCGCCGCCCTCACCGAGGGGCTGACCTCGGCCGAGCCTGCGTGGCGGCGGCTGCCGTCCTGGTTCGTCTTCGGCGACCTCGACCGCAACATCCCCGTCGCCCAGCTGCGCGCCATGGCCGAGCGGGCCGGGGCGCGCGGGGTCCGCGAGGTCGCCGGGGCGTCGCACGCGATCACCGTGTCGCAGCCGGGGCCGGTCGCCGACGCCGTCCTGACGGCCGTCCGCGAGACCGCGGGGGTGCGGTGATGGACATGATCGACGTGACCTCCCTGACCAAGCGGTACGGCGGCCGCGCCGCCGTGTCCGACGTCTCGTTCCACTGCCCGCCGGGCACGGTGACGGGCTTCCTCGGGCCCAACGGCGCCGGCAAGTCGACGACGCTGCGGATGCTCATCGGGCTGAGCCCGCCGGACTCCGGGACGGCCACCGTCACCGGTGTCCCGTTCCGGCGCCTGCCGAACCCCGGTCGCGTGGTCGGCGCCATCGCCTGGGATTTCGCCGAACGTCATCCGAACCCACCCGCCCGCACGAGTCCCTGAGAAGAAGGAGCCACGATGGCCTGGAGCACACGTGAGCTGGCCGAGCTCGCCGGGACGACCGTGCGAGCGGTGCGGCACTACCACGCCGTCGGGCTTCTCGAGGAACCTCGGCGCCGCACCAACGGCTACAAGGAGTACGGCGTGGCCCACCTGGTGCGGACCGTCCGCATCAGGCGCCTCACCGACCTGGGCTTCTCCCTGGCCCAGGTCGCCGAGATGGGTGACGCCGACGAGCACCCGCACGAGGCGCTCGAGAACCTCCGGACCGAGCTCGCCCAGAACCTCGAACGGCTCCACCGGGTCCGCACCGAGGTGGCCCAGATCCTGGCCCTCGCCGCCCCGACGGACCTCCCACCCGGGTTGTCCACCGCCATCGGCACCGTGGACCTGTCCGACGCCGACCGCTCCCTCCTCGTCGTCATGAGCCGGGTGCTCGAGCCCGACCTGCTGATGGGCCTGGTCGACCTCTTGAAGGTTCTGCCCGCCGACCCGGCGACCCACCTGTTCGACGAGCTCCCCGCCGACGCCGACGAGACACTCCGCCGCGACCTCGCCGACCAGCTGTTCTCACGGGAGCCGGCCGTCCTGGCCCTGCTGCCCGGGGTCCTCGACGCCACCGGTGCCGACACGTCGGACTCTGCCCGACGCACGATCGGCCGGGCACTCGACGACCTCTACAACCCCGCTCAGGTCGACGTCCTGCGTCGGGTCCGCCGCCTGCGCCTCGCATCCCGACCGGTCCGGCCGCGCGCGACATCAGCTCACACGTCGACCATGCCCCAGGCGCACGGACTTCTACCCACCTACGTCCCGACCCGGGGACCCCGACCGACGAGGAGCACGCCATGACCGTCCAGCTGTTGAGCCCTGACGGCTTGATGCAGCCCGTCCCCTACCACCACGTCGCGATCGGCACGGGCACCCGGCAGGTCCACGTCGCCGGGCAGACCGCCCGCGCTGCTGACGGTGGACCCCTCGCACCGGGAGACCTCGCCGCTCAGGTCGCCCAGGCCCTGCGCAGTACCCATGCCGGGCTGCAGGCCGCCGGTGCCGGCTTCGGTGACGTGGTCCGCCTGACGTTCTACGTCACCGACTGGACCCCGGAGAAGATCGAGCCGTTCCTGGCCGGCGTCGAGTCGGTCGCGGACGAGCTGGGCCTGCCCCGCCCGATGCCGCCGGCCAGCCTGATCGGGGTGGCCCACCTGTTCGAGCCCGACGTGCTCGTCGAGGTCGAAGCCACAGCCGTCCTCGCGTGAGGGTCGCGTCCGACCGGATGGCTCTGCTGGTCGTTCTCGTTCTCCTGGTGGGGACAGGGTGCGGTATCGCCGACGGTGACGTCGTCGACAGCTCGGGCCCGGCCGGAGGGGTCAGCCCCCCGGCGTCCCCCGGCGAAGCAGTCCCGTCCATTTCCGCCGGGGGCCATGCCGTGCTGGATCTGGTGGCCCTGGACGCGCTCGAGGTCGAGTTCGACGCCCGACTCGGGGTCGTCGCGGTCGACACCGGGTCGAGACGACGGGTCGAACACCGTGCGGACGAGCGCTTCGCATACGCCTCGACGATCAAGGCGCTGCTCGCGGGCGCCGTGCTGGCCGCCACCACCGACGCTGAGCTCGACGCGGTCATCACGTTCTCGGAGTCGGACCTCGTCCCGTATTCACCGGTCACCGAGGGTCGCGTCGCGACCGGGATGACACGTCGCGAGCTCGCCGACGCTGCCGTCCGCTTCAGCGACAACACCGCCGCCAACCTGCTGCTGCAGGACGTCGGCGGACCAGCTGGCCTGCAGGCGGCGCTGCAGGCCGTGGGCGACGACGTGACCCGGCCGTCGCGCGACGAGCCCGCGTTGAACGAGGCGGTGCCGGGGGACATCCGCGACACGAGCACCCCGCGAGCCATGGCTGCGACCCTGCAGGCGTTCGCGGTGGGAGACGCCCTGGAGGCGGGCGATCGAGCGGTGCTCAACGACTGGCTGCGGGGCAACACCACAGGGGATGCCCTCATCCGGGCCGGTACGCCCTCGGGCTGGGTCGTGGGGGACAGGACGGGCACCGGCGGCTACGGGGCCCGCAACAACATCGCCGTGATCAGCCCGCCCGGGAGGGCGCCCATCGTGCTCGCGATCTTCTCCGACAAGGGGAGGGCCGACGCGGAGCACGACGACGAGCTCATCTCCCGGGCCGCGCGCGAGGTGCTCGACGCGCTCAGATGATCGGGGGGCGGGGCCTCCACCATGGCGAGTTGCCCATCGGTGTTCTGGGCGCGTGCCCAGGCGGGCAGCCGGTGGGGCAGGACCCGCGTCCGGTGTGCTCGACGCCGGCCGCGCCGCGCAGGAGGTCCATGCTGATCGGGGTCATGATCCAGATGCGGGTCATGGTCTCACCTCGTGTCGATCGGAACGGGGCGAGTGCGCGCTCGACGGAACACCCGGCCGCAGCGGCACGGTCAACCCCTCTCCTGGTCAGCTGGCGAGTGCGTCCAGCCAGGTCGTCCGCAGTCGCAGCGCGCGCTCGACGCTGCCCGTGACCGCACCGATGCCGGCGGCGAGGTTCACCGCGAGCGGGATGCGGATCG
The DNA here is from genome assembly GCA_050329415.1 of Kineosporiaceae bacterium. Classification (GTDB taxonomy): domain Bacteria; phylum Actinomycetota; class Actinomycetes; order Actinomycetales; family JBBAYJ01; genus JANNOG01. The sequence goes on from JBHJOS010000006.1 coordinate 17,340, forward strand.
GGAGATCGAGCGTCCCGAGGGAGTCCGCCACGGGCGGCGCGTGCGAGATCGTCTCGACGAGTTGTGGCACGGCCACGCAGGCCCCGATGAGCAGGAGCAGCGTCGACACCATCCCGACGAGGCGGCTCAGCCCCGGGTGGGTCTGATGGAGACGGGCGCGTCGGCCCTCGGCGGAGGCGGGATCGGGTGTCATTTGCACCGCAGTGCCATCGGTCCGCACGTAGTGACAGCGTCGTAGTCCGTAGGTGTTGACAGCGACCTCGACATGACCGCCAGGCACGGGGAAGCGAGCCGGCAGCGTCGAGACCGAGAGGAGGGCACCGTCCACGTAGAGCCGCGCGCGGACCGCGCCGTCGTCCGGATCGCCCATCTGACGGACGTCGACCGCGTAAGTGGACACGCTTCCGTCCGGCGCGCGAAGCGTCACCGTGCGCACCGACCTGCTGAGCAGCTGCCACCAGCGGAAGCGCGGCAGCGGCTCACCGTTGCCGGGGCGCACGCGCCGTGTCGCGAGGCGATGGCGCCATCCTTGAGAAGCCACTCGAAAGCCTCCTGTCGTCGATCGGTAGGGATGTCAGGGGGTCCGGGCGGCGGCCTGCACTCGTGTGCACCCAGACCGGTCGGGCCAGGCGCATGCGGCGGGCCCGGCGCAGGACGTCGACCTGGGCGGTGTTGTAGAGGTCGTCGAGCGCTCGGTCGATCGTGCGCCGGGCGGAGTCCGTCGTGTCGGCGCCGGTGGCGTCGAGGATCCCGGGCAGCAGGGCGAGGACGGGCGGCTCCCGCGAGAACAGGTGGTCGGCGAGCTCCCGGCGCAGCTTCTCGTCGGCGTCGGCGGGGAGGTCGTCGAAGGCCCGGGCGGCGGGGTCAGTGGGCAGGACCGTCAGGAGGTCGACCAGGCCGGTCAGCAGGTCGGGCTCGCGGGGAGCGCCGGATCCCGATACGGGACCGCGAGCCACTCGTCCAGGCGGGTGGTGCCGAGGTCGGCGGCCAGGCCGGGGATGAGCGTCCGCCGGCGCAGCCGTGCCCCTGACCAGCGAGCGTCGGGGTCGGTGACGACGTCGCTGACGTCGCCGCGTGCTGCCAGGGTGCGGCGGAACAGCTCGTCCACCGCGAAGGCCTCGGGGCCACCGGTCTCGACGACGCCGTGGTAGGGCGCCCCGAGCGCGACCTCGTGCAGCAGGGCCGCGAGGTCCTGGGTCGCCATCGGTTGCACGAGGGCGGCCGGGGCGCGGACGACGCCGTCGACGGTGAAGTCGTCGGCGAAGCGATCGAGGTGCTCGAACAGCTGGGTGGCCCGGACGATCGAGTACGGCAGCGACGAGTTCTCGACGAGACGTTCCTGGGTCACCTTCGCCCGCATGTCGCTGCTCCCGGTCATGCGGACGGCGCCCACGAGGGACAGGGCCACGTGGTGGCCGACGCCCGCCTCGGCCTCCGCCGCGAGCAGGTTCCGCGTCGGCCGCCACAGGAACTCCTGGACCGCCGCGTCGTGACCGGACAGCGACGTGGAGACGTCGACGACCGTCGAGGCACCGGCCAGTGCGGTGTCGAGGCCGGCCCCGGTGAGGGTGTTGACACCGGTGCCGGGGGTCGCCTCGACCCCGTCATGGCCCTGGGAACGGAACAGGGTGAGGAGTCGGGAGGCGACGAGTCCGGTCCCGACGACGACGATCTTCATGGTCTCTCCTGACGGGCGACGGTCGGGCTGGGCGATACCCCCGCGCAGCATCGGCCGGGCGGGAAGCGGTCCGGGCGGGACCGTGCTGGTCACGCCCGGACCTTCCGACGTACGGGTGCTCTGGCTGCGGCCCGCTGTGGTCAGCGGATCTCACGCCGCAGGAAGCGGGCCGTCCCCAGGGCTCCGGGCAGCCCGACCCACACCACGGTCGCCACGGCCAACTGGGCCCAGTCCCTGGACGACTCGACCTCTCCGGTCCCGAAGACGGCGCCGGCGGCGTTGATGTCCACCCATGGGGTGACCGTGTCCGCGCCGGGGATGAGTCCGAGAGCGGAGACCACCTGTGGCAGGAGGAGGTAGAGGAGGACGGCGACGACCGTGTTCTGGAACAGCAGGCCGAAAGCCACCCCGATGAGAACGGAGATCACGGAGATCAGCAGCATCTGCCCGATCGCCGCGGCACCGATCGTGAAGGGAACGTCCGGTTCCAGGGCGGCGCCGATCCCGGTGGCGACGGCCGCGACGCCGAGGGCGACGGCGAAGCCGGTGACGGCCAGGATCACGGCCGCGAGGGACTTGACGGCGACCACGCGCCCGCGCGACGGGACGAGTGACAACGTGCCGGACATGGTGCGCTGCCCGAATTCACCGGTCACGAGGAGGATGCCGAGCAGGGCGAGCGCGGTGCCGAGGACGCCGTTCGCCGTGGTCGTGAAGGGACGCAGACCCCATCCCTCGGGTTCGGCGACCACCAGGGTGATGGCGAGGGCGCCTGCCAGGACCAGGACGCCGACGAGCACCAGCACGCGGCTGACCGTCGTGTCCAGGGCCTTGCGGAGCTCCACGGCCACCAGCCGCGGGATCGACGGGCGGGGGAGGCGCGTCGCGGCCGCGTCGGCGCCGGGACGGGTGCTGTCGAGGGCCGTGGTCATCGGGCCACCCCCGCCGTCCTCGCGGCGTCCACCGCGGTGCCCTCGGTGAGCCGGAAGTAGTACTCCTCGATGTCGTTCTGGCCGGCCAGCAGCTCGCGGGTGTCCCCCGCGGCGACGATCCGCCCGCCGCTGATGACGACGAGCCGGTCGGCGACGGACGCGACCTCGCGAAGCAGATGGCTCGAGAGCAGGATCGTCCCGCCCGAGGCGGCGTAGTCGCGCAGCAGTTCGCGCATCCACCGGATCCCGGCGGGGTCCAGCCCGTTGGCGGGCTCGTCGAGGACGAGGATCTCCGGCGTGCCGAGCAAAGCGTGGGCGATCCCCAGCCGCTGCTTCATCCCCAGCGAGTAGCCGGCGACGCGCTTGCGCGCCGCCTTGCCGCCGAGACCGACGAGGCCGAGCACCTCCTCGACGCGGGCCGTGTCGCAGCCCATCGTGAGGGCCGCGAGCCGGAGGGTCTCGCGGCCGCTGCGGCCCTTGTGCTGGGCGTCGGCATCGAGCATGACCCCGACCACGCGGCCGGGGTTGGGCAGGTCACGGAACGGGGAGCCGGCGACGGTCGCGGTTCCGGAGTCCGGCGTGGTGAGCCCGGCCAGCATCCGCAGAGTCGTCGACTTCCCGGCGCCGTTGGGCCCGAGGAACCCGGTCACGGTGCCCGGTGGGCAGTGGAACGTCACGTCCTGTACGACGGGCTCGCCGCGGTACCGCTTGGTGAGTCCTTGGAGGTTCAACATGACGACCACACTGCGGCGGCGACCTCAGCTGCCGCTGCGGCCGTCGGTCGCTACCGCGGCCGCCGACGGTCGACGCCTGCGCCGGCGGTCGTCGACTTTCGGCGACGACCATCGGCCGATGCCCGGCCGAGCGGCCTCACCTAGCCTTCCGGCATGACCGCTGGCGGCCCCCCCGGCGATCCGGAGCGGCGCCACCCCGTGCTGCGCG
>JBHJOS010000124.1:0-32727 GCA_050329415.1 Kineosporiaceae bacterium
ATCCCGCGCCTGCGCCCTCCCCCACGACCGCCCCGGCCCCGGCGCCCACCCCGACCCCGACCCCGTCGCCCACCCCGCCGCCGGTGACGTCCTCCGGGTCGTGAACGCCGTGACCACCCGTACCGCCCCCGCCCGCAGCCTGCACGGCCGGTCCGCGACCGCCCACCGCGCCGCCGCCGCCCGCGACCGGTACACCGCCGACCGGTGGCTGGTCTGGGGCGGGTCCGCCGAGCTCGTCGTGGCGGGCGGCGAACGGGAGCTCGCCCGGGCCCGCCGCCTCGTCGACCAGGTCATCGAGCGGGTGGACCGCGCCTGCAGCCGGTTCCGCGACGACTCCGACCTCGCCCGGGTCAACGCCGCGGCCGGGGAGTGGGTCGAGGTCGATCCCGTGCTGGTCTCGACCGTGGCGGCCGCCGCCCGCGCGGCGGCCCTCACCGGCGGGCTGGTGGACCCGCTGCTCGGCAGCACGCTGGTGCGGCTGGGCTACGACCAGGACCTCGCCGAGCTGGAACTGGTGCCCGTCACCGGGTCGGCGAGCGCCACCATGGTCCAGCCCCCGCGCTCCCCGCCCGCGACCGGCCTGTGGCGGACGATCGCGACGGCCCCGGGCAGGGTCCGCATCCCCCGCCGGACCGCGCTCGACCTCGGGGCGATCGGCAAGGCGTGGGCGGTGGACGCCGCTGCGGCCCGGCTCGCCCGCGCCGGTCTGGCCGGGGTGGTGTCGATCGCGGGGGACGTCGCCGTGGTGCCGGGTTCCGAGCGGCAGCCCGGCCCCGGCTGGCGGATCGACCTGCGGGAGGCACCGGACGGCCCACTCGCCCAGGAGCTTCTCCTCCGATGGGGCGCGGTGACGACGTCCACGATGATCCATCGGCGGTGGCGCCGGCCGCCCCGGCTGGGCGGCGGGATCGCCCACCACATCGTCGATCCGCGGACCGGCCTGCCGGCGTCCGACGTGTGGCGCACCGCGTCGGTGGTGGCCGCCACGGCCGTGGACGCCAACACCGCGTCGACGGCGGCGGTGGTCCTCGGCCACGAGGCCCTGGGCTGGCTCCGCTCCCGGGGGCTCGCGGCCCGCCTGGTGGGGGGCACCGGGCGGATCGCCACGGTGGGCGGCTGGCCCGAGACCGGCGGTGCCGCCTGAGCGAGGAGGCGGTCTGGTACCTCATCCGGGCCAGCGGGGTCGTCGCCCTCGCCCTGCTCTCGCTGTCGGTGGCCCTCGGCGCGGTGTCCAGCGTCCTGCGGCTGCCCGACCGGGCCGCCGGCCTCCCCCGGTTCGCGGTGCAGGCGGTCCACCGCGACGTGTCCCTGCTCGCGTTGGTGCTGCTCGCCGTCCACGCGGTGGCGTCGGTGTTCCACACGTTCGTCGACATCCGCTGGGTCGACGCCGTCGTCCCCTTCACCGGTCCGTACGAGCCGCTGTGGATCGGCCTCGGCACCCTGGCCCTCGATCTCCTCGTGGTGGCGGCGGTCGCGGCCGCGCTGCGGCACCGCCTGGGCCCGCGGACGTGGCGGGTGGTCCACGGGACCGCGTACGCGGCGTGGGTCCTCGCGGCCGTCCACGCCATCGGGATCGGGACCGACGTGGACCGGACCTGGGCGTGGGGGGTGGCGGCGAGCTGCCTGCTGGTCGTGGTGGCTGCCGTGGCGAGACGGGTCCAGGCGGGCCGGCGGGGCGGAGCGGCGACCCCGGTTCGATCGGCGGGACCAGGAGGCCCATCCTGGTCGCCGTGATCCAGCCCGCCCCGCCCGGCGCCGCCGCCCCGGCGACCGACTCCGCGACCGACTCCGGGGCCGACTCCGCGGCCGTCGTCGCGGCCGGGACGGGCGGGCGCCCGGTCGCCGTGGCCCCCGGACCGATCCTCCTGGCGCCCCCGCTGGCCGGCGTCGCGACGGCCCGGCACCGGACCCGCTGGCCCGAGCCGGACCCCGGCATCCGAGCCGACGACCTGGTCGAGCTCCTGCGCCGGGTGCGGATCCGAGGTCGGGGGGGCGCCGGGTTCCCGCTCGCGGACAAGGTGGCCGCGACCGGGGGACGGACCCGGGCGGTGGTGGTGAACGCCGCCGAGAGCGAACCCGGCAGCGCCAAGGACTCCGTGCTGCTCCTCACGGCTGCGCACCTGGTGCTGGACGGCGCGGCGCTGGTCGCGACCGCCCTGGGTGCCCCGCGGGTGCACGTCGTCGTGTCCGGGCACCGGCCGGTCGTCCTTGATGCCGCGCGGCGCGCCGTCGCCGCCCGGGACACCCGTCGGCTGTGGTGGGAGGTGTCGGCCACCACCGGCGGCTTCGTCGGCGGGCAGGCGGCCGCCGTGCAGGAGTTGCTGGCGGGGCGAGCGAACCGGCCCGTCACCCGGTGGGTGCCGGGGGCGGCGGCGGGTCGCGCCTCGGTCCTGCTGTCGAACGCCGAGACCTTCGCCCACGTGGCCGCCGCCTGGGCGCTGGGCCCGGACCGCTACGCGGGGCTGGGGACACCCGAGGAGCCCGGGACCATGCTGATCACCGTGGGCGGCGACGGCCGGGTCGACGACGGCGGCGCCACCGTGGCCGAGGTCGAGCACGGCCGCCGGCTGGTCGAGGTGGTCCCGGAGCTGGCGGTCCCGGTCGGCGGCCGCCCGCCCGCGGCGCTGCTCGGCGGGTACCACGGCACCTGGGTGTCGGGCGACGCGCTGTCCCGGGTGCGCATCGGCCGGGTGACGGCGAGGCGGCTGCGCCCGGTGCTGGGGGCGGGCGTGGTGCTGCCGCTGCGGGGCGACGCCTGCCCGGTGGCGGTGACCGCCGCCGTCCTGGGCTTCCTCTCGGCCGAGCGCGCCCGGCAGTGCGGCCCCTGCGACGCCGGGCTCCCCGAGCTGGCCGGCACCGCCGCCACCCTGGCCCGGCCCGGCCTCGGCGCCCCGGCGGCCGTCGAGCACCTGGTCGGGCTGGCGCGGGCGGTGGACGGCCGCGGTGCCTGCTCGCACCCGGACGCGGCGGCCCGGCTGGCGCTGTCGCTGCTGGAGGCGTTCCCCGACGAGGTCGAGGCGCACCGGGCGGGCGGGTGCGCGGTGCGGGAGCGACCGGCCCCGCCCGCGTCGCGCCGGGGCCGGCGCGCCCGGTGAGCCCGGTGGGGCCGGTGGGGCCGGTGGGGCCGGTGAGGCTGGCCGGCGCGGAGGACACCGGCGTGCGCGGGCGGGTGCTGGTCGTCGACTGGCCGCGCTGCCGCGGGCACGGGGTGTGCATCCAGGCGTTCCCGGAGCTGGTCGGCCGCGATCCGTGGGGCTACCCCGTGGTCTCGGGCGAGGAGATCCCGGACGAGCTCATGGGCCACGCCCGCCGGGCGGTGCGCGGCTGCCCGGAGAACGCCCTGCGGCTGGTCGCCGTGCGACACCCGTCGGGCTGAAGGCGCGACGACCGGCACCAACCCTGAATGCTCATGTCGGCCGTCAGTCCCACACCTGACAGTTCGCCACAGTCACGCCAGCCGTCCTCGTCCGGAGGAGGCTCGAACTCCAAGGCGACCGGGCGGTCGCCCGAACAACCGGACAGAAGCATCAAAGCGGCCGCCACGACTATCGCCCGGCAATTAGTCCAAATTTTCATTTCGCTTCTCGATGACGCCACTGCCGCCCAACCAAGCGCCCCGTGCCCATCTCCGCGAGATGATCTCGACCCCCGGACACTATGCGTTCTCTCCCGTTGATCATCTCGCTCGAGTCCGGGACCGCGGACGGCCCCGGACCCGGGCGCTTACGTCGGGTCATCCTCTTCTCGGCGCGACACCGCAAGATCCGAGCGCCGACTCGGCGGTCAGACCTCCTCCGCGCCGTGCGGTATGCCTCCCGTCGCCGCCTTCCGGCTGAGCACCCCAGCCGCCCTCGTTCGGTCGACAGAGGACCGTTCGCGGCCCGCGCGGGAGGCCAGGACGGCGTCGTACAGCTCGTTGCGGCGGGCGCCGCTGCGCCCGGCCACGTCCCCCACCGCCTCCCGCAACCGGGCCCCTGTCGCGACCAGCTCCTCGACCTGGGCCACCAGGCCGGCGGAGACCGCGGCCGGGCCCCGGGCGGCGCCCCGCACGACGACGCTGATCTCACCCAGAACCGTCGACTCCCTGGCCCAGGCCGACAGCTGGCCGAGGGTGCCGCGGCGGACCTCCTCGTACGTCTTCGTCAGCTCCCGGCAGACCGCCGCCTCCCGGTCCGCGCCAAAGGCACCGGCCATGTCCGCCAGGGTCGCCGCAAGCCGATGCGGGGCCTCGAAGAAGATCATGGTGCGCGGCTCCCCGGCCAGGTCCGCCAGCGCCGCTGCCCGCTCCCCCGCCCGGCGCGGCGGGAAGCCCTCGAAGCAGAACCGGTCGGTCGGCAACCCCGACACCGCGAGCGCCGCGAGCACGGCCGACGGCCCCGGCACCACCGTGACCGGAAGCCCCTCCCGGGCCGCCGCCGCGACCACCCGGTACCCGGGGTCGGACACCGTCGGCATCCCGGCGTCGGTGACCACGAGCACGTCGCGACCCGCCCGCACCTCCGCCAGCAGGTCGTCGACCAGGCGGGCCTCGGTGTGGTCGTGGTGGGCGACCACCCGGCCCCGGGGCTCGACGCCCAGCGCGGTGCACAGCCGACGCAGCCGGCGGGTGTCCTCCGCAGCCAGGACGTCGGCGTCGCCCAGCCAGCGTCGCAACCGGACCGAGGCGTCCTCGGGGTCGCCGATCGGGGTGGCCGCGAGAACGAGCACGCGGCCACCGTAGGCGTGCCCGGCGCCGGCCTTACCATCACCCGGTGGCCGTGACGACCCTCGACGTCCCGGCGTCCGGACAGGTCGTCGCCCCCGACGACCCCCCGGGCCGCACCCCGCGCCCGCGGCGTCCCCTCGACCCCCGGGTGAGCGAGGTCCGGGCGCGGCTGCGGCGCACGCTCGGCGTCGACCACCCGGAGCCGGCCTGGTGGGCATGGGCGGTCGCGCTGGCCCTCGGGGCGCTGGCCGGGGTGCTGCGGTTCTGGCGGCTGGGCAACCCGGCGCAGCTCGTCTTCGACGAGACGTACTACGTCAAGCAGGCGTACTCGTTCCTGTTGAGCGGCGGGGTCGAGTGGCGGTGGAACAACGAGCCGTCTACCTCGACCATCGACGGGTCGGTCAGCGCCAGCCCCGGCGCGGACCAGCTGTTCACGGCCGGGACGCTCGACGTCTTCACCCGCGAGCCGGACTTCGTGGTCCACCCTCCGCTCGGCAAGTGGATGATCGCCGCCGGGATGGAGGCGTACGGCGCCGAGGACCCGGTGGGCTGGCGGCTGGCGGCGGCGGTCTGCGGCACCCTCATGGTCGTCGTGGTCACGCTGGTGGCGCGGCGGCTGTTCGCCTCGACGCTGCTGGGCGGGGCGGCCGGGCTGCTGCTCGCGGTCGACGGCCACCACCTCGTCCACAGCCGGACGTCGCTGCTCGACATCTTCCTCGCCTTCTGGGTGCTCGTGGCCTTCGCCTTCCTCGTCGCCGACCGGTTCTGGTTCCGGGCCCGGCTGGCCGACCGCACCGCCCGGGGGACGGCCGGGCGGGCGGGGCCGCTGCGGTGGGGGCCGCCGGTGCTGCTGAGGCCCTGGCTGCTGGCGGCGGGCGTGGCGCTGGGGGCCGCCTGCGCGACCAAGTGGTCCGGGGCGTGGTTCCTCGCCGGCTACGGCCTGCTGGTCGTCGCCTGGGACATCGGGGCCCGGCGCGGCACCGGGGTGCGGAAGTGGTTCTCGGGCGCGGTGCTGCGCGACGGCGTCGTCGCCTTCGTCCACCTCGTGCCGGTGGCCCTCGCCGCGTACGTGGCGACGTGGTTCGGCTGGTTCCGCTCCGAGGACGGCTACGACCGGTTCTGGGCGCGGGACAACCCGGACGCGCTGTCGGTGCGGCTGCTGCCGGACCCGCTGGCGAGCCTGCTGAACTACCACTCGTCGATGCTCGACTTCCACGTCGGCCTCGACAGCGAGCACTCGTACATGGCCAACCCGTGGTCCTGGCTGATCATGGGCCGGCCGACGTCGTTCTTCTACGAGAGCCCGGGGGCGGGTGAGATGGGCTGCGCCGTCGAGGCGTGCTCCCGGGCCATCACGAGTGTCGGGAACCCCGTCGTGTGGTGGGGCGGCACGATCGCCGTCGTCGTCACGCTCCTGGCCTGGGTGGCGCGCCGCGACTGGCGGGCCGGAGCGGTGCTGGTGCCACTGGCCGCCGGGTACCTGCCCTGGTTCGCCTACCAGGACCGGACGGTCTACACCTTCTACGCGGTCGCGTTCGTGCCGTTCGTCGTGCTCGCGCTCACCTACGTCCTCGGGCTGCTGGTCGGCCGCCCCGACGCCGACCCGCGGCGCCGCTCGTGGGGCGCCGCCGCCGCCGGAGTGATCGTGATCCTCGCGGTCGGGTGCCTGCTGTTCTTCTGGCCGGTGTGGACGGCCGAGGTGATCCCGCGCGAGCAGTGGCAGCTCCGCATGTGGTGGCCCAGCTGGATCTGACGCAGGCCGTCCCGCGGCGCCGCCCCGGTCTCGGGCGTCCGGGGCCGGCCCCGGAACCGGCCCGGGAACCGGCCCGGGAACCGGCATGGTGGGCGTGGGTGACCGCGCTGGCCCTCGGCGTGCTCGCGGGCGTGCTGCGGCTGCGCGACCTCGGGTATCCGCCCTCGCTGGTCTTCGACGAGACGTACTACGTCAAGCAGGCCTACTCCATGCTGCTGTCCGGCGGGGTCGAGCTGCGCTGGAGCAACGACGACGAGCCCCGGGCCGACGACCTGTGGAACGCGGGGACCCACGACGTCTTCACCGCCGAGGGCGACCCCACCATCGTCCACCCGCCGCTCGGCAAGTGGATGATCGCCACCGGGATCCGGACGCTCGGCGTCGAGGACCCCGCGGGCTGGCGGCTGGCGGCGGCGGTCGCCGGGACCCTCAGCGTCGTCGTGCTCGTCCTCGTCGCCCGCCGGCTGTTCGCCTCGACCCTGCTCGCCGGCACGGCCGGGCTGCTGCTCGCCGTCGACGGCCACCACGTGGCGCTCAGCCGGATCGGGCTGCTCGACGTCCTGCTGTCGTTCCTCGCGCTGGTCGGCGTGGCGTTCGTGCTCGCGGACCGGGACGCCACCCGGAGGCGGCTGGCGCGCCGCCTCGCCGGTGCGCCACCCGGGGCGGGGCCGGCCGCCGGGCTCGGTCCCTGGCTGCTGTGGCGGCCGTGGTTGGTGGCGGCAGGCGTCGCGCTGGGGGCGGCGACGGCCGTCAAGTGGTCGGGACTGTGGTTCCTCGCTGCACTCGGGCTGCTGGTGGTGGCCTGGGACGTGGGCGCCCGCCGCGGCGCCGGGGTGCGCCGGTGGTTCGCCGGTGGCGTGCTCAAGGACGGCCCGGTCGCGTTCGTGCTGCTGGTGGCCACCGCCGCCGCGGCCTACGTCGCGTCGTGGGCGGGCTGGTTCGCCTCTGACCAGGGGCACGACCGGTTCTGGGCCCAGGACAACCCGGACAGCACCCTCGCCCGGTGGCTGCCGGACCCGCTCGCCTCGTTCGCGCACTGGCACGCCCGGGTGTACGAGTTCCACTCCGGCCTCGACGCCGAGCACATCTACAGCGCGAACCCGTGGTCCTGGATCGTCCAGGGCCGCCCGACGCTGTTCTTCCACGAGCCGATCGCGTCCGGGGTGCTGGGCTGCCCCGCCGCGGAGTGCAAGCGCGACATCCTCGCCCTGGGCAACCCGGTGCTGTGGTGGGCGGGCGCCGTGGCGATCGTCGTCGCCCTGGCGGCATGGGCGCTGCGGCGGGACTGGCGGGCGGGGGCACTGCTGGTGCCGCTGGCGGCGGGGTGGCTGCCATGGCTGGCCTTCCCGGAGCGGCAGCACGTCTTCACGTTCTACGCCGTCGCCTTCGCGCCGTACGTGGTGCTGGCGGTGACGTACTGCCTGGGGCTGGTGCTCGGCCCGCCGGAGGCGTCGCGGCGACGGCGGGCGTGGGGGGCGGCACTGGCCGGAGGGTACGTGGTCGCGGTGCTGGCGGTGTCGGCCTGGTTCTGGCCGATGTGGGTGGGCGACGTCATGAGCGTCGAGCGGTGGGAGACCATGATGTGGTGGCCGAGCTGGCGGCAGTGAGGACGGCGGCCGTGCCGGAGGCCGTGCCGACAACCGTGCCGACGGCGGGAGCGGGGCGACCCACGGTGGTGTCTCTGCTGCCGTCGGCGACCGAGATCGTGTACGCCCTCGGCTGCGAGGACCGGCTGCTGGGACGGACCTTCGAGTGCGACTTCCCGCCGGCAGCCGCCGCCAAGCCGGTGGTCCTCGACACAACGCTGCCTCCGGGACTGGACCCGGCCGGCATCGACTCCGCGGTCGCCGCCGCGGGCGGTTCCGGCGGGCTGTACCGGATCCGCGACGAGCTCGGCGCACTCGCCCCCGACGTCGTCCTCGCCCAGGACCTGTGCGCGGTGTGCGCGGTCCCCGCCGGGCGGGTCGACGAGGCCCTGCGGGTGCTGGGGTGCGAGTCGGAGGTCGTGTCGCTCGACCCGCGCCGCCTCGAGGAGGTGATCGAGACCGTGACGACGGTCGGCCGGGCGATCGACGCCGACGCCGCCGCCCGCGAGGTGACGTCCGGGCTCCGGTCCCGCCTCGCCGCGGTCCGGGCCGCGGTCGCCGGCCGGCCGCGACAGTCCGTGCTGGTCGTGGAGTGGGTGGACCCGCCGTTCGGCACCGGGCACTGGATCCCCGACATGATCGAGGCCGCGGGCGGCACGGCCGTCCTCGCGGCACCCGGGGGTGACTCCCGCCGGGTCCCGTGGCAGGAGATGGCGAGGACCGAGGCGGAGGTGCTGGTCGTCGCACCGTGCGGGTACGGCCTCGACGCCGCGGCGGACCAGGCCCGGCTCGTGCTGGCCCGGCCGGAGCTGGCGGACCTGCCGGCCGTGCGCGACGGGCGCGTCCTGGCGATCGACGCCTCGAGCGTCGTCACCCGGCCCGGCCCGCGGGTCGTCGACGGCGTCGAGGCGCTCGCGGCGGCGCTGCACCCGGGTTGCGTCCCCGCCCGGCCGTACCTGGTGCGCCCGGTGGCCACGGGGGATCGGGCGCCGTGAGTGCGCTGGAGGTGCTCGACTGGCGCCGCCGGGTCCGTGACCTGTACGCGGCTGTGCGCGCGGTGCCCGACGCCGCGGCCGGGCACCGGCTGTGGCGGACCGGACGGGACGAGCTGATGGCCCACCACCCGGCGTCGCCGCTGCGGTCGGCCGTCCGCGAGCGGTTCCGGGGGCTGCCGGTCGCGCCGTACGACCCGTCCTACCGGTTCGAGGTCGAGGTGCACGCGGTCGCCGGCGACGCGCGGCCGGCGCGGTTCGAGGCCGTGACGGGCACCGACGGCGTGGTGCCGTTCGAGCGGGTCGGCGTCGTGGTGCTGCCGGGCCTCGGGTCGGTCGACGTGTGGTGGCTGGCGTCGTACGGCGGCGGGCTGTTCCTGCCGCTGCGGGACGGGTCGGCCGGGCGCCCCGGCGGGACGTTCGGCGGGGGCCGGTACGTGCTCGACACCGTCAAGGGCGCCGACCTGGGTCAGGGTCGGGCTCCCGGCAGCCTGGTCGTCGACCTCAACTTCGCCTACCAGCCGTCGTGCGCCTACGACGCGGCGTGGGCGTGCCCGCTCGCCCCGCCCGGGAACCAGGTCGACACGCCGATCCCGGTCGGCGAGCTCGTCGCGGCCTGACCCGCCGGGCGCTCACGTCCGCCGAACTCCACGAAAGCCGGGAACGCGCCGACCCGAAGCCGGGTTCGGTGGAGTTCGGCGAGGGGGGCTGCGGGACTACCGTGGGCGCGGTGATCTCCGACGGGTTCGCCGCGCGGCGGGAGCGGTTCGCGGCGCTTCACGCCTCCGGGTGCTTCGTGCTGCCCAACGCCTGGGACGTGGGGTCGGCCCGGATCCTCGCCGCGCTCGGCTACGCCGCGGTCGCCACCACCAGCTCAGGGCACGCCCACGCCCTGGGGCGCCTCGACCAGCAGGTCTCGGTCGACGAGCTGCTCGACCACGTCTCCGCCCTGGTCGCGGCGATCGACGTCCCGGTCTCGGTGGATGCCGAGGACGGCTTCGCCGAGGACCCGGACGGGGTGGCCCGGCTGGTCGACGCCCTTGCCGAACGGGGGGCGGCGGGGCTGTCGCTGGAGGACTACCGGCCGGGACGGGGACTGCTGCCGCACGACGAGGCGGTCGAGCGGGTGGCCGCCGCGGCCGAGGCCGCCCGGCCACACGGGCTCACGCTCACCGCCCGCGCCGAGAACCACTTGTACGGCGTCCCGGACCTGGACGACACCGTCGCGCGGCTGGTCGCCTACCGCGACGCCGGTGCCGACGTGCTCTACGCACCCGGTCTCGCCGGTGCCGACGCCGTCCGGCGCGTGGTGGCCGCGGTCGGCACGCCGGTCAACGTGCTGCTGCTGCCGGCCGGACCGACGGTGCCCGAGCTCGCCGCGCTCGGGGTGCGGCGGGTGTCCACCGGCGGATGGCTGGCCAGGGCGGCGTACGGGGCGCTGGCCCGGGCGGCGCGGGAGCTGCGGGACGAGGGCACGGCCGGGTTCCTCGCCGAGGTGCTCACCGAGCACGACCGGGCGGCCGCGTTCGACGCCCGGCGCGAGTGAGAGCGCCGCCGGTGTCCCGCGCCGAACCCGCGCCCGGGACGCCGCTGCTCGGTGGTCAGCGCGCGGGCTGGCGGGACAGGGTGTCGTAGCGGGCGAAGCACCGCCGCAGCGCACCGGTGCCCGCCGTCAGTCCGCGGAGCTCCACAACGTAGCGCGCCAGCTCGGTCGCGGGCACCTCGGCCCGGACCGTGGTGCGCCCGCGGCCGCCGGAGTCGGTGCCGAGCACCCGCCCCCGCCGCCCGGACAGGTCGCCGAGCACCGCGCCGAGCTGGTCGTCCGGCACCGTGACCTCGACCTCGTCGAGACGCTCCAGCAGCACCACCCCGGCCTGCGCCGCCGCGTCCTTGACCGCGAGGGCACCGGCGGTCTGGAACGCCGCGTCCGAGGAGTCCACGCTGTGGGTCCGGCCGTCGACGAGCGTCACCCGGACGTCGATGACCGGCGCCCCGGCCGCCACGGACCCGGCCACCGCCTCGCCCAGGCCCTCGGCGAGCTGCGCCCGGACGCCCTTCCCGACACTGGCGACGAAGGCCGCGGGGATCGCACCGCCCACGATGCGGTGTCCGAACTCCACCCCGGCTCCCCGCGGCAAGGGCTCGACCTCGACGTCGCAGACCGCGTACTGACCGTGCCCCCCGGACTGCTTGACGTGGCGGCCGTGGCCCCGGGCGGGCCGGGCGACGGTGGCCCGTGGCGCCACCAGGACCTCCTCGACCTCGACGGCTGCACCGGCGTCGCGCAGCCGACCCAGCACCACCTCGGCGTGCCCCTCGCCCATGCACCACAGGACGGTCTGATGGGTCTCGGCGTCGCGCTCCAGCCGCAGCGCGGGGTCCGCGGCCACCGCCCTGGACAGCGCGCGCACCAGGGCGTCCTCGTCGTTGCGGCCGCGGGGGGCGACCGCTACCGGCAGCAGGGGATCGGGCATCGTCCAGGGCGCCATGAGGACCGGGTCGGCGGGGTCGGAGAGGGTGTCCCCGGTCTCCGCCGACCGCAGCTTGGTCACGGCGCAGACGTCACCTGCCACGGCGAACGGCACGTCGTCGAGGGCGTCGCCGACCGGGACGTGCACGTGGCCCACCCGCTCGTCGGCGTCGTGGTCCTCGTGTCCGCGCCCGCCGAGGCCGTGGCCCGAGACGTGGACCGGCGTGTCAGGGCGCAGGGTGCCGGCGAACACCCGGACGAGGGACACCCGGCCCAGGTAGGGGTCGACCGAGGTGCGGACGACCTCGGCGACGAGAGAGCCGCGGGGGTCGGCCGTCACCGCCGTCCGGGGCCGGCCGGCGAGGTCGGTGACCGGGGGCACGGCGTGCTCCAGTGGCGACGGCAGCGCTCGGACCAGGGTGTCCAGCAACTGCGGGAGCCCGGCGCCGGTGTGTGCGCACACCGGCAGGACCGGGTGGAAGTGGCCGCGGGCGACGGCGGTCTCGAGGTCGGCCACGAGGGTGGCCTCGTCGAGGGGTTCCCCGGCGAGGTAGCGGTCCATGAGCGACTCGTCCTCGCTCTCGCCGATGACGCCCTCGATGAGTTCCGCCCGGGCCACCCGCGCCGCCTCCCCAGCCGGGTCGCCACCCAGGAGGTCGACCGGGGGGCCACCGTCGGGGCCGGGCAGGGCCATCGCAAGGACCGCGTCGCCGAACGCGGTGCGGCAGGCGTCGAGCGCCGCAGCGGGCTCCGCCCGCGGGTGGTCGAGGCGGGACAGCACGACGATGCGCGGCATGCCCACCGCCTCGCACTCCTCCCAGACCGCGCGGGTCGCGGCGTCGACCCCGTCGGCGGCGGACACCACGACGAGGGCGGCGTCCGCGGCCCGCAGCCCGGCCCGCTGCTCCCCGACGAAGTCGGGCGAACCAGGGGTGTCGAGCAGGTTGACCTTGACGTCGCGGTGGACGAGCGGTCGGACGGCCAGGGCCACGGTCGCCTCGTGCCGGGCGGGTGCCGGTTCGCGGGAACCGGCCCCGGCCCCGGCCAGCAGCGCATCGATGAGCGCCGTCTTGCCGGAACCCGGCGGGCCGACGAGAACCACGTTGCGGATCCGGCTTGGGTCGTCCACCGTCGCGACCCGCCCCCCGCCGTTGCCCGGGTTCCGACGCTTGTTCGCCATGGCCTGGCCTCCGCTCCCCGACGACGCCGTCGTTCCCGGGAGCCTAGGACGGGACGGGGCGGCTCCGGCGTGACGAAGGGCCCGGGGGCGGCCGGTCGGTGCCGGGCGGCCGGTCGGTGCCGGGCCGCCGGTCGGGTGCCGGGCCGCCGGGCCGGTGCCGGGCCGCCGGGCCGGTGCCGGCCACTGGGCCCGGCGGGCGTCCGGCCGATGTCACGGCCAGGAAAACCGTCAGGTGCCGAGGCGCTCGCGCGTCCTGCCAGACGTCCGGCCGTCCGGCCGGACGATCCACCGGCAAAGGAGACCTCTCATGCCCGCCAGCCACGCTCCTCTCGCCAGGACGGCCCGCCGCCGCGTCGCAACCGGCCCGGTCGTCGGACTCGTGGCGACCGCCTTGGTCGCCCTGACTCCCGGAACCGCCTGGGCCGCCGAGTCCCGGTCGTCGGTCAGCACCTACGAGACCACCCTCCGCCAGGGACTGAGCGAGTGCGGCGACACGACCGGCGCCCGCGAGAGCGGTGCGGCGATGACCCGCTGCATCGAGGATCTCGCGCCACCGGCCGGGTCGTCCGCGGCCCTGTTCGATCTGTTCCGCATCTTCTCGGACTGCCTGTACTTAGCCGGTCTGTTCCACCCGGACCAGATGTACCCGTCCACGGAAGAGACCTTCGCCAACTACGTCAACGAGTGCCTGGGGCTCTAGGCCCCTGACGGACACCGCGGCCGGTGCCGGGTGGGTCCGCATGATCGTGACTACGCACCCGACTCGATGATCCAAATGGTCAGTGGATCACGGACTCGGGTGCGTAGTCACGATCATGCGGGTCCGTCCGGCTCCGTCCGGCACCGTCCGGCTCGGTGATGCCCGCCGCCGGTCGACAACTCGGGCACCGATGTCACGGATTCGTCACGGGGACCGGCGATACCCTTCGCCATGGCCGACCTACCGTCGGGCTGACGACCTTCCGGAGGCCCGCGATGACCACCGCGCACGACAGGGAGCAGCTCCTCGCCCGGTTCGACGAAGTCCGGGGCCACACCGAGGCCCTGGCCGCACCGCTGTCCCCGGAGGACCAGACGGTCCAGACGATGCCGGACGTCTCGCCGACGAAGTGGCACCGGGCCCACGTCACCTGGTTCTTCGAGACCTTCCTGCTGGCCGGACACGAGGCCGGGTTCGCACCGTTCCAGGACCGCTACCGGTTCCTCTTCAACAGCTACTACGAGGCCGTCGGCCCGCGGTACGCCCGCCAGGACCGCGGGCACATCAGCCGGCCGGGTGCCCACGAGGTGGGCGACTACCGGGCGAACGTCGACGACCGGGTCCGCGACCTCGTCTCGCGACTCGACGAGGGGACCCTTGCCAAGATCGCCGGAACGGTGGAGCTGGGCTTCCACCATGAGCAGCAGCACCAGGAACTGCTGCTCATGGACATCAAGCACGTCCTGTCGCGCAACCCCCTCGAGCCGGTCTACGCGGGCACGCCGACGCCCCCGTCCGAACCCGACCGCCTGGGCTGGGTGGACGTCGGCGGCGGCCTGGTCGAGGTCGGCCACGACGGCGACGGCTTCGCCTTCGACAACGAGCAGCCGCGGCACCGGGTCTGGCTGGAGCCGTACCGGATCGCGGACCGCCTGATCACCAACGGGGAGTGGCGGGAGTTCATGGCCGACGGCGGATACGCCCGGCACGAGCTGTGGCTGTCCGACGGCTGGGCGCGGGTCAGGGCGGACGGGTGGCGGGGACCGCTCTACTGGGTCGAGCGGGACGGGCACTGGTTCGAGCACACGCTCCACGGCACCTGGCCGGTGGACCCCGGACTGCCCGTCAGCCACGTGAGCTTCTACGAGGCCGAGGCATACGCCACCTGGGCGGGAAAGCGCCTGCCCACGGAGTTCGAGTGGGAGCACGCAGCCGTCGCCGACGGCGGCCCCGTCACCGGCAACCTCGCCGACACCCGGACCTTCCATCCGCGGGCCGCGGGCCGCGCCACCGGGCGACCTCGGCAGCTGTCCGGGGACTGCTGGGAATGGACCTCGTCGGCGTATCACCCGTACCCCGGCTTCCACCCCCCCGCCGGGGCGATCGGCGAGTACAACGGCAAGTTCATGTCGAACCAGATGGTGCTGCGCGGCGGGTGCGCGCTCACCTCGCCCGGCCATGCCCGGACCACGTACCGGAACTTCTTCCCGCATGCCGCCCGGTGGGCGCTGAGCGGGGTCCGCCTCGCCGACGGCGGCATGCCGCGGGTCGCCCCGTGACGGCCCGCCCGGAACGCACGGAGCCGACGGAGCCGACGGTCCAGATCCTGGCCGACCCCGACTGGGGGTCGGGCGCACTGGCCCGCGACGTGCGGCGCTCGCTCGGCGGGCGGCCGCGGATGCTCCCGCCCAAGTGGCTCTACGACGACCACGGCTCGGATCTCTTCGACCAGATCACGCGCCTGCCCGAGTACTACCCGACCGAACGCGAGCGGGAGATCCTGCGGGCGAACGCCGCCGACATCACGGTCCGCTCCGGCGCCACGACCCTCGTCGAGCTGGGCAGCGGGACGTCCGACAAGACCCGCACCCTGCTCGACGCCCTCGCCGCGACAGGACAGCTGCAGCGGTTCATCCCCGTGGACGTCTCGGCCGCCACCGTGCGCCACGCGGCCGACACGCTGTCCACGGAGTACCCCGGGCTTCGGATCGAAGCGGTGGTCGGCGACTTCGTCCTGCATCTCGGCGACCTCCCGCGCGGGGACCGGCGGCTCGTCGCGTTCCTCGGCGGCACCATCGGCAACTTCTACACCGAGGAGCGCGGTGCGCTCCTCGGTGCCCTGGCGGATTCCCTGGACGCCGGCGACTCCCTGCTGCTCGGCACCGACCTCGTGAAGGCGCCGGACCGGTTGATCGCCGCCTATGACGACTCCGCCGGGGTCACCGAGGCGTTCATCAAGAACTCCCTGGGAGTCCTCAACCGCGCGCTCGACGCGGACTTCGACCTCGAGGCCTTCTCGTACATCCCCTTCTGGGACCCGCGCATGGAGCGGATGGACCTCAGGCTGCGGGCCGAGATGCCGCAGCGGGTCCGGGTCCCCGGCGCCGGAATGATCCTGGATCTGGAGTCGGGCGAGGAGATCCGGGTCGAGATCTCGACGAAGTTCCGTCCCGCCGGCATCGGTGACGAGTTGGCCGCCGCCGGGTTCGTCGTCACCGAGCAGTACCTCGACGCGGAAGGCGACTACGCGCTCACGCTCGCGCGACCCGCCTGAGCCGAGCGGGTCGTCATCGCAGCGGGGTGACGGCCGGGGGGCCCGGGTGGTCGGCGGGGCCGCCGTCGCCCAGTGCCCGGTGGATGCGGCGGGCCAGGAGGGTGAGTTCGTACCCGATGTCGTCGGGGTCGGCGTCGGGGCGGGTGAGGGCGAGGACGGTGCCGGAGCCCCGGCCGGGAAGGGGACGGACGACGACGAGGCCGGTGTCGATCTCGATCGTGGTCTGGAGCAGGTGTCCGCCGACGACGTGGGCGGCGGCGTGGGCGATGCTGGTGAGTCCGGCGGCGACGGCGGCGAGCCGGTCGCTGCGGTCGGCGGGCTCGCGGGCCGACGCCGCCAGGACGAGCCCGTCGGCGGTGGCCACCTGGGCGTGGGTGACGCCGGGGGTGCGGCGGACGAAGGCCTCGACCAGCCAGGCGTGCCCGGCGAGGGCGTCGGGCCCCGTGGCGACGGCCGCCGGGCTCAGCGGGCGTCCCCCGGGCTCGTCCGGCGACGCGGCCCGCCGAGGCGTGCTCACCGGGTCGGCTCCGCTGCCCGGGAGTCGTCCCCACGCCCGGAGCCGGTGGTCTGCGGGTGCGGGGCGCTGTCGAGCGAGGAGCCGGCCCGGCGACGCCGCCGGTGCAGGCCCTGCTGGTAGGCGGTGAGGGTCCGGCGGACCGCTCCCGCGTCCCGCCCGCGGCCGGTGCGCCACCGGTCGTCGGCGCCCGGGACGTGGTGGGCCATCGGTCGCCGCCGGGGCAGGCCGGCGGCGGTGGTCGCACCGTGCCCCTCGGGCGATGCGCCCAGGGAACCCGGGACCGGGTGGTCGGCGGCCGGGAACATCGACGAGGCGAGGAACCAGGCGGAGAGTTCGTAAGCGATGGAAGTATCGTGCCGCTTCTCCCGATGTCGTGCCAGGGCCTCCTTGCCGTTCGTCCTGTGGGTAGTGCTGGGGTTGTCGTCCGGGGGTCGGGCGGCCTTCGGCGACCACCGCTCAAGGAACCCGCGAGCCCGCCGATGACCCCTGTGTGCCGCGCGTCGACACCCTCGCCCCTGGTCCCTACAAGGTCTCCCCCGGCCGTGCCCACCCGTTGGGCGCCACCGTCGATCCGGACGGCGTGAACTTCGCGCTCTACGCCGAGCACGCGGACCTCGTCGAACTCCTCGTCTTCGACGACCCCGCGGATCACGAGCCGTCCCAGGTGGTGCGGCTGACCCCCGAGGAGAACAACACCTTCCACTTCTGGCATGTGCACCTGCACGGCCTGCGGCCAGGGGCGGGCTACGCCTACCGCGTCCACGGCCCTGCGGGTGAGGAGGCCCTGCACCGCGACGGCCACCGCTACCGCCCGGCCACCGTCCTGCTGGACCCCTACGCCCACGCGGTCGACGACCGGTTGTGGGACCGGGGGGCCGCATGCCGCCCCGACGACAACGTCGCGACGGCCATGCGCGCGGTGGTGGTCGACCTCGACGACTACGACTGGGAGGGCGACGCACCGTTGCGCCGGCCCATGGCCGAGTCCGTCGTCTACGAGATGCACGTCGGGGGCTTCACCCGGAGCCCGACGTCCGGTGTCGCCGCCCCGGGCACGTTCAGCGCCATCGTCGAGAAGATCCCGTACCTGACGGAGCTCGGCGTCACCGCCGTCGAACTGCTGCCGGTGCTGCACTTCGACCCCTCCGACGTCGGCGGGACGAACCCGGTGACCGGTGAGCCGCTGACCAACTACTGGGGATACTCCACCGTCGGCTTCTTCGCCCCGCACGCCGGGTACTGCGCCGCCCCCGGGTCGGCAGACCACATCCGGGAGTTCCGGGACATGGTGAAGGCGCTGCACCGGGCCGGCATCGAGGTCATCCTCGACGTGGTCTTCAACCACACCAGCGAGGGCAACCACCAGGGGCCCACGATCTCCTTCCGGGGCATCGACAACTCGGTCTACTACTTCACCGTCCCCGGCGACCGCCAGTACTACATGGACTACAGCGGCTGCGGGAACTCCCTCGACGCCAACCACCCCGCGGTGGAGAAGTTCATCGTCGACTGCCTCCGCTTCTGGGTGACCGAGATGCACGTCGACGGCTTCCGGTTCGACGAGGGGTCCGTCCTGACCCGGGGCGAGGACGGCGCCCCGATGGCCCACCCCCCGCTGATCTGGCACATCGAGCTGTCCGACGAGCTCCTCGACACCAAGGTCATCGCCGAGGCCTGGGACGCCGCCGGGCTCTACCAGGTCGGCTACTTCCCGGGGTACCGCTGGGCGGAGTGGAACGGCCGCTTCCGCGACACGATCCGCCGCTTCGTCGCCGGCACGCCGGGGATCGTCGGCGAGGTGGCGGCCCGGATGGCCGGCTCGGCCGACCTCTACCAAGCCGGCGGGCGGGCACCCGTGAACAGCGTCAACTTCGTCAGCTGCCACGACGGGTTCACCGTGAACGACCTCGTCACCTACGACCGCAAGCACAACGAGGGCAACGGCGAGGGCAACCGGGACGGTGTCGACGACAACGCCTCGTGGAACTGCGGGGTCGAAGGCCCCTCGACCGACCCCGACGTCCAGCGGCTGCGCGGGCGCCAGGTCCGCAACCTGCTGGCACTGCTGCTGCTCGCCCAGGGCGTCCCCATGATCAACATGGGTGACGAGGTCCGCCGCACCCAGGGGGGCAACAACAACGCCTACTGCCAGGACAACCCCCTGTCCTGGTTCGACTGGGACGACGTCACCGCCCACGACGACGTCCTCCGGTTCACCCGAGGCATGATCGCGTTCCGGCGGTCCCACCCCGCCCTCACCCGCACGCGCTACTTCGACGGCTCGGTCAACGAGCGGGGACTCCGGGACATCGCCTGGCACGGCTGCCTCCTGGACGCCCCCGGCTGGGACGACCCCGGCGCGCAGGCCCTGGCGTTCACCCTCGCCGGCGCGGGCGACGCCGCGGACCTGCACGTGATCGCCAACATGTCCGACCAGGCGCTGGACTTCGCCCTCCCCGACGTCCCGGAACGCCGGTGGTCCCGCGCCGTCGACACGGCGCTGGCCCCCGGGACGGACGTCTGCGACCCCGGGCGGGAACAGCCCCTCGATGCCACCTCGTACCTGGCCACCCCCCGGTCAGTCGTCGTCCTCGTGTCCACCCCTCGCTGACCAGGAGACCTTCGTGAGCACCAGCAACGCCCTCGACTTCACCGTGTCCGATCTGGTCATGGGCTACGTCCGCGACCACTCCCCCGCGACGGCGGCCCGGCCGGGCACCCTCACCGTGGAGACCGTGGACGCCCGGGTCTACACGGCCGAGATCGGGCCGCTGACCTCCGCCGAGTACGTCCGCAACCTCGGGGAGGACTACCGCGACGCCGGCGCGGCACTGGCCGCGGGCCTCGCCCCCGGACGCCTGGTGTTCGTCCACGGCACGTTCCTGCCCCAGCCCACCGGGACCCGGTTCGAGGCCAAGCACGTGGTCCTGCCCGGCGAGACCGACGACACCCTGCGCTTCGAGGACCGCACGTGGTGGGTGGACCAGATCCGCGCCCTCGCGGACTTCTACCTGCACGCCGAGTTCCGGGACGGGGCCGTCGACTGGTCGCGCTACCGTTCGGCGCTGACCGCCGACGGCGAACTCGCCGAGGAGGACACCCACCGCCAGGAGTGCGACACCATCTCCCGGCTCGTCTACGGGTTCGCCTCGGCGTACCTGCTGACCGGGGACGAGCGGTACCTGCACGCCGCCGAGACCGGCACGGAGTACCTGCGGCAGCACTTCGGCGCCACCGACGGGGACACCGGTGCCCGGTACTGGTTCCACGCCATGGACCTCACCGCCGACGGCGCGAAGCGGCGCCTCATCGCCTCGGAGTTCGGCGACGACTACCACGCCGTCCCGCTGTACGAGCAGATCTACGCCCTGGCCGGTCCGGTGCAGACCTTCCGGGCCACCGGCGACCCCGCGGTCCTGTCCGATGTCGAGGCGTCCGTGGAGTTCTTCGACACGTACTTCCTGGACGCCACGGCGGGTGGGTACTTCAGCCACGTCGACCCCGTGACGTTCGACCCGCGCGCGGCGGCCCTGGGACAGGACCGGGCCCGGAAGAACTGGAACTCCGTCGGCGACCACGCCCCCGCTTACCTCATCAACGTCGTGGCCGCGACCGGTGGGGAGCGCCGGTGGACGGACATGCTGACCGCCACGGCCGACACCATCGTCGAGCACTTCGGCGACTACGAGCACAGCCCCTTCGTCAACGAGCGCTTCCACGAGGACTGGTCGCACGACCAGTCGTGGGGGTGGCAGCAGAACCGGGCGGTGGTCGGCCACAACCTCAAGATCGCCTGGAACCTGTCGCGGGTGCAGTCGCTGGCCCCCCGGGAGGCGTACACCGCGTTCGCCCGCCGCATCGCCGAGGTCATGCCCGAGGCGGGCAGCGACCTGCAGCGCGGCGGCTGGTACGACGTGGTCGAGCGCACCAAGCGCGACGGCGACCGGTTCTTCCCCTTCGCCTGGCACGACCGCAAGGCGTGGTGGCAGCAGGAGCAGGCGATCCTCGCCTACCTCATCCTGGCCGGCACCCAGTCCGACGACGGGACGTACCTCCGGCGGGCACGCGAGGCGGCCGCCTTCTACAACGCGTTCTTCCTCGACCACGACGCGGGCGGGGTGTATTTCAACGTCCTCGCCGACGGCACGCCCTACCTCATGGGCACCGAGCGCCTCAAGGGCAGCCACTCGATGGCCGGGTACCACAGCTTCGAGCTGTGCTACCTCGCGGCCACGTACACGAACCTGCTGGTGCACGGCCATCCGCTGGACCTGCACTTCAAGCCGTACGCCGACACCCTGCCCGACCGCACCCTGCACGTGGCACCGGACCTGCTGCCGCCGGGTCGGGTGCGGATCGCCCGGGTGTGGATCGACGGGGAGGCGAGCCGGTCGTTCGACGCCGACCGGCTCACCGTCCGGATCCCCGACGGCCTCAGCCGCCCGACGGTCCGGGTGGAACTGGTGCCGGTCACGGCGGCCACGGCCGACCTGCGCCTGGACGTCGCCGACGGCGTCGCCACGGCGACCCTCGCGGGCACCCTCGACGACTCGGTCCTCGACCGCCTGCGGTCGGTGCTGGACGGCGCGCTGGACGGCGTGCGGGACGGTGCGGACCGGGACGGTGCGGACCGGGACGGTGCGGACCGGGTCGGCCCCCGCGCGGTCGTGGTCGACATGTCCGAGGTGGAGTCGCTCAGCCCGGCCGCGGCACGTGCCATCGCCTTCGCCTGCCAGCGGCTCGGCCTGGGCACCCCGGTGCGGATCCGTGGGCTGGTGCCCGAGGCGAGGCGCCCGCTGGACGACGTCGAGCTGGGCGAGTCCGTGGTCATCGAGTGACGGTCCGGGCGAGCGGCCGGTGACGGGGTGACTGACGACGAGGGGGCGCGGGCGATGGCGGCGGCCACGGAGCAGGTCGTGGCGGGTTGGGCCACCGACCTGCGGATCGACGCCGTCGTCGCCGTCGCGGTGCTCGCTGCCGTGCACCTCGCCGGGCACCGGCTCACGGTGCTGGACGGGCGGTTCGGCCGTCGTTTCGCCCAGCTCGCCGAGGGATGCCTGCTGGCCTACGTCGTGGTGGACCTGCTGCCCACCGTGGCGGAGGCCGAGGCCGACCTCACCACGGACCACCCGCTCGGCGCGGTCGGGCTCGCCGAACCCGCGTGGCTGGCGTGCCTGTTGGGCATGCTGCTGCTGGTCATGGCGGAGGCCCCGGGCAGGGGGCGCGGCCACGGGGGCGGGCGGGACGACGCCCCGGCCGGGGTCGACGCCGCCTTCGTCCTCATGTTGGTGGCCCACTCGGCGGCCAACCTCCAGGTGGGCCTGCTGCTCATCCACCACCACCGCGACGGGGCCCTGGCGATGGTCGCGGTGACGTCGGTCCTCGCCATCCACCTCGCCCTGTCCGAACGGGAGAACGCCCTGTCCCACGGCACGCTCCACCGGCGATGGGGACGACCGACCCTGCTCGTGGCGCTGGTGGCGGGCGGTGTCCTCGGCGCCTTCTGGCAGCCGGAGGGGGCCGTCCTCACGCTGTCCCGGGCCGTCCTGGCCGGGCTGCTCATCCTCAACGTCTTCCAGCACCACGTGCGCCAGCCGGACGTGGCCCGCTCCCCCGCCTTCCTGGTCGGCGCGCTGGGCTACGGCGCCGCGCTGACGCTCGCCTGACCCGCGCACCCCGCTCGAACCGCCAGACCGACCGATCACCGAACCCGGAGGTTTCCCATGAAACACGTCCTGTTCGTCGTCTCCGAGTGGGGGTACTGGGGCGAGGAGCTCGTCGGCCCGCTCGAGGCCTGCGACGCGGCCGGCTACCGCGTGACGTTCTGCACCCCGACCGGTGCCCGGCCCACCCCGTTGACCGTCAGCATGGACCCCGGCTACGTCGACCCACCCCTGGGCCGCCCGGTCACGACCGCCGAGACGGCGGCGCAGACGCGAGCGCTGGCGGAGTCCGACCGCCTCGACAAGCCGCTGAACCTCGCCGACTGGGTGCCCGCCCGTCCCTACCCGAGTTCCCCCACCTACCTGCGGGACCTGGAGGCGTACTTCGCGCGCCTCGACGAGATCGTCGGCCGTGAGCTGAGCGAGTACGACGCGCTCGTCATCGTGGGGGGCAGCGGCGCGATGGTCGACCTGGCCAACAACTCGCGGCTGCACGAACTCGTCCTGGGCTTCGTCAAGCTGGACAAGCCGGTGGCGGCCGAGTGCTACGGCGTGGCGACCCTCGCCTTCGCCCGCGACCTGCGCGAGAAGCGCAGCATCATCGCCGGCCGGCACGTCACCGGGCACCCGTTGGACTACGACTACGCCGACGGCACCGGCTTCGAGGGCCCGCACGCCCTCGACGGGTCGCACACCGGATTCGGCGACGGCTGGATCAACTTCGGGCCGCCCTTCTACCCCCTGGAGCACATCCTGCGGGACGCGGTCGGCCCCGACGGGCAGTTCATCGGCAACGTCGGCCACCGGACCTCCGTCGTGGTGGACGGGCCGTTCCTCACGAGCCGGTCGACCGCCAGCTCCCGGGAGTGCGGCCGCATCCTCGTCGAGGTCCTCGAGCGCGGCCTGCGCCGCCACGGGTGGTGAGCCGGTGACCTCGCCCCGCCCCGGTCGCCTGGCGGTCCTGGAACAGTTCGCCGCCGACGGCTTCGACCGGATGTTCGGCAACCCCGGCACGGTCGAGCAGGGCCTGCTCGACGAGCTGCGGCACGTCCCCGACCTGCAGTACGTGCTGACCCTGCACGAGACGGTCGCCGTCATGACGGCCGACGGCTACGCCCGCGCCGGGTCCCGCCCCGCCCTGGTCCAGATCCACAGCACGCCCGGCCTGGGCAACGCCGTGGGGGCCCTGTACCAGGCGCACCGGGGCCACGCCCCGCTCGTCGTCATCGGCGGTGACGCCGGGGTCCGGTACCAGCCCATGGCCGCGCAGATGGCCGGCGACCTGGTGGGGATGGCGCGCCCGGTCACCAAGTGGGCAGCCCAGGTGAGCGACCCGGCGTCGGTGCTGCGGATGGTCCGGCGCGCCATCAAGATCGCCGCCACGCCGCCGACCGGTCCGGTGTACCTGTGCCTGCCGGCCGACGTGCTCGACGCCGACTGCACCGAGCGCGTCGTGCCCACGGTCGTGCCCGACACCCGGGTCGCACCCGACGACACGGTGATCGCCGACCTGGCCCGCCGGCTGGCCGCCGCGGAACGCCCCGTGATCCTCGCCGGTGACGGGGTGGCCTTCTCGGGAGCCCACGCCGAGCTGGCGGCGGTCGCCGAGCTGGTGGGGGCGCAGGTGTGGGACGCCGACGCCGGGGAGGTCACCCTGCCGCACACGCACCCGTGCCACCAGGGGTCGACCGGGCACATGTTCGGTTCCCACAGCCTGCCGATCCTCCAGCACGGCGACGTCGTCCTGGTCGTGGGCACCTACGTGGTGCCGGAGGTGTTCCCCGAGCTGGGCGAGGTGTTCCGCCCGGACGCCCACGTCGCGCACGTCGACCTCGACACCGACGCGATCGCGAAGAACCACCGGGTCGACACCGCGGTCGCCGCCGATCCCCGGCGCACCCTCGCCGCCCTCGCCCGCCGGCTGCACGACACGATGCCCGAGCAAGCGCGCCGGACCGGGCGCGCCCGGGTCGCCGCCATGGCCGCCGCCAAGGAACGGGACTCGGTGGCGGCCAGGTCGGCCGACGCCGGGCGCCGGGGCCGCCGGCCGCTGGACTTCAGCGAGTTCGCCGAGGCCCTGGCCCGGCGACTCGACGACGACGCCGTCGTCGTGGACGAGGCGCTCACCAACTCCCCGGCGCTCACGCGGTACCGGCCGGCGCCGGCGCCGGGACGGCACCTGCTCACCCGCGGCGGGTCGCTCGGCATCGGGTTCCCGGGGGCGATCGGCGCGAAGCTGGCCGTCGGCGAGCGGACCGTGGTCGGGGTGTCCGGCGACGGCGGCTCCATGTACACCGCCCAGGCGCTGTGGACGGCGGCCCGGCACCGGGTCGACACCGTGTTCGTGGTCTGCAACAACCGGTCGTACCGGCTCCTGCAGTCCAACATCGGCGCCTGGTGGCGGGAACAGGGCCTGGACCGCAGCGACTACCCGACGGCGTTCGACCTGTCGGAGCCGCCCATCCGGTTCGACACCCTCGCCGAGTCGATGGGCGTGACGGGCATCCGCGTCGAGAAGTCCGAGCAGATCGGCTCCGCCCTGGACGACGCCCTCGACGAGCGCGGCCCGGTGCTGCTCGACGTGGTCGTCGAGGGTGACGTCCATCCGGAGCTCGTCGGAGTGAGGTGCGGCCAGTGATCCATCAGTTGATCTTCGCCGCTCCGCGGCCGGGGCTGACCGAGAAGGAGTTCTGCGACTACTGGGTCCACCGCCACGCCGTCGACTTCGCCGCGAAGATCCCGCAGATCCGCCGCTACGTGGTGGACACCCGGGTCCCCTTCGGCCCGGACGACGAGAACCCGCCGTGGAGCGGGGTGGCGGAGATCTGGCTGCGCGACGAGGCCGACCAGCTGGCGTCGCTGCAGACCCCCGAGTTCCTCGACGGCGCCCGCCGCGACGAGCCGAGGTGGGCGGCGTTCTGGCGCACGGTGGCCCTCGACACCGAGCCCCACGAGCTGGCCGGCAGCGAGCCGCTGTCGGCCGGTCGCTCCTGGGTCAAGGTGTTCTGGCTGGCCAAGCGACGGGCGGGGATCCCGCTGGAGACCTTCCGCCGCTACGCACTCGCCGTCCACCAGCCCCTGCTGGGCGAGCTGCCGGGAGTCCGCCGGGTCGTCCAGGGCCACGTCCGCGACGGCGCGTACGCGGTCGGCGAGGCGGTCCTCGACGTCGCCTTCCAGCTCTGGTTCGACTCCCCCGACGCCGTCGCGACCGCGCTCGATTCGGCCGAGTACGCCGCCGTGGCGGCCGACCACGACCGCTTCCTCGACCCCCGGCACCGCCACCAGCTCGTCACCCGGGAGAACTGGGTGATCGGCCCGACCTTCAGGGAGACCACGTGACGACCCAGAGCATCGCCGGCACCGCAGGCGGCACCGCGCCGGCCCCGCGCCGGCCGGCCGGCGACCTTCGTGAGGTCTACGAGACCCACATGCGTTACATCGCCGAGCAGGACATCGACGGCCTGGTGCACGACACGTACACCGACGACGCCGTCCTGGTGCACAACTTCCCCTACTTCGACGGCCCGGGTCCCTACCGCCACGTCGGCAAGGACGCGATCATCGCCGCCCAGAAGACGATCTTCGCTCCGGCGAACCACGGCGCGATCGTCGCCGGCCCGACGTTCGAGTTCCTCGCGGACGGCGACACGATCGTGTTCCAGCTCCACATCCTGTCGCCCACCCGGGGGCGCTGGATGAACACCGACCTGTGGACCGTCCGGGACGGGAAGCTGGCCGAGCAGTATGTGCTCGGGTACCCCCTGGACGACGTCGACCGGGCCTGGGCGGAGTCCCGGCCGTGCTGAGCGCGACCGCGCCGGGCCGGACGGTGCCCCGGCCACGCAGCGCCGCGGTGGTCGACGCGGTCCGCACCGGCAGCCCCGACGGCGTCCGGGCGGCGCTGGAGACGGGGGCCAGCGTGGACGAGCGCGACCGCGACGGCCTCACCCCCCTCATGGTCGCCGCCTGCCACGGCCGGGCGGACCTCGTCGGGCTGCTCCTGGACGCCGGCGCCGACGTGTACACCGCCGACGCCGCCGGGGGAGCGACGGCCCTGCACAAGGCCTGCCAGGGCGGCGACGTCGAGGTGGTCCGGGCCCTGCTGGAGGCCGGAGCCTTCGTCGACGCGGTCGCCGCCGCCACGGGTCACACGCCCCTGATGGACGCCGTGTGGTTCAAGCAGCCGGACATCGTCGCCGAGCTGCTGGACCGGGGGGCGTCGCTGAACGGCGTCACCCGGTACGGGTTCTCGTTCACCCAGCACCTGGACTTCGAGCAGGGCGCCAACGCGGTGGGCGCCGATCGGCTGCGGGCCGCCGCCGACCTCGTCGCCAGGCGGCGCCTGGCCGACGAGAACGCCGTCGCCGGCCACCTCCTGATGTCGGCGGTGGCCCGCGGCGCGGTCGAGACCGTGAGGGCGCTGCTGGCCCGCGGCGCCGCCGCCGACGCCCGGTTCCCGATCGTCAACGGCTTCAACGACGCCCACACCCCGCTGCTGGTCGCGGCCCGCGACGGGCACGCGGAGATCGTCGAGGTGCTGTGCGCGGCGGGCGCCGACGTCAACGCCACCGAACCGACGTTCGGCGCCGTCCCCCTGCACAAGGCCACCTACAACGGCCACGCCGACATCGTCCGCATCCTCGTCGCGCAGCCCGGCATCGACCTCGATCGTCAGGGGATCACCAACGGGTACACCCCGCTGCACGACGCCCTGTGGCACGGCTACGCCGACTGCGCCCGCGTCCTCGTCGAGGCCGGTGCCCGGCTGGACGTCCGCGGCCACGACGGCAAGACCCCCCTGCAGGTGGCACGGGAGTCCTTCGGCCCCGTCCTGTCCGTCGTCTCTCTCATCACCGACCGGCTGTAAGGAGCGAATCATGCTGTTCTACGTCCAGATGCGCTGGAACCACGAGGGGCGCATCTCGCTGGAGGACCTGTGGGAGGTCGAGGAGCAGGAGACCGCCCACGCGAAGGAGACCATCGAGTCCGGGCTGGTCGTCGGCATCTGGAAGGTCGCCGCCCAGAAGCGGGTCATCGCCGTCGTGGACGTCGAGTCGATCGAGGAGCTCGACCGCACCGCCCTGGGCCGCCTCCCCATGCGCGAGTACCTCGAGTTCGAGGTCGTGTGGCCGTTGCGCGATTACCTCGGCTTCGCCGAGGACGTCAAGGCCCGGTACAAGGTCTGAGCGGGGAGGCGAGAGAAATCGTGGCCGGATCGCGCCCGAGGCTGCCCGGGAAGAAGATCGGAGTCCTCGTCGAGAGCGACTTCTACGAGCACGAGATCTGGTACTACCGGTACCGCTTCCCCGAGGAGGGCGCCGAGCTGCACTTCCTCACGAAGCTGTGGGGTCAGCCGTCGCTGACCTTCACCGGGCACGAGTATCGCGCGCCCTTCACCGCCACCGAGACGTTCGAGGGCATGAGCGACGACGAACTGCGCTCCTACGACGCGATCATCGTGCCGGCCGGCATGGTCTCGGACCGCCTGCGGTGGACCGACGACGTCACGCGCCTGCCCGAGGCCACGGCCCTGCTGCGCCGGGCCTTCGCCGAGCCGACGATCGTCAAGGGCGTGATCTGCCACGGCATGTGGCTGCTGGCCCCGGCCCCCGACCTGGTCAAGGGCAGGCGGGTGACCTGTCACAACAACCTCCACGGAGACGTCGTCAACATGGGCGCCGACTACGTGGACGCCGACGTGGTGGTGGACGGCGACCTCGTCACGGGCCGCACCGGCGCCCACGCCCACGTGTTCGCCCGGCAGATCATCGACGAGGTCGCGGCCCGGGGGTGAAACGCGGGGCGGAGCGGCCGGAACCAGGTGAACCCTCGGTCGCCGGTCCTGACGCCGGCCGTTCGCCCAGATCTATCGTTGAAGCCGGGGTCCGCCGGACCTCGCAGCGACCTGATCGGAGCGCAGCCGATGTCCCGTACCCTGCTCGTTGCCGCCGACAGGCGAGGCGCCTATCCGACCCTGGCGGACGCCCTGGAAGCCGCCGCGGATGGCGATGTCGTCGTGCTGTCGCCCGGTGAGTACGAGGGCACGATCACGGTCGACGGGGCCTCGCTCACGGTGCAGGCCGCAGAGGGACCGGACACGGTCGTGCTGCGGCCGGAACTGCCCGAGGACCTGCTCGTGTGGTGCGACCGGGGATCGGTCGCGCTGCAGTCGCTCACCCTCGACGCCGGCGTGGCCGGGGCCGTCGGTGCCCGCGGTGCCACGGTGCGGCTGGAGCAGTGCACCGTCAGGGCGGCGGGCGGGACCGTCGTCGCCGTGACCGCCCGCACCGAACTGTTCCTCGACCGGGTGACGATCGAGGGCGGCCAGGTCGGGCTCGCCGTCGACGACGCCGCGGCGACGGTGGTGGACTCGATCGTCCGAGGCGCCCTGGACGACGGCGTCCTGGTCAGCATGGGTGCCGATCCGGTGCTCCGGAACACCACCGTGACCGAGTGCGGCGGGCGCGGCCTCTACGCCTATCAGTACGCCACCCCGGAACTCGACGGCTGCAGCGTGAGCCGGACCGGCGGCCCCGGCATCGCCGCCGCCGCCCGGTCGGCGCCGCGGCTGCGCCGCTGCCGGGTGTCGGACACCCCGGCCGCCGGGATCGAGATCGGGGCCGACTGCGGCGGCACGGTGGAGGACTGCT
Source organism: Kineosporiaceae bacterium (assembly GCA_050329415.1). GTDB lineage: Bacteria > Actinomycetota > Actinomycetes > Actinomycetales > JBBAYJ01 > JANNOG01. The sequence continues at coordinate 28,771 of JBHJOS010000124.1, forward strand.
CCACCGCGAACACGGCGCGACCGGGCATCCTCCTGCACCCGGGGTCCACCGCGACGGTCGTGGAGTCCAGCCGCGGTGTGGCGGCCGGCGTGTCCTCCTCCGGCCCGCAGCAGGACGAGGCAGCGGTCGGGGAACTGCTCGCCGAGCTCGACGGCATGGTCGGGCTGGACGGCGTCAAGCACGAGGTCCGTTCCCTCATCGACGAGATCCAGGTCAACACCTGGCGACGCCACGCCGGGCTCGGCGTCAGCGCGATGAGTCATCACCTGATCTTCGCCGGCGCCCCCGGCACCGGGAAGACGACCGTCGCGCGGGTCTACGGCAAGCTGCTCGCCTCTCTCGGCGTGCTCCCCAAGGGCCAGTTCCGTGAGGTGGCCCGCCGTGACCTGGTCGGGCAGTACCTCGGCCACACCGCCGAGAAGACGGCGACGGCGTTCGAGGATGCCAAGGGCGGCGTCCTCTTCATCGACGAGGCGTACACCCTGTCCCGGACGATGGGCAGCGGTGGGGACTTCGGCCAGGAGGCGATCGACACCCTGGTCAAGCTCATGGAGGACCACCGTCACGAGATCGCGGTCATCGCGGCCGGATACACCGGGGAGATGTTGGACTTCCTCGACGCCAACCCCGGTCTGGCCTCGCGGTTCTCCAAGACCATCGAGTTCGCGAACTACGACACCGGCGACCTCGTGCAGATCATCCAGCGGATGGCCGCGAGCGACGACTACGAGATGCTGCCCGACCTCGTCGATGGCGTGCACCGCCACTTCGACACGGTCGAACGGGGACCCAACTTCGGCAACGCCCGCGAGGCGCGCAAGCTCTTCGAAGAGATGCGCAAGACCCAGTCACAGCGGCTGCGGATGCTGGGGCGCCAGCCCGAGATCGCCGAGCTGCGAATGCTGGCGCGCGAGGACCTGGACGCCGTCTTCGTCCGCTGACCGATGCTCACCATCCGCGCCTGACGGCCCTGGGCCGACCCTCCGCACGCGTCACGGGGCCGGAGCCGGGCGGCCGAAGGACCCGGGCCGGGCCGTGTCAGCGGTCCTGCTCGGTCCTTCGCTCCGCCCGGAGGTGCGGCACGGACGCCCGCCGGAGGGGGACGGCCTCCACCGGACTCTCCGGCAGCGTCAGCCACCGCACCGCCCCGCCGCGGAACACGGCCACGTCACGGTCGCCCCGCCCGTCCGCCGGCAGAATGGGTTCGTCGATGCCGCAGGCAGCGGCCAGCGGGCCGGCTCCCGGGATGCCCGCCGGCCGCACGAGCACGGTGTCCGCCGCACGCGCCGCCTCCACCGCGGCCCGCGAGACGTCCTCGACCAGCCACAGGTCGCACTGCCAGCGGCCGCTGGCAGTGGAGCCGCCGTCCCCGGACGGACCGGCCGGCCGGTCGGCGGCATCATCGACGACCAGGTGGGGACGCGAAGCCGTCCCCTGGCCGGACACCTGCCCGGCGGCAGGCAGGATGGCCAACAGGTCGCGGGGCAGGTTCACCGCCGTGGCGAGCTGTCCCCACGCCCGGGGCCTGGTCGTCCGCACGGTGACGACCGCACCCAGGCCCAGCGTCCGGAACACGATGTGCTGACCGAGTTCGAGGGGTCCCACGGCGACGGCGCTCGTTGGTCCCCGCAGGTCGAAGAACTGGCAGATCTGCCGCCCGCGACCGGCCGCGACGCCGAGCACGACCCCCGTGTCCAGCACCGCAGGCAGCAGGCCCGCCAACCCATCGAACCCGATCCGGTGCCGCTTCGCGGCCCGGCGGTCGGTCGACGTCGTGATCCCGATCATCCTGAGAAACCTCCGAACGGACTGGTGGCGATCGCGCCGGCTCGCTGGCTCCCGTCGAGGCGCCGCAGCGTCGCGCCCACATTCCGGGCAGCCGTGACGGCGGCGGCGCAGGCGTTCGCGAGCGGCACCCCAGGCAGGGCGCAGATCCGGAGCGACACCTCGATCTCGAGGTCCCCGGGGGCCGACGGCGACGTGTCCGGCCGGGGGCGGCCCGGGCGCCGCGCAGCCAGTGAGACCACGGTGGCGGCTCCGGGCAGGAGGGCCACGGAGTCGAGCACCTCAGCGGTCCGGGTGCCGTCGTCGGCGGGCCAGCGGACCACCTGGTAGGTGACCTGCGACTCCTGCGGCACCTGCCAGGCGCGCCAGTCCTCGGCCACCGTCCCGGACCCGTGGATGCGGGTGAGGGCGGCGAAGACCTCGGCCAGGTCGTTCGGCCCGAGCGGCACGATCCGGTCACCGTGCTTGGCGAGGCGCCTCAGCACCCCCCGCAGCATCTCCCCGAGACTCTGGGCGAGATCGTCGTCGGACCACCGGTCTGCGGTCCGGCGGACCTGGAGGGCCAGCCACGCGCCGCGGTAGGCGGGCCGGGAGGGGCGCAACCCCCGGTACACCCGGGCGGCCAGCCCCTCGTCGTCGTCCGGTGGCGCAGCAGTGGTGAGGGTCAGCAGCTGCACCGTGACCGGCGGCCCGGCCGACGGCACCGCCCGGAGCAGAGCCGTCGGCGAGAGGGGGCGAACCGGGCCAACGCCGTCGGTGTCGCCGGGCGCGGGCGCGGGCGCGGGCGCGGGCGCGAACACCACGGTCACCCCGCGCGGATGCTCGATGATCCCGATCCGCTCGCCGTCGAGCTCCAGGGTGCCGATGACGCTGCCCGGCAGCAGGGCGGACGGGAGGGACTCGGGAGCCTCCTGGCCGGCGGTGGCCACCGCGGCGGTGCGCCGGGCGGCGAAGCGGAGGGCGATCCAGACCCATCCGGCGGCCACCCGCCCCCGCACCCGCACCACCGACAGGAGCACGACGACGGTCGCGGCCGTGGAGACCACGGCGATCGTGACGGGCGGACGGCCGAGCACGACGAGCACGCCGAGCGCGACGGCCTGCCAGCAGACGAACTGGGCGACGTGCAGCGGGCCGATCGTGCCGCGTCGCAGCACCGGCCGGGGACGCTCCGGCGCCGGGGCGTCGCCGCCCTCGTCCGGCGGGCTCACCTCACCCGACGACGCCGCCCGGCGACCGGCGGCCGCCCTGGTCTGCGCCATGGAGAGGACCGCCCGGCGATCGGCGCGCACCGCGCCGACGGCGGTCGCCGCAGCGTCAGCTCGCGCCGGTGCCACGCGTCGCGCGATCGTCGGTGCGGCGGTCACCGCGGGCGCCGCCCGGCTGTCACCAGCCGTGGCCTCAGCCTCGGTTGCCTCGGCCACCGCGGGCGCCGGGTCCGCGGCCACCGCGTCCGCGGCTTCGTCGGCGAGGCCGCGCCGGTGCCCGAGGGTCCGTGAGCCGTGCAGGACCGACGACAAGCCGGATGGCACCGCGTCGCTGCCGGGTTCGTCACGGTGTCGACCCGTCATGGGAACCTCCTGGTTGAGGTGGGACCGTCGATGACCGAGGCGACGGTCCGGGCCGGCCGCCACATTCGTTCCCCATCGGCCGCCTCCGGGGTGAGCCACGTCGCGAGGCGCAGCGGCACGGCCCCGTCCCCGGGCTCCCGGCGCCGCGCACGCACCCGCCGGACCGGCGCCTGCGTGGCCGGTGGCGCCGGATCGCGGCGCCCACGACGGGTACCGGCCCCGCCGAGCCCCCCACCGGCCGCGGCCGGAGGCGGTGTGACCGGCTCCGCCGCCGAGGAGGCCCGCCCCGGAGTGGCGGTCGAGCGTGCCGGTCCGGTCGCGCCCGGCCCGCCACGGTCGCTGTTCCCTCCCGCGCCGATGGCCGGCAGCTGGTACGAGGACTCGCGCCCGGCGTGGTTGCCACCGTCACGGGCTGGCGCCTGGGCCGGGCGACGGCTCTCGTCACGCCGCGACCTCGACCTGCCGGTCCTCGCGGCAGGGGCCGGCGCGCCACCGCCCATCGGCGGCGGTGGCATCGGCCGACCGACCGGGGTGCCGGACCCGGAGGCCGACGTCGGTGCCTGCCCCGGCACCGGGCGGGGCGCCGCGGGGGCCGCGGGGG
>JBHJOS010000114.1:0-49280 GCA_050329415.1 Kineosporiaceae bacterium
GGACCGGGCGGTGCGGGCGGCCGAGGCCGAGGTCGCGGCCCGGGCGGCGGCCCGGCAGGTGGCGGCCACGGTCCACGGTGCGGCCGCGACCGCGGTCCAGGAGGCCCTGCGGGTGCACACGCTCGCCGCCGGGGTCCGCGACCGCCACGAGAGGGAGCACGATGCGGCGGGCGCCGCCCTGGCGGCGGCCGCCCGGGACATCGAACGCCTGGTCACCGACCGGACGCGACTGGCCGACGCGCTGCACGCCGAGGAACTGGCGCGCACCGAGCGGCGAATGCGGCTGGACGCCCTGGCCGAGCACGTGTCGGCCGACTTCGGGCTGACCGTGGCGGGCCTCGTCGCCCAGTACGGCCCCGACGTCCCGGTGCCCGTCGTCCGGGAGCCCGCGGGCGGGGACGACGGGACGACGGGGGACGGCACCAGTAACGGTGACAGCGACGGCGACGGGACGCTCCCGGAGTCGCTCACGGAACCGTACGACCGCGCCACCCAGACCCGACGCCTCAGGGAGGCGGAGCGCGGGCTGGCCGCGCTGGGCTCCATCAACCCGCTCGCGATGGAGGAGTACGCGGCCCTGGAGGAGCGCCACCGCTTCCTGCTCCAGCAGCAGCAGGACCTCACGGACTCCAAGCGGGACCTGCTGACGATCATCCGGGACGTCGACGAGCGGGTCGAGCAGGTGGTGGCCGAGGCGTTCGCCGACACCGCGCACCACTTCGCCGAGGTCGTGCCCCGGCTCTTCCCCGGCGGCACGGGCCGGCTCGTGCTCACCGATCCCGACGACCTGCTCGAAACCGGGATCGAGGTCGAGGCGCGTCCGGCGGGGAAGACGGTCAAGCGGCTCAGCCTGCTGAGCGGCGGCGAGCGGACCCTGGTTGCGCTGGCCTTCCTGGTGGCCCTGTTCCGGGCCCGGCCGAGCCCGTTCTACGTGCTCGACGAGATCGAGGCGGCCCTCGACGACACGAACCTCCAGCGGCTGCTCGTGCTGCTCGAGGAACTGCGCGCCACCAGCCAGCTCGTCGTCGTCACCCACCAGCGCCGCACCATGGAGGCCGCCGACGCCCTCTACGGCGTCGCCATGCGCGACGGCGTCACCACCGTCATCAGCCAGCGTCTCCACCAACCCCAACCCGCCCCCTGACCCCTGCGTGGCATGGGGTCTGTGTGCGACGGGTCGCGGTGATCGGTTGCGGTGGGTCGGGGAAGACGTCGCTGTCCCATCAGCTGTCCCGGGTGCTGGACCTGCCCGTGGTCCACCTGGACGCGCACTACTACGACGAGGACTGGAACACCCGGTCCCCGGGGGAGTTCGCCGCTCTCCAGCACCGGCTGGTCGCCGGGCCCCGGTGGCTCGTCGAGGGCAACTACGCGGCGACGCTGCCGATCCGTCTGGCCGCAGCGGACACGGTGGTGTTCCTCGATCTGCCCGCTGTGGTGTGTCTGCTGGGGGTCGTGCAGCGGCGCTGGCGCTACCGGGGCGGGCAGCACCGCGACGGGGTTCACGACCGCATCACGTGGGGTTTCGTCCGTTACATCGCCGGTTACCGGCGCAGCATGCGGCCTCGGGTGCGGGCTCTGCTCGCCGAGCACGCCGGCCACGCCCTGCTCGACCGCGTCGCCGCGAAGTAGAGTCCGAGTGGCTGGAGCAGAACCCGGGCGGAACAACAAGGAAATCCGGACCGTCCGAGGTCTTCCGGCCCTCGGACCACCTGGCGGGACAGTCTGTTCACCCGCCGGCGCCGCAGGGGTCGGAGGCGGTCGAGCGCTACCGCCGGACTCTGCGGACGGGATGACGGCGCCTCCGCGCCACCGACCAGAAGACCACAGCGGGGAGAGAGAAACGGTGACCGACCATCAGTTTCCGCTCGACGGGCAGTTCCCGACCGACATGCGCCTGCAGCGGGGTAGTGCGGGCGACGACAGGCTGCGCCTGGAGCGCCACTTCGACAGCCCGGTGGAGCGGGTGTGGCAGGCACTGACCGACAGCAAGGAGATGTCCTCGTGGTTCGCGTGTCAGGTGGAGTACGACGAGCTCACTCCGGGCAGCACGGTGGAACTGCGGTTCCCCGGAGGTGAGCCGGATCCGGGCAAGATCCTCGAGGTGCAGCCCGGCCGGCTGCTCGCGTTCACCTGGCAGAAGGAGTCGCTCAGCTTCGAGGTCAGCCCCGAGCGCGGTGGCTGCCGCTTCGTCTTCGTCACCACGGTGCAGGACCCGGAGCACATCCCGTACTCGGCGGCCGGCTACTTCCAGGCCGTGGAAGAGGGTCTCGCCGGACTGCTCGATGCGGACGTGAAGGGGAAGCCGGACGCGCGGCAGCTGCTCTCCTTCGACGAACTGGTGGAGCGTGTCACCGCCGAGTGGAAGCTGGACGAGTAGGCGCGGCGCTCCCAGCGTTCGTGTTCGGCGAGCGATCCCGGGCTGGGGCCGCTAGGCACTCCACGAGGTGCCCCGACCGCGCACCGGGTGCCGCGATGATTGGGCCTATGCCCCAAGGTGACGACGCCCGTGTCCCATGCGGCCGGCGACGCCTTCTGCGCGGGCCTGGCGGTCTCGCTCACCGCGGATCCGGATCCCGTCGCCGCGGTGCGCCGCGCCTGCGCCGCGGGGGCCCTGGCCGTCACCCGCCCGGGAGCACAGCCGTCGCTGCCCACCCGGGCCGAAGTCGAGGAACTGCTGTCCCAGGTCGCAGCGGGAAGGGGACGGTGAGACCTCCGACCTCGGCGCCGGGGCGGGGTGGGAGCGTAGGGGGGTGAGGGTTCGGGTGGTCGGGGTCGTGGCGGTGGTCGTGGTCGGCCTGGCGGGAGGGGTGGTCGGCTGCTCCAGGGCGGACGGGGCGGGCACCGAGGTCACGGGGGACGGGATGCGGCCGGCCGACCCGGGGACGGCCGCCGGGGGAGACCCGGACGGCGTGCCCTCCGGCCCGGCGACCTCGCGGGCCGGCGACAGCCGGGACGCGGCCACCGACCCCTACAGCCTCACGGGTGCCCCCCGGGCTGCTGAGGATCTCGCCACCGGACTCGCGGTGCCATGGGACGTCACCCGGGTCGCCGGGGACGTCCTGGTCACCGAGCGCGACTCGGGCCGCGTGCTCCGGGTGGAACCCGGTGGCGACCTCACCCCCGTGTCCGTGGAGGGCGGCGACGCCGTCCCCGGCGTGGTCGCGGACGGCGAGGGCGGCCTGCTCGGGCTCGTCGAGCTGCCGGACGGCCGGGTCGCCGCGTACGCCTCGACCGACTCGGACAACCGGGTGGTCAGCTACGCCTACGAGCCCGCCGGGCCGGCCCTGACCGGCGGCCGGGTGATCCTGGAGGGCATTCCCCGCGCCCCGGTCCACAACGGCGGACGGCTGGCGGTGGGCCCCGACGGGTTCCTCTACGTGTCGACCGGGGACGCCCGCGAGGTCGAGGAGGCTCAGGACCCGGGCTCTCTGGCGGGCAAGATCCTCCGGGTCACGACCGGTGGCCGCCCGGCCCCCGGCAACCCCTTCGCCGACTCCCCGGTGTGGAGCTACGGTCATCGCAACGTGCAGGGGCTCGGTTGGCTCGCCGACGGCACCATGGTCGCCTCGGAGTTCGGCCAGGACACCTGGGACGAGGTGAACGTGATCGAGCCGGGCGGCAACTACGGCTGGCCGGTCGTCGAGGGCCCGGGCGGGCAGGACCGGGGCTTCGTCGACCCGGTCGTCGCCTGGTCGCCTTCGGAGGCCTCGCCGAGCGGGCTCGCCGTCACCGGCGACGCCGTCTACGTCGCCGCCCTGCGCGGGCAGCGGCTGTGGCGCATCCCGGTGAGCGGCGGGGAGCTGGGTCGGCCGACGGCGCTGCTGGTCGAGGAGTTCGGCCGACTGCGCGACGTCGAGGCGGACCCGGAGACCGGTGCTCTGCTGGTCCTCACCAACAACACCGCCCGCGGCGAGCCCCGGGAGGGGGACGACCGGCTGCTCCGGGTGCCGCTGCAGGACGGCTGACGGGCGGCGGCTGACAGACTGCCCCGGTGCAGGAGTTCCTCTCGGACCCGTCCGCGATCGCCCTCGCCGCGGCCGGCCTGGTCGCCGGGATCGGTGCCGGGCTGGCGCTGGTCCTCGGCCGGTCCGCCGGCCGCCGCCGCGCGGGCGACCGCGACGTCCCGCGCCCCGGGGTCGACTACCGGCCGGGGGTGGGCGACGACGCGGAGGACCCGCGGGACACCCCGGTGCGCACGATCGAGACCGTCGACCTCCCGGTCCCGGCCCCCGGCGCGACCGTCGAGACCGGGGCGGAGACCGACGCCGCTCCCGCGACTGCCACGACTCCGGGGCGCGAGGCGCCGGCGCCGGCGCGGGGTCGGCTGGCCCGGCTGCGCGGCCGCCTGGCCCGGTCGGAGTCCGCCGTCGGTCGCCGGCTGCTGGCGCTGCTCGGGCGGCAGCGGGTGGACGAGGCGACGTGGGAGGAGATCGAGGAGGTCCTGCTCGGGGCGGACCTGGGCACCGTCACCACCCTGGGCCTCGTCGAGCGCCTGCGCACGCGTCACGCCACCGACGGTGGCGGCGACGTGCGGGCCCTGCTGCGCGAGGAATTGCTGCGGGTCCTCGACCCCGGACGCGACCGCACCCTGGGGGTCGCCCGCCACGATGGCCTGCCGGGAGTGCTGCTGGTGGTGGGTGTCAACGGCAGCGGCAAGACGACGACCGTCGGCAAGATCGCCAGGCTCCTCGTCGCCGAGGACAAGGAGGTGCTGCTCGCGGCCGCCGACACCTTCCGGGCCGCAGCCGCCGATCAGTTGCAGTCGTGGGGCGAGCGGGTCGGCGTGGCGACGGTCCGTTCCGGCGAGGGCGCGGACCCTGCCTCGGTCGCGCACGACGCCGTCCGGGCCGGGGTCGAGGGCGAGGTGGACGTCGTCGTCGTCGACACCGCGGGCCGCCTGCAGAACAAGCGTGGGCTCATGGACGAGCTCGGCAAGGTCAAGCGCGTGATCGAGCGTCAGGCGCCGGTCACCGAGACCCTGCTCGTCCTCGACGCCACGACCGGGCAGAACGGACTGGTCCAGGCCCAGGTCTTCGGCGAGGTCGTCGACGTCACGGGAGTGGCGCTGACCAAGCTCGACGGGACAGCGAGGGGAGGGATCGTCGTCGCGGTCGAGCAGCAGCTCGGCGTGCCGGTCAAGCTGGTCGGCCTGGGGGAGGGGCCGGACGACCTGGCGCCGTTCGAGCCCGAGGTGTTCGTGGACGGCCTGCTCGGGGGCGCGACGAGCGACGCCACCGCCTGAGCACCACCCGGCCGTCACGCCGTCCGGGCCTGCGTCACCGGGCCGGCAGCAGGGCTCAGCCGCGGCGTCGGCGCTTGGCCCGGTACAGCGCGTCGTCGGCTGCCGACAGCAGGTCCCGCGGTTCCCAGTCCGCCTCGGCGGCACTGACGCCGAACGAGAACGCCGTTCCCTGCTCGCGCAGGCACCGCCGGCGGGCCCGCTCGAGCCGGCGGCGCATCTCGTCCGGGTTCCGCCCGTCGAGGACCACGGCGAACTCGTCCCCGCCGACGCGGCCGAGCGTCCACCGGCCGTCCGACGGGACGGCCTCGGCCACCGCCGAGGCGACCCCGCGGAGGACCTCGTCGCCGCGGGCGTGGCCGCTGCGGTCATTGAGCCGCTTGAGCTCGTCGACGTCGAGCAGGGCGACCGTGACCGCTCGCCCGGCCCGGGCGATCTCCGCGAGGGCGTCGTCGACGACCCGGCGCGTGCCGAGGCCCGTCAGTGGGTCCTCGAAGGCGAGCCGGTTGACCCGGTCGATGATCTTGGCCTGTGCGACCACGGCACTCATCACCGTGGCCACCGACACCAGCAGCTCGAAGTCGCCGGGGGAGAAGTCGGGCTCGTTCGGTCCGGTGGTGAAGTAGAGCTGTCCCCAGATCTCGTTGTCGACGACCAGCGGGACGTTCGCCGAGGACCCTCGCCCCAGCCGGCCGAGCAGACGCACCCCTCCGGGGTCGAGGCCGGACATCTGGCGGGTGGTGAGGCCCGGCACGCCGGAGTGCGCCGTGTACGACGCCTTCGTGAAGTCGGCCGCCTCGTAGGTCTCGTCCTTGGGGAAGGTGAGGTCGCCGGGCCCCAGGTCGCCGACGTTGATGAGGGTGCGGATGACGCCCGCGTCGAGGTCCCAGCGGTCGAGTGAGGCGCTGGCCGCGCCCATGATCCGGCGGGACTCCTCGAGGGCGACCCGCAACAGCTCACGGCCTTCTTCGGAGCGGACGAGCGCCTGCGAGAGGCCTACCAGCGAGCGCAGCCGGTCGGCGTCGCCGCGCCGCCGCACGTGCCGGGCGGACAGGTCCAGGAGGATCTCCCGGACGGGCACGACCTGGAGCGGCTCGCCGGCCACCCCGGCCAGGGCCGCCGCCCATGGACCCCTCGCCCGGGCCAGGCGCGCGCAGGCTGCCCCCAGCGCCGCCGCCCAACCGGCGGCGGCTCCCTCGTCCGCGGTGGCGTCCCCGTCCGGGGCGGCGTCCTCGCTCGCGGCGGCGACCACCCGGGCGGCCAGCCGGACCACTGCCGCCGCCCGATGCTCGGTGGTCGTGGCACCGGGGTCGCCGCGCAGGGCCCGGATGCCGGGGACTCCGGCGAGGTCGGCGGCGAGGGAGCTGTCGTCGAGACGGTGCACCTCGTCGTGGACGAGCGCCATCCGGGGCGCCAGGAAGCACACCTCGGGGTCCTCCCCGCCCACGGCGGCGAGCCGCGCCGCGACGCCGTGGGTCGCGCCGCGGGCCAGGTCGGTGGGGTCGCTCACGAGCTGGGCGAACGCGAGCACGCGGGCCTCCACGTCCGGTTCCCAGGGCACCACCGGCGAGGCCGGGACGTCGAGCCGCCGGACCCGGCGCACCGATCGCGCCCGCTCGAGCGGGTGAGGGCCGGCGTCGGCGAACAGCAACCCCTGCGCGTGGCGGCAGCCCAGGGCATGGAGGGCGTCGGCCTGGTCGTCCTGCTCGACGCCCTCGGCGATGATCGTCATCCCGAGCGAGCCGGCCAGGTCGACGGCCGCCCGCACGATCGAGCGGTCCGGGCCGTGGGCCGTTGCCCCGACGACGAAGGACCGGTCGAGCTTCAGTACGTGCACCGGCAGCCGCCGCAGGTGGTCGAGGTTCGCGAAGCCCATCCCGAAGTCGTCCAGGGCCAGGCGGACCCCCATCCGGGCCAGGCGGAGCAGGGTCGGGCGGACGCCGTCGGCCACGGCCGCGTTCTCGGTGATCTCCAGGAGCAGGGCCGACGGGACGAGGCCCTCGGCGCGCACCACCTGCCCCACGAGCTCCGGGAATCGGGGGTCGACGAGCTGGGCCGGGGAGACGTTCGTGCTCACCGTCGCCGTCGACAGCGCGGCGGAGCGCCGCCAGCGCGCGGCTGCCCCGACCGCCAGGCGCAGCATCCGCTCGCCGAGCTCACCGATGACCCCGTGCTCCTCGGCGAGCGGGATGAACGAGGACGGCGGGAGCATGCCGCTGTGGGGGTCCCGCAGGCGGGCGAGCGCCTCGAACCCGATGACCTCCCGGTCCGGCAGCGAGACGATCGGCTGGAAGTGTGCGGTCACGAAGCCCCCCCGGAGGGCCTCCTGGAGGCTCTCCGGGGAGGGCTTCACGGCCGGGCGGCCCCCGGCCACCCCCGCCGCGGACCCCGTCGGCGTGACTGCAGGCACCCCCGCCGCCATCACGGGACCCGTTTCGTCACCCGTCGCACCTGGGCATCATCGCAGGGTGACGCCCACTCGGGGAGGGCGGGCAGGTTCAGGTCGTCCCGCACCCCGTGAGGTCACCCGCCGGCAACTGTGCACCGGGCGCCAGGAGGTGCCGGGCGTAGGCGATCGAGGTGAGGAAGTCCGGCAGGTCCTCGCCGAGCATGAGTTCCGCCATCACCCCGGCCGCGGCGTCGACCAGCGGGTCCGCCTCCGCAGCCAGGGCCTCGTCGCGCACGTCGGCGATGAGCTTCCGCACTCGGTCGGCGGTCACCGTGCCGCCGCCTTCGAGCGCTGCGGAGTTGCGGACCCACTGCCAGACCTGGGTCCGGGAGATCTCTGCCGTCGCGGCGTCCTCCATCAGTCCGTGCAGCGCGACCGCACCGCGCCCGGCCAGCCAGTGCCGGACGTAGTGCAGACCGACGTCGACGTTCTGGCGCAGCCCGCCCTCGGTCACCGACCCCGGTGTCTCGGCCAGGGCGAGCAGCTGCTCGGCGGTGACGGAGACCTCCTCGCGCCGTCGCTCGACCTGGTTCGGCCGGTAACCGAGGACCTCGTCGAACACCTCGCGACAGGTCGACACCATCGCCGGGTGGGCCACCCACGAGCCGTCGAAGCCGTCGCCGGCTTCCCGCTGCTTGTCGGTCCGGATCTTGTCCAGCGCCGCCCGGGTCCTGGCCTCGTCCGTGCGATCCGGCACGGCGGCGGCCATCCCGCCGATGGCGTGGGCGCCGCGCTTGTGGCACGTGGCGACGAGCAGCTCGGTGTACGCGCGCATGAAGGGGGCGGTCATCGTCACGGCGCCGCGGTCGGGAAGCTGGAACTGCGGCCCACGGGAGCTGTAGTACTTGATCGCGCTGAAGATGTAGTCCCACCGCCCGGCGTTCAACCCGGCCATGTGGTCGCGGAGCTCGTAGAGGATCTCCTCCATCTCGAACGCCGCCGGCAGCGTCTCGATGAGGACGGTCGCGCGGATCGTCCCCTGCGGGATGCCGAGGCGGTCCTGGGCGGCGACGAAGACGTCGTTCCACAGCCGAGCCTCGAGGTGGCTCTCGAGCTTCGGCAGGTAGAAGTACGGCCCGCGGCCGCCGTCGATCTGACCCTGCGCGCAGTGGAATGCATACAGGCCGAAGTCGACGAGCGCCCCGGTGACGGTGCGGCCGCCGAGGCGCAGGTGTGCCTCGGGCAGGTGCCATCCCCGCGGGCGCACGACGATGGTCGGCGGTTCGGCGGCGGTGACGGAGTAGTGGCGGCCGTCGGGGGAGTCGAAGGTCAGCGTGCCGCGGGTGGCGTCCAGCAGGCTGAGCTGGCCGCCGACGACGTTGTCCCACGTGGGGCTGGTCGCGTCCTCCTGGTCGGCGAGCCACACCTTGGCCCCAGAGTTGAGGGCGTTGATGGCCATCTTGCGATCGGTGGGGCCGGTCATCTCGACCCGGCGGTCGACCAGGCCCGGGGCGGCGGGGGCCACCCGCCACCCCGGGTCGTCGCGGACGTGGGCCGTCTCGGGGAGGAAGCCGAGGTCGGCCCCTGCCGCGATCTCGGCGCGCCGCCGGTCGCGGGCCGCGAGCAGCTCGCACCGGCGGGCACCGAACGTGGACTCGAGGTAGGCAACGAACTCCAGCGCCTCCGGCGTGAGGATCTCCTCGAACCGGGGCCGCATCGGCCCGAGGACCTCGATCGTCGGCGCTTGCTGGTCGTGGATCGTCATGCGTTCCGTCTCCTCGTCGAGTGTCGTCAAGCTCGAGCCGTTGTCGTTGTCCCCGGCGGCTCAGTGGAACTGGCCCTCCTCGGTGGATCCTGCCAGGGCCGTCGTGGCCGCCTGCGGGTTGATGGCCCTGGCGACGGCATCGAAGTAGCCGGTGCCCACCTCGGCCTGGTGCTTGACCGACGTGTACCCGCGCTCGGCGGCCGCGAACTCGGCGTTCTGCAGCTCGACGTAGGCGGTCATGCCGCTGCGCGCGTAGCCCTGGGCCAGGTCGAACATCGCGTAGTTGAGCGCGTGGAAGCCGGCCAGGGTGATGAACTGGAACCTGTAGCCCATGGCGCCGAGCTCGCGCTGGAAGCGGGCGATGGTGTCGGCGTCCAGGTGCTTGCTCCAGTTGAACGACGGCGAGCAGTTGTAGGCGAGCATCTGGTCGGGGTACTCGGCCTTGATCGCCTCGGCGATGCGCCGCGCCTGGTCCAGGTCCGGGGTGCCGGTCTCGATCCACATCAGGTCGGAGTACGGCGCGTAGGCGAGGCAGCGGGCGATGACGGGGTCGTAGCCGTTGCGGACCCGGTAGAACCCCTCGGCGGTGCGTTCGCCGGTGATGAACGGCTGGTCGCGCTCGTCGACGTCGCTGGTGATGAGGGTGGCGGCCTCGGCGTCGGTGCGGGCGATGACGAGCGTCGGCACTCCCAGGACGTCCGCCGCCAGGCGCGCCGCGTTGAGCGTGCGGATGTGCTGGCCGGTGGGCACGAGGACCTTGCCGCCCAGGTGGCCGCACTTCTTCTCGCTGGCGAGCTGGTCCTCCCAGTGCACGCCGGCCGCCCCCGCGGTGATCATGCCCTTCATCAGCTCGAAGGCGTTGAGCGGGCCACCGAAGCCGGCCTCGGCGTCGGCGACGATCGGGGCCAGCCACTCACCCGACGGGATGGTGCCGAAGCCCTCCGCGGTGTCGATCTGGTCGGCGCGCAGCAGGGCGTTGTTGATGCGGCGGACGACGGCGGGGACCGAGTTCGCCGGGTAGAGCGACTGGTCCGGGTAGGTCTGCCCGGACAGGTTGGCGTCGGCGGCGACCTGCCAGCCCGACAGGTAGATGGCCTCGAGACCGGCCTTGACCATCTGGACGGCCTGCTGGCCGGACAGGGCGCCGAGCGCGTTGACGTAGTCGCGGGTGTGCAGGAGGTCCCACAGCCGCTCGGCGCCGCGGCGGGCGAGGGTGGACTCCTCCACGATGCGCCCGCGCAGGCGGACGACATCCTCGGCGCAGTAGGTGCGCTCGACGCCGCTCCAGCGCGCCGACGTCTTCCAGTCGGCGGCGAGCTCGGCGGCGGTCGGCAGCGGGCGGTCGGACGGGCGCGGCGCCGGGCTGCGGGTGTCCCTCGCCGGCTGCGCTCCCTGTGACGTGCCGTGGGACATGCCCTGGGACGGCTGAGCGATGGCGGTCATGAGGTCCTCCTCCTCGAGTGCGGCCGGCTCGGCCACCGGTCGATGCCTCGAGGCTTCCTCGGATTCCGGGAGTTCTCTGCGATCGAGACTGGGAAGAACAGCGATTCTTTCGTTAACGTTGACAGCGTGGCGATCAATGATGTGACAGGCACCACATCAACGGACGACGGGCCCGCCGTGGACGCCCTGACCATCGGCAAGCGGGTCCGGCATCTGCGCAGGGCCAAGGGCTGGACCCTGGCGCAGCTGGGGGAGGCCACCAGCATGAGCCCCGGGCAGCTCTCCCTCATCGAGAACGGCCGACGCGAGCCGAAACTCTCGCAGCTCCAGCGCCTCGCCACCGCCCTCGGCGCCACGGCCACGGCCCTCCTGGCGCCTGAGCCCCCCACCCGCCGGGCGGCCTTGGAGATCGCCTGGGAGCGCGCGCAGCGCAGCGACCTGTACGCGGGACTCGGGCTGCCCGAGCTGCGCATCGGGCCCCGGACGTCGACCGAGGTCGTCGAGGCCCTCGTCGGCCTGTACGACGAGGTCGTGCGCCGGGCCACCATCGCGGCGGCCACGCCCGAGGAGGCCCGTCGCGCCAACCGTGAACTGCGACTGGCCATGCGGCGGCGGAACAACTACTACCCCGAGATCGAGGCCGCAGCGGCCGGGCTGCTGCGTGCCGTGGGGCACCAGGGAGGTCCGATGACGCAGCGGATGCTCGGCCGGCTCGCCGAGCACCTCGGGTTCGAGGTCCACCGCGTCCCCGAGCTCCCGCACTCGACGCGCTCGCTGACCGATCTGCGCCACCGTCGCCTGTACATCGAGCTCGGCGGGTCCGGCGGGCACGACGAGCGCACGATCGTCCTGCAGACCCTCGGCCACTTCGTCCTCGGGCACACCGATCCGCACGGGTACGCCGACTTCCTGCGGCAGCGGGTCGAGGCCAACTACTTCGCCGCGGCGATCCTCGTGCCTGAGGCGGCGGCCGTCCCGCTGCTCATGGGCGCCAAGCAGCGCCGCGAGATCGACATCGAGGACCTGCGCGACGTCTTCGCGGTCTCCCAGGAGACCGCGGCGCACCGCTTCACCAACCTCGCGACCCGCCACCTCGGTCTGCCGGTCCACTTCATGCGGGTCGACCGCAGCGGCGTCGTCTACAAGGCCTACGAGAACGACGGCGTCCGGTTCCCCACGGATGCCACCGGCGCCATCGAGGGCCAGTACGTGTGCCGCCACTGGACCGCGCGGGTCGTGTTCTCGGCGACCAACGGCAGCGCGCCGTACCACCAGTACACCGACACCCCGACCGGGACCTTCTGGTGCACCGCCCACCTCGACACCGACCGCGGCCACGCGGGCGGCCGCCAGATCTCCATCGCCGTCGGCGTGCCGCACGCGCACGTCAAGTGGTTCCGGGGTCGCGACACCACCGAGCGGTCGGTGTCCCGCTGCCCCGACGAGTCGTGCTGCCGCCGCCCGCCCGCCGACCTGTCTGCGCGGTGGCACGGCTACGCGTGGCCGTCGGCACGCGCCCAGTCCCACGTGCTCGCCGCCATGCCGCCGGGGACGTTCCCCGGCGTCGACGACACCGAGGTCTACGAGTTCCTGGACGCGCACGGTGACTAGGCGGGGGTGGTCTTGCTGTTGCGCAGAACCGACTGGACGAAGCTGCTCTTGCCTGCGGTGTAGGCCTCGCGGTCGTCGGGGTGTGCGGCAGCCAGGGCACGCTTGAGTGCGGTGTACTCGTGCACGAGCGCTGGTGAATTGCGAAGTGCGTCGCGGAACGCCAGCTGGGCGAACCATCGCTCGCTACCGACAGCCAGCAGGTGAAGGTGAGCAACGCGGTGTCCGTCGATGACCTGGATGAGGAAGCGTCGCCACGGCCGGCCGTCGAGGTCGACCGGGACGAGGTGCCAGCCCCTCGGCGAGAGCGTTTCCGCGATGTCCACCGCGCGACCGAGATCGGTCACGGCCGCCTGGACGTCCAGAACCGGCTTGGCCGCAAGATCTGGGATCGCGGTCGAGCCCACGTGCTCGACCGCGGCCACCAACCAGGGCGCGAGGAGCGTGTCCAGTTCCATGCACAGCTGGGCTCCCAGCCCGGGCCAGCCAGGTCGCGGCGCCTGGACCTCCACCTGCTCCGTCGCCCAAGCCGGCCACGTCCCCATCGGCGCATCCAACCGCAGCAGTCAGGAGCCGGTCGCGTCCGCGAAGTCGTGTTCGAGTCGCCGTCACGGCGGGGTTGCGACGGCCGCGGTGGTGATCGTCCAGGCTGAGCGGGTAGGGGCGACCGTGGAGCTCATCTAGAGCCAGGCGCGCACACTCGCGTCCCACCGGCGGCCGCCGGCGTGCCCGTCGAGCACCGGTGCGAGGAAGTGCCCGACGAAGGCGACGGCATCAGCGAACGACGTGGTACCGGCACACGCCGGCACTCTGCGGGCCAGCGGTGGATAGAGCCGCTCCCATGCAGAAGGCGGCGCGAACGTCGGGTGACCCGGCAGGCTCCGATGGGTCCACTCACCGCGCACGGCCGTCATGAGCGCGGACCCATCGACATCCTGGGTGCCAGCGAGGACCACAAGGTCTACGAGGTCGCGCACCCGGCTTGACGGACGTGAGCCGTCGGCGCCGTACGTCGCCTGGGTGGCGCAGAGTTTGTCGGCGATGTGGTCGACCACGGGGTATAGGCGCATCCTTGGCGCCTTCAGCCCTGGCAGGTCCAGAACGGGGTCGGTGCGGAGCTCGGGCGAGGTCGTCATCAGCGACCCGGTGACCATGTCAACACTGAAACGATCCTTCTTCATGGCGCCGCAGTAGCAGTCGATGGTCACCCGGCACCCGTCAACGGCCGGCTGTTTCGCACCATCGAGGCTCCTCGCCACGTTCGTGATGACGAACCTGAAGTGGTCGCCCAAGTCCAGCGCAGAGGCCATGCGCAGGGCATCGACGGCGGCAGAGAGGTCGCTGAGCTCGCCCAGCAGGTCGACGTCCTTTGTTGTCCTGGCGCCGTGAACACGTGCGAGGACCGCTGTACCGCCCTTGAGCACCCAGGGTGCATCGGGGTCGTGGAAGACTCGGGCGAGGAACCGCTCGAATACGAATCGTCGGAGGACCGCGTTGGTGTCGAGCCCGGCCGCCTTCGCACGCGCGGCCGCCGCCGACCAGAGGGCGACGCCGCTGCTGTACCCGTCGGTGTTCGTCAAGGGCCACCCTCACCAGGAGACTTCGGAGGGGCTATTGCGGCAGGAGCCTGCCCCGCCAGGACGCCGCCGAGAGTGCCTGCACGGACGGCTGCGATGAGCTCCTGGCCGGCGGGAGTCCGGGCAAGCTCCCGAGCGAGCGCAGTTGCGCTAAGGCCGACGAGATCTAGGAGGTGCTCGACGAGAACTCGCCCGTTGGCTTGGCCGTGCCGGTTCGCCACCGTGTCGAGGCGTTCGGCGAGGACGGTCACGTCGACCACCCCGCGACGTACCCCCTGACCGATGATCTGCGCGACGTGATCGGGATCGTGGCCGTCCCGAAGCAGGTCGGCGATCGTGCGTTCCACAGTCGTGGTCGGTAGTCCGTCGACCAGGGTGACATCACGCTCGGCGAGGATCTTCCGGTGCAGGCGGACACCGCGCCTCGATTGCTTTCGGTGAGGGAGGGTGAGCTCCGGTTCGTCGTCGAGGAGGTCACCGAGTTGGTGCAGCGCTGCGGCGGACGTGTGTGACACGACACCGGCCGCAATGGGGTCGGCCAGCCGCTCTTCTGCCGTGCGGGTGGGATCGAGGGCCAGCCATGCAGCGCGGATATGACGGCGCTCGGTGGGGGACGCTGTCACCGCGTAGACACCACGGTCGATGCGCTCGAGGACGCCGGCGTCAGTGAGGCGGGCGAGCTGGAGGCGAGTGACGCCTTCACGTTCGGCCTGCGCCGTCGTGAGCAGCCCCCATTGGCCCGCAGCAACCTGCGAAACGACCGCTACGGCCTGAGTCCCTGGCGCTGACATGCTGCGATCGTATCATCTATGTGATACAAGCGCAGTCACAGATGGTCTTGAACTACTTCGCTCGTATCGAAGCGGGATCAGGCGTGAGTCTCGATGGTGACGACATGCTCCTCGACGACGGCCAGCTCGACGGACTCGGCGAGCGGGCCACGTCGTCGCCCGCGAGGACGCCCTCGTGGGAGGCGAGCGCCGCGCGGAACGTCGCCAGGTCCGGCCAGTACATCTCCGCGGTGCCGTCGTAGGGAGGTGCCGACCCGTCGTCCTGCGGCTCCACCGCGACGTTGATGCGGTAGGGGTGCATCCCGAGCCGCGACGACAGCGCCACGTGCTCGACCGTCCAGCGTCGGACGAACTCCTCGCGGCTGATGTCCCGCCGGCGGCGCACGAACGCGACGACTTTGATCACGACGCCTCCTAGCGGGCCAGGTAGCCGCCGTCGATGACGACGCCGGTCGCGGTCACGTACGAGGCCTCGTCCGAGGCCAGATAGGCGCACAGAGCGGCGACCTCGTCCGCCGTGGCACCCCGGCCCGCGGGGATGGCTGCGACGACCCGGTCGACCGTCTCCGGCGGGATGCCGTCGTGGGCGGGCGCGTGGATGAATCCGGGGGCGACGGCCACGGACCGGATCGTCGGCGCGTGGTCGAGGGCGATGGACCGGGCGAGGGAGAGGATCCCGCCCTTGGCGCACTGGTAAGCGCTGAAGCCGGCCTCGCCCATGTACGACTGGACGCTCGCGGTGTGCAGGACGACCCCGCCGCCCTCGCCGAGCATGTGCTGGACGGCGAGCTTGGAGCCGTACCAGTAGGCCCGCAGGCTGACCCGGATCGTGTCGTCGAACTCCTCCAGCGTCTGCTCGGCGATGGGCTTGAAGACGCTGCGGAAGGCGTTGTTGTGCCAGACGTGGACGCGCCCGAAGGCGTCGACGGCCCGGGCGAAAGGCGGAGGTGGCCATGAACCGGACGGTCTCGCGGCGGAACGTGCTGAGGTGGACGGCGGCCGGTGCGGCCGTGGGCGGCGGGGTCGCCCTGGCGGCATGCGGCGACTCACGTGACGACGCCGACGACGCCGCCGCCGACGGGGGCACGGAGGGCGGCAGCGACGCGGAGTCCGCGGCACCCGAGGGCGGGCAGGAACTGACCGAGGTCTCGCAGTTCGAGCTCACGGACGAGCAGGCCGAGGACATCCGCGGCCGCGGCCTGCGTTTCGGCTTTCTCATCAACAACATCGCCGACGACTTCAGCTCGACCCTCGCGGCCTCGGGCGAGCAGCACGCCGAGCTGTGCGGCATCGAGATCGACGTCCAGAGCGGCGACTTCGACGCCAACCGTCAGCTGACGCAGTTCAACGCCCTGGTGCAGCAGGAGGTCGACGGGATCTTCCTCACGGCCGTCGACGCCGCGTCGATCGGCACGGCTGTCGTCCGCGCCAACGACGCCGGCATCCCGGTCTTCATCGTCGGCGGTCCGCCCGGCCAGGGCGAGGTCATCAGCGTGATGAACGCGGCCTCGTACGACGGCTGCCGCGAGGCCGGCGACGCCCTCATGGCGGCGATCGGCGAGCCCAACGCCCAGGTCGCCGTCCTCGGCATCCCCCTCGCCCTGCAGACCATCCGCGACCGCGAGAAGGGCATCCTCGACGCGATCGGCGCCGCGAGCGGCCAGGTCGTCAGCCTGCAGTCCGACTTCAGCCAGGACACGCTGCTGGCGCTCGCCACGAACGTCATCCAGGCGAACCCCGACCTGCGCGGGATCTTCGCGACCTGGTCGCTGGCCGTGAACGCCACCATCGAGGCCGTGGCGCAGTCCGGACGTGACATCTTCTTCGCCGGCTACGACTCCGAGGCGACCGGCTACGAGCAGTTCGCGGCCGGGAACACCAATCTCGTCGCCCTCTCCGGCCAGCAGGCGTTCCTCCAGGGCCGCGTCGCGATCGAGGGGCTGTGCCAGGTGATCCTCGGCAACACCCTCGCGCCGGAGATCATCACGCCCAACCTTCTCGTCACGGCCGACAACTACGAGGAGTCGTGGGCGACGCAGTACCCCGAGACGCCGCCGCCGTTCTGATGCCGACCGCTGTGCCGGCTCTGCGCCTGCGCGGGGTGTCGAAGTCCTACCCGGGCGTGAGGGCGCTCGACGGCGTCGACCTCGACGTCTCGCAGGGGGAGGTGCACGCGGTGATGGGCGAGAACGGCGCCGGCAAGTCGACGCTCATGAAGATCGCCGCGGGGGTCGTCCGCCCGGACGCGGGCACGGTCGAGGTGTCCGGGTCGCCGGTGCGCCTGGCCCGGCCGGCGGACGCGACCCGGGCCGGCCTGCGCGTGGTGTTCCAGGAGCTCACCGTCCTCGACAACCTCGACGTCGCCCACAACCTCCTGGTCACCGACCTCCCCGTCCGCGGGGGACTGGTCGACCGCCGGCGGTTGTACCGGCAGGCGGTCACCGTGCTCGCCGACCTCGGCCTGGACCTCGACCCGAGGGCCCCCGCCGGATCGCTGTCCGTCGGCCGCCGGCAGGTGCTCGAGATCGCCCGCGCGGTCGTCGGGCGACCGTCCGTCCTCGTCCTGGACGAGCCGACCTCCTCGCTCGGGCGGGCCGAGGAGGACCTGCTGTTCGGCCTGGTCCGCCGGCTGCGCGCGGAAGGTGTCGGCATCGTCTACATCACCCACCGGATGGCCGAGGTGTTCACGCTGGCGGATCGCGTCACCGTGCTCCGCGACGGTCGGCTCGTCATGTCGGCGCCGACGGCGGAGGTGACCCGCGAGTCGCTGATCCGGTCGATGGTCGGCCGCGACGTCACGCCCGCCGCGACGGGCCCGTCGGGCGCGGGTGAGGTGGTCCTGCGCGCCGCGGGCCTGGTGGGGGGCCCTCGCGTGCGGGGCGTCGATCTCGAGCTGCGAGCCGGCGAGGTCCTCGGCCTGGCGGGGCTGCTCGGTTCGGGTCGCACCGAGACCGCGCGGATCATCGCCGGCCTCGATCGCCCGGAGGCGGGGACCATGACGCTGCGGGGGCGCCCCTTCGCCCCGCCGGCCGTCCGGCCGGTCGTCCGGGCCGGGGTCTGCTACCTCCCGGAGGACCGCAAGTCCCTCGGCCTGCTGATGGCCATGTCGGTCGAGGACAACGTGGCCCTGCCGTCGCTGCGATCGATGCGCCGGCGCGGACTGCTGGACGGCCGCCGCATCCGGGCGCTGGCCCGCGAGTGGGTGGACCGCCTCGCCGTGCGCACGCCCGACACGGTCCGGCCCGTCGAGGTTCTCAGCGGTGGCAACCAGCAGAAGGTGGCCCTGGCGAAGTGGCTGGCCACCTCGCCGTCCGTCGTGCTGCTCGACGAGCCGACCCGCGGTGTCGACGTCGGCGCGAAGGCGGAGATTCACTCCGTCGTCCGTGCCCTCGCGGCCGCCGGCGCGGCCGTGCTCGTCATCTCCTCCGAGCTGCCGGAGGTCCTCGCCGTCAGTGACCGCATCGCCGTTATGGCGGGCGGGCGCGTCGCCGGGGTCGTCGACGCCGTGACAGCCACGGAGGAGTCGCTCCTCGACCTCGCGTTCCGGCACGAAGCCGGCCGGGGGGTGGCGGTGTGAGCGCCCCCGCCGTCGATGCACCTGGCGAGGGCCCGGCCTCCGCCGGCCCCCGGGGCCGGCGTGCGGCGGCCATCGCGCGCGACCTCCTGCCGGTCGTCGGGCTCGTCGTGCTCGTCGTCTGGTTCTCCGTCGCGAGCCCCTTCTTCCTCGATGCGACGAACTTCCGGAACCTGGTGACCGACTCCGCCACGCTCCTGCTCGGTGCGTTCGGCGTGACCGTCGTCATCCTCGTCGCCGAGATCGACCTGTCCGTCGGTGCGGTCACGAGCCTGCTGGCCGTCGCCATGGCCCAACTGCTGGACTCGGGCACACCATGGCCGCTCGCCGCGGCCGCCGCGGTGGCGGCGGGAATCGCCGTCGGGCTGCTCAACGGGGCCGTCACGGTCTTCGGGGACATCCCGTCGTTCATCGTCACGCTGGGCACGTTCAGCGCCGCGACCGGCCTCGCCTTCGTCCTGACGGGCAGCATCGCCGTCCCGATCACCGACGAGGGCTTCGTCACCTCCCTCTACTTCGCCACGATCCTCGGTCTGCCCGTCGCGCTGTACGTCGTCGCCGCGGCCTTCGTCGCCGTCTGGGTGCTCATGCGGCGAACGGCCACCGGGCGCGAGATGGTCGCTGTCGGCACCAACGTGCGGGCCGCGCGCCACTCCGGGGTGCGGGTGGGCACGGTCCGGCTGACCGCGTTCGCCGTCATGGGGCTGATGGTCGGGTTGGGCGCCGTGCTGGCCGCGGCCCGGCTCGGCTCCGGGACCCCGGACGCCTTCCCCTCGCTCACCCTGGACGTCATCGCGGCGGCCATCATCGGCGGCGCCTCGCTGACGGGCGGGCGGGCGTCCCTGTCGCGGACGCTGCTCGGCGCCCTGCTCATCGCCGTGCTCAACAACGGGCTCGTCCTCGTCGGCGCCAACACCGACATCCAGTTCGCCATCAAGGGCGGGATCATCCTCGTGGCGGTCCTCCTCGACCGCAGCAGCAGCACCAGTGCGGGCGGTGCGACATGAGCGCGGGGAGCGCCCGAGGTCCCGCGGCTGCACCCGGCCCGGCGCCCCCCGCCACCGGGCGGGAACCGCGCAGGCGCGCCCGGCTGGCCGACAACGGGATCATCGCCGTCTTCGTCGTCCTGGTCGCGGCCCTGGCGGTGTCCAACCCCACCTTCCGGACGCTCGACAACGTGGTCAACATCGGCCAGCAGAGCGCGATCCTGGCCATCGCGGCCTTCGCCATGACCCTGGTCATCATCGCCGGCTCCATCGACCTGTCGATCGGGGCCGTCGCCAGCGCCGTCGGCGTCATCACCGCGATGCGCCTGGCGGCCGGCGACTCCGTGCCCACGGCGATGGCGGTGGGACTCGCAGCAGCCGTCGCCTTCGGTCTCGTCAACGCCACCGCGGTGGTCGTCGGCCGGGTGCCGTCCTTCATCGCAACCCTGGCGACGTTCTACGTCGCGCAGGGAATCTCGTTGTCGCTGACGGGCGGGCAGACCATCGCCTTCGACGCCGACGGTTTCCGGGCGGCGTTCGCCACGGGTGCCCCCCTGGGCCTGCCCTCGCCGCTGTGGTGGGCGCTCGCCGCCTTCGCCGCCACCTTCGTCCTGCTGCACCGGTCCCGGTTCGGCCTCCACGTCTTCGCGGTGGGCGGCGACCGGGCCAGCTCCGCGATGCTCGGCCTGCCCGTCGCCCGGGTGCGGTTCGCGGTCCTGGCCATCAGCGGTGCCCTCATGGGGATCGTCGGCATGATTCTCGTGGCGCGGATCGGCAACGCCCGCAGCGACGGCGCGATCGGCCTGGAGTTCGACGCCATCGCCGCCGTCGTCATCGGCGGGACGGCCTTCTCGGGCGGCCGCGGGTCGCTCGTGCGCACGGTCGTGGGCGTGCTCTTCATCGGGGTGCTCAACAACGGCCTGGCCCTGCTCGACGTCGACTTCAACACGCAGCAGATCGTCAAGGGCGTCCTCGTGGTCGCGGCGGTGCTGGTGGACCGCTGGGCCCGCGGCGGGCGCGGCTGACGGCGGACCCGAGGAGGACGCACATGGCGCATCTCGAGGTCCTGGCGGGACCGGTCGACCAGGTGCTCGCGGTACTGGGCTTCACGGAGGGGCCCTGCTGGCTGGCCGAGCACGACGCCTGGCTGTTCACGGACATCCCCCGCAACGCGATCATGCGCTGGCCGGGGGAGGGCCCGGCCGAGGTGTGGTGTTCCCACAGCCACTTCGCCATCGGTCTCGCCCGCGCCGTCGACGGGCGGGTGCTGGCGTACGAGCACTCGACGAGGTCGCTCACCGCCCTCGAGGTTCTCGCCGACGGGTCGTGCGGCGACCGGGAGGTGCTGGCCCGATCCGTCGGCGACTGCGTGCTCAACTCGACGAACGACGTCGTCGCCGCGCCCGGTGGCGCCGTGTGGTTCACCGACCCGCCGTTCGGCGTCCGTGAGGAGAGCGGCGGACTCGTCGGGTACGAGCAGGCCATGGAACGGCCGTGCGACGTGCTGGCCGTCGGTCCCGATCCGGCCTCCGCCACCGTCGTCGTCAGCGGGATCCACCGGCCGAACGGGCTGTGCCTGTCGCCCGACGGCTCGACGCTGTACGTCAGCGACTCCTCCACCCGTCACCACCGCGTCCACGCGGTCGCGCTGGACGACTCCGGTCCCCCGTGGGGGCCCGGCGACGTGCTGTGGACCATGCCCGTCGGAGTGCCGGACGGGATGCGTTGCGACGTCGAGGGCAACCTGTGGGTCGCCGGGGGTGACGGCGTGTACGTCGTATCGCCCGTCGGCGAGCAGGTGGGTCACGTGCCGGTGCCCGAGATGGTCACCAACGTCTGCTTCGGCGGGGCCGACATGCGCACTCTCCTCGTCACGGCGACCACGAGGGTCCACCGCGTGAGGACCGCGGTCGCGGGAGTCGCTGCCACCCCGGCGTAACGCGGCGTTCACGCGAGAGGGCGATTCGTCACGTACCTGTCACTTGAACCACTCGCCGCGGCAACATGGACCCACGACCTTGAGCGGCACACGTTCCCACCGGGCCGCAGCGCGCCCGGGACACGAGAGGTGTGACTCGCATGGAAGTGGACACCGGAACCACCGCCTGGGTCCTGACAGCGGCCAGCATGGTCCTGCTCATGACGCCCGGCCTGGCCATGTTCTACGGCGGCATGACCCGCTCCCGCGGTGTGCTCAACATGATGATGATGAGCTTCGGCGCCGCCGGGCTCATCAGCGTCCTGTGGGTGCTCTACGGCTACTCCGTGGCCTTCGGCGACTCCCAGGGCGGTCTCGTCGGCGACCCGACGCAGTACCTCGGTCTCGAGGGCCTGCTGGTCTCCGAGGACGAGGCCCTGCCCAGCATCGTCTTCGTCGCCTTCCAGAGCGTGTTCGCCATCCTCACGGTGGCGCTGGTCTCGGGGGCGATCGCCGATCGGGCGAAGTTCGGCGCCTGGATGGTGTTCGCAGGTGCCTGGGCGACGCTGGTGTACTTCCCGGTCGCCCACTGGGTCTTCGCCTTCCAGGGAGACGACCTGGACGAGGGCGGCTGGATCGGCAGCCGGCTCGGCACCATCGACCTCGCGGGCGGTACCGCCGTCCACATCAACGCCGGTGCCGCCGCGCTCGCGCTGGCCCTCGTCCTCGGTCGGCGGAACGGCTTCGGTCGCGAGCCGATGCGCCCGGGCAACCTGCCCGTCGTCATGCTCGGGGCGGGCCTGCTGTGGTTCGGGTGGTTCGGTTTCAACGGGGCGTCGTTCCTCACCTCCGACGTCGTCGCCGGCTACGTCTGGGTCAACACCCTCGTCGCCACGGGGGCTGCGATGCTGGGCTGGCTGCTCGTCGAGCGGCTGCGTGACGGCAAGCCGACCTCGCTGGGCGCGGCCTCCGGAGTGGTCACGGGTCTGGTGGCCATCACCCCGGCCTGCGGTGCCGTCAGCCCCATGGGCGCGATCTTCATCGGCGTCATCGCGGGCGTCGTCTGCGCCTTCGCCGTCGGGCTCAAGTACCGGCTGGGTTATGACGACTCCCTCGACGTCGTCGGCATCCACCTCGTCGCCGGCTTCCTCGGCACCGTCCTCATCTACTTCTTCGCCACCGAGGAGGCCTCGGCCTACGGTGTCAACGGCCTCTTCTACGGGGGCGGCTCGGGCGAGCTGCTGTTCAACCAGACCGTGCCCGCCCTGGTCGTGATGGTGTACTCGTTCGTGCTCGCCTTCATCATCGGGTTCGTCATCGACAAGACCATGGGATTCCGGATCAGCGAGGAGGACGAGGCCGACGGGATCGACCAGAAGGAGCACGCGGAGAGCGCGTACGACTTCGGTTCCCTCGGCGGCTCCGGGTTCCGGGCCCAGGCGCCCAGCGCGGCCAGCAAGGAAGAGGTGTCGGCATGAAGCTCATCACGGCCGTCGTCAAGCCTCACAAGCTCGACGACATCAAGAACGCCCTCGAAGCCCGCGGCGTCCAGGGCATGACCGTGTCCGAGGCCTCCGGGTACGGCCGCCAGCGCGGCCACACCGAGGTCTACCGGGGCGCCGAGTACACGACCGACCTGGTTCCCAAGGTCCGGATCGAGGTGCTCGTCGAGTCGGGCGACGCGGCCGACGTTCTCGACACCATCGTCAAGGCCGCCCAGACAGGGCGGATCGGTGACGGCAAGGTGTGGGTCGTCCCCGTCGACGACGTCGTCCGGGTGCGGACCGGCGAGACCGGCGAGGACGCCCTCTAACTCACCGGGTCGCGGGTGTCGGGGAGGGACGGCAGGACCTCCCCGACACCCGCGATCACCGTTCTCGTACCCTTTCGGCACGCTCACCGGTCCCGGGAGCGTGCCGAGAGCGTTCGACATCATGATCGTCATCGGGACCGCGGCGTCGCCGCGGACCGGCCCGTCCACCCGGCAACGAGGGAGGCGAGGTGACCGACAGCTCGCCCGGAGCCGGTTCTCCGGCGGCGCCGGGCAGGGCCGGCGACCCGCTTGCCCACGTGCGGCGCGAGCGGCTCGCCGTCGCCCGGGTCACGGGGGCCGGCGCGGACCGGCGGCGAGCGCAGGCGGACCTGCTCGTCCACCGGCTGCGGCAGGTGTGGGACGCAGCCCTGCGGGACGCCGGTCTGGCCGCCGGTGAGGCGCCGGTGCGCCCACCCGCCAGTGCCCCCGGCGTGCCGGGGTACCTGCCGGGACCACCGGGTGTCGCGCTGGCCATGGTCGGGAGCCTGGCGCGCGGCGAGGCGGGGCCGGCCAGCGACCTCGACCTGCTGCTGCTCCACGAGGGCCGTCACCTGCCGGCCGCCCGGATCGCCCGGCTGGCGGAGCGGCTCTGGTACCCGCTGTGGGACGGCGGTCTGCGAATGGACCACGCGGTGCGCACCATCGCGGCCTGCCGCGAGGTCGCCGCCGGTGATCTCCAGGCCGCGGTCGGGCTGCTCGACGTCGCGCTGGTGGCCGGCGACGCCGGGCTGGTCGCCCGGACCCGCTCCGTCCTCTACGCGGACTGGCGCGATGCCGCCCGGCGCCGCTTGCCGCAGTTGGTCGAAGTGGTCGACGAGCGCACCCGCCGCCACGGCGAGGTCGCCAACCTGCTGGAGCCCGACCTCAAGGAGTCGCGCGGCGGGCTCCTCGACGTCACCACCCTGCGGGCGCTCACCGCATCCTGGCTCACCGATCGCCCGCGCGGCGACGTCGACGCGGCGCACGCCGCGCTGCTCGACGTCCGCGACGCCGTCCACATGGTCACCGGGCGCTCCGACAACCGGTTGCTGCTCGCCGACCAGGACACCGTCGCCGCCGTCGTGGGCGACGCCGACGCCGACGAGCTCCTGGTTCGGGTGACACACGCCGGACGGACGGTGTCGCACGCCGTCGACACCACCCTCCGCCGGGCCCGCCAGGCCCTGCCGCGACGGCGGATGGGCCGGCCCCGGGCGCGCCGGCCCGAGCTGCGGCCGCTCGGCCACGGGATGGTCGAGCACGACGGCGAGATCGTTCTCGGGGGGACCGGCTGGGCGGTCGAGGACCCGGTGCTCCCGCTGCGCGCCGCCGCGACCGCCGCGCGCACCGGACTGCCGCTCTCCCCGGTCACCGTGGGGAACCTGGCCGACTCGCCGGCCCGGCTGCCGGACCCGTGGCCTGCGGCGGCGCGCGAGGCGCTGCTCGAGACGCTCGCCGGTGGACCCGCCCTGGTGCCCGTGTGGGACGCCCTCGACCTCGCCGGGCTCGTCACCACGTGGCTCCCGGAGTGGGCGGGCGTGCGCAACCGGCCTCAGCGGAACCCCGTCCACCGCTGGACCGTCGACCGGCACATCATCCAGACCTGCGTCGAGGCCCAGCCCTTCCTGCGTGACGTCGCCCGGCCCGACCTGCTGCTGCTGGCCGCCCTGCTGCACGACATCGGCAAGGTTCCCGGCGCCCGTGACCACAGCGCGGCGGGGGAGCCGGTGGCGCTGCGGATCGCGGTCCGGATGGGGCTGCCGGACCCCGACGCGCAGGTCGTGTCGCGGCTGGTGCGCGAGCACCTCACGCTCATCGACCTGGCGACCCGCCGGGACCCGGACGACCCGCGGACCGTCGACTCGCTCGTCGCCGCGGTCGACGGCCGCGACGACGTCCTCGGGCTGCTGCGGACCCTCACCGAGGCCGACGCCCTGGCCACCGGGCCCGCGGCGTGGAGCCCCTGGCGACGGCGGCTCGTCGACGACCTCGTCACCCGGGCCCGCGTCGTCCTCACCGGGCAGGACCTCCCCGGGCCGGCGCCCCTCACGCCGACCGAGGAGTCCTCGGTGGCCAGGACTCGCGCCGGTGGGGGCGCCTGCGTCACGGCGGGGTCGATCGACGGGCTGCACGTCGTCACAGTGGTCGCCACCGACCGCCTCGGCCTGTTCGCCGACGTGGCGGGCCTGCTGGCCGCGCACCGGCTGGTGGTCCGCTCGGCTCTGGTCCGCACGGTCGACGACGTGGCCGTGGACACCTGGTGGGTCGAGAGCCCGACGGGCCAGGTGCCCGACCCGGACGTGCTGCGGCGCGACCTCGAGCGGATCAGCGCCGGCGACGACGAGCCGCTCGGGCGGCTGGCCGTTCGCGACGCCTCCCGCCGGGGGGTGCGCGGCGTTCCCAGCCAGCCCCGCGTCGTCGTCCTGCCGGGGGCCAGCGCCGCCGCCACCGTGGTCGAGGTGCGCGCGGTCGACCGGCCGGGGCTGCTGCGCTCCCTCGGGGTGGCCGTCGCCGCGGCCCGGGTCGACATCCGATCGGCGCACGTGGCGACCCTGGCCGGGCAGGCAGTCGACGTGCTCTACCTCGCGGAGAGCGACGGCGGTCCGCTGAGCCCGCCGCGCGTGGGGGCCGTCGTCGCCGCCCTGGTCGAGGCAGCTGAGTCGCCGCCCGACCGCCGCGACGGTGCCGCGGCCTGACCGGCCGGTGGTCGCTCCGATACCCTGACCGGACCCTCGCTCCCGGCGAGGCCCGTCGCCGACCTCCCCGAGGACCTGCGTGTTCGCTTCCCTGTCCGACCGCCTCACCGCGACGTTCAAGACCCTGCGCGGAAAGGGCCGCCTGTCCCCGGCCGACGTCGATGCCACCGTCCGCCAGATCCGCCTCGCGCTGCTGGACGCCGACGTCGCGCTGCCCGTCGTGCGGCAGTTCACCGCGGCGATCCGCGAGCGCGCCCTCGGCGAGGAGGTGTCCCGGGCCCTCAACCCGGGCCAGCAGGTCGTCAAGATCGTCCACGAGGAGCTCGTCGGCATCCTCGGGGGCGAGGCCCGCCGCCTGCGACTCGCGAAGCACCCGCCGACCGTGATCATGCTGGCCGGTCTCCAGGGCTCCGGCAAGACGACCCTGGCCGGCAAGCTCGGGCACTGGCTGCGCGAGCAGGGCCACGTCCCGCTCCTCGTCGCCTCGGACCTGCAACGACTCAACGCCGTCGACCAGCTCCGCGTCAACGCGGAGCGGGCCGGCGTGGCGGTCTTCGCGCCGGAACCCGGCAACGGTGCGGGCGACCCGGTCGACGTCGCCCGCCGTGGGGTCGAGCACGCCCGGGATCGGGGACACGACGTCGTGGTCGTCGACACCGCGGGTCGCCTGGGCATCGACGCCGAGATGATGCAGCAGGCGGCCGACATCCGGGACGCGATCGACCCGGACGAGGTCCTGTTCGTGCTCGACGCCATGATCGGTCAGTCCGCGGTCGACACGGCCGTCGCCTTCCGGGACGGCGTGGACCTCACCGGAGTCGCCCTCACCAAGCTCGACGGCGACGCTCGCGGTGGCGCCGCGCTCTCGGTCCGCCACGTGACCGGCCAGCCGATCCTCTTCGCCTCGGTCGGCGAGAAGCTCACCGAGTTCGAGGTCTTCCACCCGGACCGGATGGCGTCCCGGATCCTCGACATGGGGGACGTGCTCACCCTCATCGAGCAGGCCGAGAAGGCGTTCGACGCCGACCAGGCGGCGCGGCTGGCCGACAAGGTCACCAAGGGCGAGACGTTCACCCTGGAGGACTTCCTCGAGCAGCTGGCCGCGGTCCGCCGGATGGGACCGCTGAAGAACATGCTGAAGATGCTGCCGGGCATGGGTCAGCTCAAGGAGCAGCTCGACGACCTCGACGAACGGGAGTTCGACCGGGTCGAGGCCATCGTCCGCTCGATGACCCCCCAGGAGCGGCGGGAACCCCGGATCCTCAACGGCTCGCGCCGTGCCCGGATCGCCCGCGGCTCCGGCACCAGGGTCAGCGACGTCAACCAGATGCTCGACCGGTTCGCCGAGGCCCAGAAGATGATGAAGGCGATCGGCAAGGGCCAGATGCCGGGGATGCCCGGGATGCCGGGCCTGCCGCCCGGGATGGGCGGCCCGGGGGTCGGGCCCGGCAAGCGCCGCAAGGCCGGGGCCAGGGGCAAGCAGCGGTCGGCGGCCAAGTCGGGCAACCCCGCCCGGCGGGCCGAGCAGGAGCGTGCCGCCGCCGCCCGTTCCGCTCCGGGCACCGGTGCGTCCGGCGCCGCCTTCGGCGGGTCGTCGTTCGGCGGCGGCGCGCCCGGCCTGCCCGGCGCCGACGAGCGGTGACGGCCGCCTCGCCTCCCACCGTCCATCTCACCGGCCCGGTCCGGGTCGACGCCGAACACGTCGAGCCGCAGGCGTGGGTGGTCGGCGGACGCCTGACCTTCACCCGGCCCGCCGGGTCAGCCGCCGCCCGGGTGACGATCGACGGCTGGGTGCTGCCGGGTCTCGTCGATGCCCACTGCCACGTCGGACTCGGCCCCGCGGGCGAGGTCGACCGCGCCACCACGCGCGCCCAGGCGGAGGCCGACCGGGACACCGGCGTCCTCCTCATCCGCGACGCCGGGTCCCCCGCGGACACTCGGTGGATCGACGCGGCCGAGGACCTGCCACGCCTGGTGCGGGCGGGGCGCCACGTCGCCCGCACCCGCCGCTACCTGCGCCACGTCGGTGAGGAGATCGAGCCGGACCGGCTCGTCGCGGAGGTGCGCCGCCAGGCCCGGCGCGGCGACGGCTGGGTCAAGCTGGTCGGCGACTGGATCGACCGCGAGCGCGGCGACCTGGCGCCGTGCTGGCCGGACGACGCCCTCGCCGAGGCCGTCGCCGCCGCTCACGCCGAGGGCGCCCGCGTCACCGCCCACTGTTTCGCCACCGAGTCGCTGCCCGGCCTGCTCGACGCCGGCATCGACGGGGTGGAGCACGGCACCGGGTTCACCGAGGACCTGGCCGCGCGGGCCGCGGCCGCCGGGGTCGCGGTCGTGCCGACCCTCGTCCAGGTGGACACCTTCCCGGCCCTCGCCGCCCAGGGCGAGGCGAGGTTCCCGGTGTGGGCCGCCCGGATGCGCCGACTCCACGCCCGCCGCCGTGAGACGGTCGAGATGTTGCACGCTCGAGGGGTTCCGATCTTCGCGGGAACCGACGCGGGAAGCGTGCTGTCGCATGGTCGGATCGCCGAGGAGATCGCAGCCCTGGCCGACGTGCTGGGGGCCGAGGCGGCCGTGGGGTCGGCCACCTGGCGCGCGCGGCGCTGGCTGGGCCGGCCCGGACTGGCGGAGGGGGCGCCGGCCGACCTCGTCGTGCTGCCGGCCGACCCGCTGGCCGACGTGGCGGCGCTGACCGCCCCGGTGGCGGTCGTGCTGCGGGGCCGGGTCGTGGCCGGCGGGCGCCCCGGCTGACGCCGGGCCGCGGGCGCTCGCCGGGTCTGGCACAATCACCGGCGAAAGCCGGGCCCGGCCCCTCTCACCGCGGCCTGGCGACCCCGACATCCCGTTCGGCACCCTGGACCGGTCCCCACCTGGTCCTCCGGTGCCGGCGCCCCGAGAACCAGGAGATGCGCCAGCCCGTGGCTGTCAAGATCCGACTGAAGCGGATAGGCAAGATCCGCGCGCCGTACTACCGGGTCGTCGTCGCCGACTCCCGCACCAAGCGGGACGGCCGGGCGATCGAGGAGATCGGCCGTTACCACCCGACCCATGACCCGTCCCTCATCGACATCGACTCCGAGCGGGTCCGGTACTGGCTCGGTGTCGGGGCGCAGCCCAGTGACCAGGTCCTGGCCCTGCTCAAGGTGACCGGCGACTGGCAGCACGTCCGTGGCCTTCCGGGAGCCGAGGGCACCCTGCGCACGGCCGAGCCGAAGCCCGACCGCCAGGCGCGCTACGAGGCCGCGATGCGCGAGGCCGGCGTCGAGCCCGCGACGGAGGCGACCACGCCCCGCTCGCGCAAGCCCAAGGGAGCGGCCAAGGCGGAAGCCAAGGTCGAGGCCAAGGCGGAACCGGACGCTGCCCCCGAGGCCACGGCGGGCGCCGACACCGGCCCCCAGCCCGCCTGAGTCGGCGTGCCCGCCACAGGTCGAGGGACTCCCTCGTGACGACGCAGGGGCCCGTCCTGGCCGACGCCGTCGAGCACCTCGTCCGCGGCGTCGTGGCCCATCCGGACGACGTCCAGGTGGACGTCCGCCCGTCCCGGCGCGGCACGACGATCCGGGTCCGGGTCCATCCCGAGGACGTCGGCAAGGTCATCGGTCGCACCGGGCGGACCGCCACCGCGCTGCGCACCGTGGTCAACGCCTTCGCAGGGGACGGCGGCGGTGTCCGCGTCGACATCGTCGGGCTTGACGAGCGCTGACCGCCGTCGGCCGGCGGGGCCGGAGCCGGTCCGGCTCGTCGCCGGGCGGGTCGTCCGCGGCCACGGGCTGCGCGGCGAGGCCGTCGTGGACGTCCGGTCGGACCAGGCGGACCGGCGGTTCGCTCCCGGTGCCGTGCTCGACACGGTCCCCGACGTCGGGCGGCTGACCGTGACGGGCGTCCGGCGGCACCACGACCGGCTGCTCGTCCGTTTCGCCGGTGTCGCCGACCGGGACGCCGCGGACGCGCTGCGCGGGACCGACCTCCTGGTGGACGTGACTGCCGAGCTCACCGGGGCGGACCCGACCGCCGAGCCCACCGGGGCGGACCTGACCGCCGAGGCCGGTGCCTGGTTCGTCCTCGAACTCGTCGGGTGCGTCGTGACCGACACCGCGGGCAGCCCGCTGGGCCGGGTCAGCGGCGTGGTGTCCGCGCCGGGGCACGACCTGCTGGTCGTGGCGTACGAAGGGCGCGACGTCCTCGTGCCGTTCGTCGGGGCACTCGTGCCGGTCGTCGACGTCGCCGCCCGCCGGGTGGTCGTCGACCCACCCGGCGGGCTGTTCGACCCGTGACCGCCGCCCGGCCTGCGCCTGCGCTGCGCGTCGACGTCGTCACCGTCTTCCCGGAGTACCTCGACCCGCTGCGGCTGTCCGTCATCGGCCGGGCCGTGGCGCGGGGGATCGTCGACCTGCACGTCCATGACCTCCGCCGGCACGGCGTCGGCGGGCACCGCGCGGTCGACGACGCCCCGTTCGGAGGCGGGCCGGGAATGCTCATGGCGCCCGGGCCCTGGGGTGAGGCCCTCGACGAGGTCGTGGCCGCCGGCCGGGCGGACCTCGGGAGCGAGTCGGTCCCGTCGTTGGTCGTCCCGAGTCCCGCCGGCTACCTGTTCACCCAGCGACGGGCCCGCGAGCTGAGCGCCGCGGGATGGCTCGTCGTGGCGTGCGGCCGGTACGAGGGCATCGACGAGCGGGTCCTGGAGGAGTACGCCGAGCGCTTCCCCGTCCTTCCGCTGAGCATCGGCGACTACGTTCTGGCCGGCGGCGAGGCCGCCGCGCTCGTCGTCGTCGAGGCGGTGACCCGGCTGTTGCCCGGGGTCCTGGGCAACGCCGAGAGCCTCGCCCAGGAGAGCCACGAGGACGGCCTGCTGGAGTACCCCGCGTACACCAGGCCGGCCGTGTGGCGGGGCCGGGCCGTGCCGGACGTGCTGACCAGCGGCGATCACGCCCGAATCGCCCGGTGGCGCCGCGACCAGGCGGTCCGGCGCACGGCGGAGCGCCGCCCGGACCTCCTGGCCCGGCCCCGCGCCGGGACGGACGAGGAGTCCCACCGGTCACGCCGGTGAGCGGCACCGGGTTCGCGCCCGGTGTGTCACACTCGCAGGACCACCGGCCCGCCGTGGGGGAGCGGTGGCGACCGAGACGTCGGCGTGGGCCTGGCCCGCGCCGGAGGCGGCCCGTACCCGGTGCCGCCCCGACCACCTGGTCCGCGACCCGCGGCGCGGACATGGAAGGGCTGACATGCACGTCCTCGACTCTCTCGACAGGCAGTCCCTGCGCGACGACGTTCCCGAGTTCCGGCCGGGCGACACCGTCAAGGTCCACGTCCGGGTCGTGGAGGGGAACCGCTCCCGGATCCAGGTGTTCCAGGGTGTCGTCATCCGCCGGTCGGGCGGCGGGGTGCGCGAGACGTTCACCGTCCGCAAGGTCAGCTTCCAGGTCGGGGTCGAGCGGACGTTCCCCGTCCACAGCCCGGTCATCGACCACATCGAGGTGGTGACGCGCGGCGACGTCCGCCGGGCGAAGCTGTACTACCTGCGCAGTCGGCGCGGCAAGGCCGCCAAGATCCGCGAGCGTCGCGAGACCTCCGCCCGGGGGTGAGGCCCCGGCGAGCCGGGACCGGCGTCGACCGCTCCGGCCGGCGCCCGACGTGACCGCCCACCGGTGAATGGAGGACTCGTGGCCACGCCTCACCCGCCCTGGCCCGTCGGCCCCGCCGAACCGGACGACCTGACCGGGGTCGTCGACGGATCCGCTCCCGCCAACGGGTACCGGACGCGCCGCGAGCGCCGCGCCGCCGAGGCGGCCGACGGCGTCGTCCCCTGGGCGGGCGGGGGGTCCGCGGATGCCCCACCGGCGCCTCCGCCCCTGTCCCGGGACCTGCCGACCCCGACCCCGCCGTCGGTGCCGCGACGCGCACCCCTGCCTCCGCGACCGGCGGCTTCCCGGCTCACCGGGCCGGTTCAGCCGAGCTCGAACGGCTCGACGCCGTGGCGTCCCGGGACGGGCACCTTGCTGCCCTCGGGCAGGCGCCCCCTTCCAGGAGCGCCGCCGGACGGGTCGGCAGGGTCCCTCGCTGCCCAGGCGGCCGCGCCCGACCGGAGTCACCACGAGGCAGGCCTCGCCCCGGCCCCCCGCCCCCACCCTGACCCGGGCCACGTCCCGGGCCACGACACCACCGAGCTCACGGCGCCGGTGCGACCCGTCCGGAGCGCCGGGCCGCCGACCCACCGACCCACCGACCCGGCCGTCTCGGCGGTGGGGGCACTACCGGCCCCCCGGACCGCCGCGCTGCCGACCGGTGCCCATCCTGCCCGGCCGCCCTTCGGCAGGCGGCTCCTGCGCGACGCACGGGAGGTCCTGGGGACTGTCGCGATCGCGCTCGGCATCGCGATCGTCATCAAGACATTCCTCATCCAGCCCTTCTTCATCCCGTCGCAATCGATGGAGAACACGCTCCTCATCGGGGACCGGGTGCTGGTGAGCAAGCTGGAGCCGGGCCCCTTCGAACTCAACCGCGGTGACGTCGCGGTCTTCGTGGACCCCGGCGGCTGGCTGACCACCGAGACCCCGGAACCCTCGCTCGTCACCCGGGCACTCACGTTCGTGGGCCTGCTGCCCGCCAACTCCGGCGAGCACCTCATCAAGCGGGTCGTCGGGCTGCCCGGCGACACAGTCAGGTGTTGCGACCCCGAGGGCCGCCTGCTGGTCAACAACCAGCCGCTCGACGAGAGCGAGTACCTGTTCCCGGGTGACAGTCCCAGCATCCTCGAGTTCGAGGTCGTGGTTCCCGAGGGCACGGTCTGGGTGATGGGCGACCACCGCAGCGTCTCGGAGGACAGCCGCTACCACGACGTCGACGGCGACTTCACGGCCGGTGCCGTGCCGATCGACAACGTCGTCGGCCGCGCGGTCCTCGTCATGTGGCCGCTGGCTCGGCTGGACTGGTTGGGGACGCCCGACGACGTCTTCGACGGGGTGGGGGGACAGCTCGACGGTGTCCGGTGACGGTGCTGCGGCTCGCGCCGCTGCCCAGGCCAGGGCCGCCCCGACGCTCCGGATGGAGCGGGCCATCCTGCGCGCCGGGTCGTGCCGGGTCGTGGTCGGCATGGACGAGGTCGGCCGGGGCGCCCTGGCCGGGCCTGTCACGGTCGGCGCGGTCGCGGTGTGCCTCGACACCCCCACCGCACCGCGGGGTCTGCGCGACTCCAAGCTCCTGACGCCCGAGCAGCGGGAGCGCCTGGCGCCCCGGGTGCGCCGGTGGGCCACGGCCTGGGGGATCGGCCACGCCGGCAACGACGAGATCGACCGCTGGGGGATCCTCTGCGCGCTGCGCGTCGCCGGCCTGCGCGCGCTGGGGGAGCTGGCGGGCCGGGTGACGGCGGAGAGCGGCCCGAGGGACGGCGTCGTCCGGACGGTCATCCTGGACGGCAGCTACGACTGGCTGCGCCGACCGCCGCTGCCCGGCGGCGTGTCTCCGGCCGGTCCGAGTCCGTCCGAGGTGACCCTCGTCGTCAAGGCCGACCGGCGTTGCGCCGCCGTGGCGGCCGCCTCGGTGCTCGCCAAGGTGGACCGCGACGCCCGCATGGTGGGCCTCGGTCGCGAGGACGCGCGGTACGGATGGGTGGGGAACAAGGGGTACGCGGCGCCCGATCACCGGGCCGCGCTCGACCGCCACGGTCCCAGCCGGTGGCATCGGTGCTCGTGGAACATCCACGGTGCGGGGGCCGGGCGGGCCTCGTCCGCCGTGGCGGGGCAGGATGTCCTGATGCCGGACTCCATGCTCGTCCCCGGTCCCGTCCCGGAGGGAGCGCTGCGGTGAGCGCTGAGGACCTCGAGCGGTACGAGGCCGACCTCGAGCTGCAGCTGTACCGGGAGTACCGCGACGTCGTCGGCCTGTTCAGCTACGTCGTCGAGACCGAACGGCGGTTCTACCTCGCCAACGTGGTGGACGTGCAGCCCCGGGGCGGCGAGGGCGGCGAGGTCTACTTCGACGTCCGGCTGACCGACGCGTGGGTGTGGGACCTGTACCGGCCCGCGCGTTTCGTGAAGAACGTCAGGATCGTCACGTTCAAGGACGTCAACGTCGAGGAGCTGGCGCAGACCGACCTCCAGCTGCCGCGGGGCGGCGACTTCGACGGCTGAGCCCGCCGTCGCCCCGGGGGGCGTCCACAGCCGCTGCATCGCCCGCCCGTCCACAGGGGACCGGAGTCCGTCCGGCAGTCGGCGCCACCGCTGCGCCACCGTCACGTCATGGCCGTGAAGGATGCTGTCGGGCGGTACGGGGAACGTGTCGCGGTGCGCCACCTGGCGTCCGCCGGCTGGACGGTGCTCGCGCGCAACTGGCGCAGCCCCGTGCCCGAGTGCCCCGGTGAGTTGGACGTGGTCGCCCGGGACGGTCCCGCACTGGTCGTCGTCGAGGTGAAGACCCGCCGGAACCCGAGGTGCGGCACCGGGGTCGAGGCGGTGACCCCCGCCAAGCTGCTGCGATTGCGCCGGCTGGCCGGCGTGTGGTTGTGGACGAACCGCGACGGCGACCCCCCTGGCGAGGTGCGGGTCGATGTCGTGGCGGTCCACCTCCGCTCCGCGGGACCGCCTCGCCTCCACCACGTCCGGGGTGTCGGGTGACGGTGACGGGCCTCGGCCGGACGGTCGGCGCCACGCTGATCGGCGTCGACGGCCACCGCATCGACGTGGAGGCCCTGGTGAGTTCCGGACTGGTGTCGTGGACCGTCGTCGGGCTGCCGGACGCCGCCGTGCTCGAGGCGCGCGACCGGGTCCGGGCCGCCCTCATGGCCTCCGGCCACGCCCCGCCTCAGGCGCGGGTGACGGTCAACCTGTCCCCGGCGTCCCTGCCCAAGACCGGCTCGGGCCTGGACCTGGCGCTCGCCGTGGGGGTGCTGGCCGCGACCGGCGCGGTGCCTGAATCTGTGACCGGGGTGGCCCACGTCGGCGAGCTGGGCCTCGACGGTCGGCTGCGCCTGGTCCGGGGCGTCCTGCCCCTCGTCCTGGGACTTGCCCGCCTCGGTGTCCGCACCGTCGTCGTGCCCGCGTCGTGTGCCGGGGAGGCGCGCCTCGTTCCCGGCGTGCGGGTGGTGTCCGCTCGCTCGTTGAGCGACGTCGTCGCCTTCCACCGGGGCGAGCCGCCGCCCGCTCCCGACGAGGGACCGGAGGAGAACGCCGGGGCTCCGGCGGGGCTGGACCAGCCCAGCGGCGGCGTCGCCGACGCGGGGTCCGGTGATCTCACCGACGTGGTGGGCCAGCCGCTGGGGCGTCGTGTCGTCGA
Organism: Kineosporiaceae bacterium; assembly: GCA_050329415.1. Lineage (GTDB taxonomy): Bacteria > Actinomycetota > Actinomycetes > Actinomycetales > JBBAYJ01 > JANNOG01. The sequence goes on from JBHJOS010000114.1 coordinate 35,049, forward strand.
GGTGGCCGCGGCCGGGGGTCACCACCTCCTTCTCGAGGGGCCTCCCGGCACTGGCAAGACGATGCTCGCGTCGCGGGTACCGGGGGTGCTGCCGGACCTCGACGACGAGGACGCGGTGACGGTGACCGCCATCCACTCCGTGTGCGGCACCCTGAGCCGACCGGGTCTGCTGCGCCGGCCGCCCGTCGAGGACCCGCACCACACCGCCTCCGTGGCGGCGGTGGTCGGGGGTGGCACGGGCCTGCCCCGTCCCGGGGCGGTGAGCCGTGCCCATGCCGGGGTCCTGCTGCTGGACGAGGCGCCGGAGTTCTCGCGGGCGGTGGTCGACGCGCTGCGGCAGCCGCTGGAGACGGGGTCGGTGGTGCTCCACCGCTCCCGCGGGGCCGCGCGGCTGCCGGCCCGGTTCATGCTGGTCCTCACCGCGAACCCGTGTCCCTGCGCCCGGCCTGCCGAGGCGTGCACCTGCCGGCCCGTGGAGCGGGCGCGCTACGGACGACGGCTGTCGGGTCCGGTGCTGGACCGGATCGATCTGCGCGTCGAGTTGCCGCCGGTCCGGGCCGGGCAGTGGTCCGTCGGCGACGGCGAGTCCAGCGCCCGGGTGGCGGGCCGGGTCCTCGCCGCCCGGCTCGCTGCGCGGGACCGGTGGGCGGCTGTCGGCCACCGGCTCACCTGCGAGGTCCCCGGTCCCCTGCTCCGATCGCCGCGCTACCGGCCGGAGGCCGCGGCCCTGGTTCGGCTCACCCGCGCGGTCGATGCCGGCGTGCTCTCCGGCCGGGGAATCGATCGGTGCCTGCGCGTCGCGTGGACCCTGGCAGACCTGGCGGGTCGGGCGGTGCCCGGACGCACCGAGATCGACGAGGCGTTGGACCTGCGGACGCGGGGGACGGCGTGACTGCGGGCGGGGCGGCGACCGGGGTTGCCCCCGAAGACCTCGGGGCGGAGCGGCTCGCCCGGGCGCACCTGTCCCGTGTGGTCGAGCCGGGGGACAAGGCGCTCAGCCGGCTCCTCGGAGAACACGGGCCGGTGGCCCTGGCGTCCCGGGTCCGGTCCGGGGCAGTACCCGACCGCTGGGTGGTGCGGGCGCGCGCGCTGGACGTTCCCACGCCTCGGATGGTGGAGGCGGCCCGGCGTCGCGGGATTCGGGTGGTGGTTCCCAGTGACCTCGACTGGCCGGACGGACTGTCCGACCTCGACCACGAGGCCGGGGGCGTGGCATGCCTGTGGGTTCGGGGGCAGACCCCACCACCGGCGTCCGGCGCGATCGGTGTGGTGGGTGCTCGGGACGCCTCCCCGTACGGCGAGGGCGTCGCTGCCGGCCTGGCCGCCGACCTCGTCACCTCGGGATGGACCGTGGTGTCGGGCGCGGCCCTCGGCATCGACGCTGCCGCACACCGCGGCGCCCTGGCGGGCGCCGGGCCGGGTGCGGCCGGTGGCGACCGCGGGGCCGTCCCGACGGTCGCGGTGCTGGGGTGCGGGGTGGACCGCGCCTACCCGTCGTCCCACGCCGGACTGCTGGACCGCATCGTCTCCGCTGGTGGGGGCGTCGTGGCGGAACTGCCGCCGGGGTCGTCGCCGTACCCCTGGCGGTTCCCGGCCCGCAACCGGGTGATCGCCGCCCTGTCGCGGGGGGTGGTCGTCGTCGAGGCCGGTGCACGCAGCGGGGCCGTCGGCACGGCCAGGTCGGCCGATGACCTGTCCCGGGTCGTCATGGCGGTCCCGGGACCGGCGCACGCGTCACGCAGCGTCGGCTGCCACGATCTGCTGCGGGCGGGCGCAAGCCTCGTCACCTCGGTCGCCGACGTGCACGCCCTGGTGGGGCGGTTGTCACCGGCGGAGACCCCGGAACCGGAGGAGGCGTCCGGACGGGCCGGGGGGTCGGCCGACGGGCCGGGCGACGGGGTGTCCACCGGGTGGGCTCAGCGGGTCGCGCGCTGTCTGTCGGCGGGCCGCGAGCGCACCACCGACGACGTGGCGGCCGTGGCGGGCCTGGACCCGGCGGACGCGCGATCCGCCCTGCTCGACCTCGAGGCAGCGGGCCTCGCCCGACGCACAGTGGGCGGTTGGCGGCGCGCCGCGACCTCCCGATCCCCTCGTCGCCGCGTATAACGGCGCGCGTGCCCCCTCCGCCTGAGCCCTCCCCGCGGGTGGTCCGCTCGGCCACTGACCCGGTGGAGCAGTTCGCGCGCTGGCTGGACGCGCAGGTGGGCCGGTCCCCGCACACCGTGCGCGGCTACCGGGCGGATGTGTCGGCCCTGTTCGCCCACGCCCGTGACCAGGGCCTGAACCCGGAGGCGGTCACGCTCGACGTCGCCCGGGACTGGCTGGCGAAGGGACATGCGGCGGGGTGGTCCGCCGCGACGCTCGCGCGGCGGGTCGCCGCTGTTCGCACCTATGCCCGGTGGGCGGCTGCCGTGGCCGAACCGGAGGAGCCGGAACCCGCACGGACGGACGGGGACCCCGGCGTGGCGGTCGGACCGCAGTCCCTCGCCGGTCTCCGGGGCCCCCGACCGCTCCGGGCACTGCCGCGTGTCCTCACCGTCGACGAGGCCGCGGTGTTGTGCGAGCACGCGGCCGCGACGGCGGACAGCGCCGTCGCCCGGCGCGACCATGCGCTGGTGGAGCTGCTGTACGCCACCGGGGCCCGCGTCGCCGAGGTCGTCGGCATCGACGTCGGCGACCTGGACCTCGATCGGCGCACTGTTCGCCTGCACGGCAAGGGTGGTCGTGATCGCGTCGTCCCGTTCGGGGAACCGGCGGCGCAGGCGGTCGGTGTCTGGCTTGCCCAGGGCCGTCCCGGGCTGGCCCGATCGGGTTCCGGCGACGCACTCCTCCTGGGATTCACTGGACGTCGCCTCGGAACCCGCCAGGCACGCGAACGGGTGAACAGAATCAGCGTCGCCGCCGGTTTGGACCGAATTTCCCCGCACGGACTGCGACACAGCGCAGCGACACACCTCCTTGACGGTGGAAGTGACCTGCGCAGCGTTCAGGAGTTACTTGGTCACGCTACGCTGACGACGACGCAGATCTACACGCACGTATCCGTGGCGCGCCTTCGTGACGCGTATTCCCGTGCCCATCCCAGAGCCTGACCGGAGACGACCACCCATGCACCCAGTGACCGCCCCGGCCGCGCCCATCCTGGTCACCGAGCCAGAGGGATCGCGGAACCCGTCCGGTGTCCCCGAGTCCGGAGCAGCCGTGCCCCGGCCGCGTCCCGCCCAGCAGGACGAGGCCCGCGACGAGAACGCCGTGTTGCTCGCGGAGATGTGGGCGGCGTACAAGGCCACCGGCGAGGCAGCGGTCCGAGAGCGCCTCATCATTCACTACTCGCCGCTGGTGAAGTACGTCGCCGGCCGTGTGGCGGTCGGACTGCCCTCGAACGTCGAGCACGCCGATCTCGTCTCGTACGGGATCTTCGGTCTCATCGACGCGATCGACAAGTACGACCTCGACCGAGCCATCAAGTTCGAGACCTACGCCATCAGCCGGATCCGAGGCGCGATCATCGACGAGTTGCGGTCCATGGACTGGATCCCTCGGTCCATCCGGAGCAAGGCGCGCGAGGTCGAGCGGGCGTACGCCTCGCTGGAGGCCGAGTTGCACCGGGCTCCCACCGACACTGAGGTGGCCGGGCGACTGGGGATCCCGCTCGCCGAACTCCAGCAGATCTTCTCCAAGATGTCCTACGTCAACGTCGTCGCGCTCGACGAGCTGCTCAACGTCGGTGGGGAGCGCGGGGACAAGCTCTCGCTCATCGACACCCTCGAGGACCCGCGGGCCGAGGACCCCGTCGCCGCCTTCGAGTCGGAGGAGACCAAGTTCCTGCTCGCCCGGGCGATCAACCAGCTCCCGGAGCGGGAGAAGATCGTCGTCACCCTGTACTACTATGAGGGACTCACGCTCGCGGAGATCGGCAAGGTTCTCGGCGTCACCGAGTCCCGGATCTGCCAGATGCACACGAAGGCCGTGATGCAGTTGCGGATCAAGCTGGCGGCTGCCGCCGGCTGACGACGGCAGCAGGATCACCCGGATCCGCAGCAGCTGGAGCGGGTCGACGTAGTCCCGGTCCAGGCGCACTCCCCAGTGGACGCAGGACACCGGGCAGTGCGGTGCGCCGCTCGCCGGGGCAGCGGTCGAGCCGGGCACCCGACCGACGGCGGCGCCGGCGGCCACCCGCGTCCCCGACGCCAGTGAGGGGTCCACAGGGAGCAGCGAGGACCGGTACCCACCTGGGTGGGCGACGACGACGACGGGCACCCGGGCGACCCGACCGGCGAACACGACGACGCCGGTGGCGGGTGACCTGACGACGGAGCCCGGGGCGGCACGCAGGTCCGCGCCGCGATGCCCGGCGGCGTACCGGTGGGCAGGTGCGACGAACGGGCGGACGAGGACGTCGGGGAGGACACCGGGGACGGGCAGCCGCCAGCCCTGGGGCGGCGGGTCCTGGGCACCCGCGGGTGTCCAGGCGACCGTGAGCAGCAGCACGACGGTGAGGGCCGCGCACACCAGGGTCCGGATCGCGGTCCGGCTCGGGAGGATCCGGGGAGCGAGAGACCGAGGGGCGACGTCACGGTGGCGGGTCATGGGGCCACCGTCGGGGCCCAGGGCGGGCCGCGGGTTCGGAGGCGGCGGTCGCCGGGGACGAGCGGGCACCGCGCGGCCTGTGGACGACACGGCGAACTCGGGACCACGCCGCCGCCTGCGGTACTCTCCGGTGGCGGCCGTTCGGCGGCCGACTTCACATGCCCCGTGCCGGCTAGGCCGGACGGTTCCCCTCTCGGTCCCCGAGTCGTCGGGGTGGATGGGCGCCGGGGCACAGGGTCCGCGAGGTGCGGGCAACAACCGGGAGGCGCTCCGGCGCCGGAAGGAGCGACACGGCATGGCCGTCGTCACGATGCGCCAGCTGCTCGAGAGCGGGGTCCACTTCGGGCATCAGACCCGCCGCTGGAACCCGAAGATGAAGCGGTACATCTTCACCGAGCGCAATGGCATCTACATCATCGACCTGCAGCAGTCCCTCGATCTCATCGGCAGCGCCTACGAGTTCGTCCGTGACACCGTCGCCCGCGGCGGGAGCATCATGTTCGTGGGAACCAAGAAGCAGGCTCAGGAGCCGATCGCCGCCCAGGCCGCCCGAGTGGGCATGCCCTATGTCAACCAGCGCTGGCTGGGCGGGATGCTGACGAACTTCCAGACCGTGCACAAGCGCCTGCAGCGGCTGCGGGAGCTCGAGGAACTGGACGTCGACTCCAGTGGTTCCGGACTCACCAAGAAGGAACTCCTGGTGCTGCGGCGGGAGAAGGACAAGCTCGAGCGGACGCTGGGTGGGATCCGCGAGATGTCGAAGCTGCCGAGTGCGGTGTGGATCGTCGACACGAAGAAGGAGCATCTGGCCGTCGACGAGGCACACAAGCTCGGGATCCCGGTGGTGGCCATCCTCGACACCAACTGCGACCCGGACGAGGTCGAGTACAAGATTCCGGGGAACGACGACGCGATCCGGTCGGTCGCCCTGCTGACGCGGGTCGTCGCCGACGCCGTCGCCGACGGCCTCATGGTGCGGTCGCGTCCGGAGGGGGCTGCCGGGAACGGGCGGGCGGAGGAGCCCCTCGCCGCCTGGGAGCGGGAGCTCCTCGAGGGGGCGCCGGCAGGCGCCGCCGCCGAGACCGCCCCCACCGGGTCGGGCACGGCCACAGACGAGGCGGCCGTCGCGGCCGATGCGCCCGCTGCGGCGGCGTCGGAGCCCGGCCTGCCCGTCGACGGCGCGGAGGCCACCTCGGCAACCGACGCCGTCCCCGGCCCGGAGACGGCCGTGACTGCCGAGTCCACGGCCGGACCCACCGAGTCGGCCCAGCCGGCCGGCGGGGAGCACACCCCCGCCGGCAGCACCGCCGCCGTCTGAGGCGCGCGGGGGCCGGCCACCCGGCCCCCGCGCCCGAACCCGTCGTCGCCTGCCCACCCGACCCAGCCCGACCCACCCCACCCGGACGCCCCGATCCCAGGGAAGGACCCATGGCCACGTACACCGCCACTGACATCAAGGCGCTCCGGGAGCGCACCGGCGCGGGGATGCTCGACGTCAAGAAGGCCCTCGACGAGGCCGAGGGCGACACGGGCAGGGCCGTCGAGATCCTGCGCGTCAAGGGTCTCAAGGGGGTCACCAAGCGCGAGGGCCGGAGCACCAGCAACGGTCTGGTCGCCGCCCACGTCGCCGACGGTGTCGGCGTCCTCCTCGAGCTCAACTGCGAGACGGACTTCGTCGCCAAGGGGGAGGGGTTCCAGGCACTCGCCCAGCAGGTCCTGGGCGCCGCCGCGACGTCCGGGGTCACCGACGCCGAGGCCCTGGCTGCGGTCGACGTCCAGCCCGGGACCACGGTCGCCGCGCTCCTCGACGACGCCAACGCCACGGTGGGGGAGAGGATCGTGCTGCGTCGCGTGGCTCGCCTGGCGGGCGAGCACGTCGCGTTGTACCTGCACCGCACCAGTCCTGACCTGCCGCCCCAGATCGGCGTGCTGTTCGCGGTCTCCGGGGCGACGGACGACGCCGGGCGGCAGGTCACCCGGGACGTCGCACTCCACATCGCGGCGATGTCGCCGGTCGCCCTGACGGCTTCCGACATCGACGAGCAGACGCTGGCGAACGAGCGTCGGATCGCGGAGGAGACCGCCCGCAACGAGGGCAAGCCCGAGGCGGCACTCACGAAGATCGTCGACGGTCGAGTGCGGGGTTTCCTCAAGGACAACGTCCTGCTCGACCAGCCGTACTCGAAGGACAACAAGCGCACCGTCGCCGCGGTGCTGGCCGAAGCCCGCCTCACCGCCACCGGTTTCGTCCGGTTCCGCGTCGGCGCCTGACTCCGGTGCCCGACTCCGCCGTGCGTCCGCTCGCCACGCCCGTGGAACCCCTCCTCGACGGGCCGGCGGGCGCGTCCGTCCCGGCCCCGGCCGCCGCCCGCGACGGCCGGGGCCGCCCCGAGCGTCCGCGCCGGGTGCTGCTCAAGCTGTCGGGGGAGGCATTCGGCGGCGGGGCCGTGGGGGTGGACCCCGACATCGTCGCCCGCATGGCACGCGAGGTCGCCGCGGCCGCGCTGCAGGGGGTCCAGATCGCCGTCGTCACCGGAGGCGGGAACTTCTTCCGCGGGGCGGAGCTGTCGCAGCGGGGGATGGAGCGCTCGCGAGCCGACTACATGGGCATGCTCGGCACCGTCATGAACTCCCTGGCCCTGCAGGACTTCCTGGAACAGGCCGGCATCGACACCAGGGTGCAGACCGCGATCACCATGGGCCAGGTCGCCGAGCCGTACATCCCGCGCCGGGCGATCCGCCACCTCGAGAAGGGTCGTGTCGTCATCTTCGGCGCGGGGGCCGGGTTGCCCTACTTCTCCACGGACACCGTCGCCGCCCAGCGGGCGCTGGAGGTCCAGGCGACCGTCGTGCTCATGGCGAAGAACGGCGTCGACGGCGTCTACACCGCCGATCCGCGGACGCACGCCGATGCCCGGCGGCTGGACTCCGTGACCTATCTGGACGCCCTGCGACGCGGCCTCAAGGTCGTCGACGCGACGGCCTTCAGCCTGTGCATGGACAACGACCTGCCCATGGTCGTCTTCGGCATGGAGGGCGAGGGGGACATCACCCGGGCCCTGGTGGGTGACAGGATCGGGACGCTCGTCACGGGCTGACCCGACGCACCGGACGACACCACGCCACAGCCACCCGAGGAGGGGTAGACGTGATCGCTGACACGCTCCGCGAGGCCGGGGACAAGATGACCAAGGCGATCGAGGTCGTGAAGGAGGACTTCGCGTCGATCAGGGCGGGCCGCGCGACCCCGGCCATGTTCAGCAAGATCCACGCTGAGTACTACGGCAGCCCGACCCCGCTCCAGCAGCTCGCCTCGTTCCAGGTCCCGGAAGCTCGGACCGTCCTCATCACGCCGTACGACCGGAGCGCGACGGGTGCGATCGAGAAGGCGCTGCGGGACAGCGACCTGGGGGTGAACCCGACGACCGACGGCGTGGTCATCCGGGTGAACCTTCCTGCGCTCACCGAGGAGCGGCGCAAGGAGTACATCAAGCTGGCCCGCACCAAGGCCGAGGACGCCCGGGTCTCGCTGCGCAACATCCGCCGTCGGGCCAAGGAGGAGCTGGACCGAATCGCCCGCGACGGCGAGGCGGGCGAGGACGAGGTGACCCGGGCCGAGAAGGAGCTCGAGGCGTCGACCCGACGCCACGTCGACACCGTCGACGAGCACCTCAAGGCCAAGGAGTCGGAACTGATCGAGGTCTGAGGTGGCCGACCCCTTCCCCTCCCGGGCGGCCGAGGTCCCGCCGCCCGGCGGTACCCCGCGCGAGCGCGGCAGGCGGGGGGAAGCCCCGCCGGACGCCGGTCCCTCCGGGGCCGTCCGGTGGACGGGGTTCCGGCCGCCGGGAGGGGGGGCACGGGGCCCGGCCGACGGTAGGTCCGAGGCCGCCGCCCCCGGCGCCCCGGCCGAGGGGCCGCCTGCCGGGGTCGGCGAGGAGCGTCCGGTCGTTGCCGAGGAACCCCCGGCGCCGGATGGGGCGCGGCGGCGCGGCCAGGGGCGCAACCTGCCCGCGGCGATCGGCGTCGGGCTCGCCCTGGGCGTCGTCGTCGTCGGCAGCCTGTTCGTCCGGCGCGAGGCCTTCGTGGTGCTCACCGCCCTCGCCTGCATCGTGGCGATCTGGGAGGTCGCCAACGCCTTCCGTGCCCGGCGGGTTCGGATCCCGCTGGTCCCGACCGTCGTCGGGGCCGTAGGCATGCTGGCGTCGGCCTACCTGGCCGGCGCCGACGCGCTGTTCGTCTCCTTGGCGCTCACGGCGACCGCGATCGTGTGGTGGCGGGTGTTCGAGGGCCCCGACCCGGTGCGGGACGTCACGGCCGGGGTGTTCACCGCGGTCTACGTCCCCTATCTGGCCGGGTTCGCCGTGCTCATGCTGGCCGACCAGGACGGGCCGTTCCGGGTCATGGCCTTCGTCATCGTCGCCGTCGCCAGCGACGTCGGCGGGTACCTCGTGGGGTCCCTGTGGGGCCGCCACGTCCTGGCCCCCACGGTCAGTCCGCGCAAGTCGTGGGAGGGGGTGGCGGGCTCGGCCGTCCTGGCGTCGGCCGCGGGGGCCGTGTCCGTCGCGCTGCTGCTGGACGGCCCGTGGTGGTGGGGGGTCGTGCTCGGCCTCGCCGTCACCGTCGCGGCGACGGTCGGGGATCTCAGCGAGTCCCTGCTCAAGCGGGATCTCGGCATCAAGGACATGGGGAGCCTGCTGCCCGGCCACGGCGGGGTCATGGACCGGCTGGACTCGCTGCTGCCGGCGGCCCCTGTCGCCTACGTCGTGCTCACCGTGCTCGCCGGCTGACCGCATCCGGCCGCGGGATCCCCGCAGGGGAGATCCAGCACGGCCGGACGCGGACGGCGGCTCGCCCGACCGGACGTCACTCCGGGGCGTCGGCCGGGTCCTGCTCCGCGGCGTTCCCGGTCGTGCCGCTCGAGGCCCGGGACCACGTCCAGTTCGCCACGTCCGGCAGGTCGGTGCCGTGGGTGCGGGTGTACTGCCGGTGCTCGATGAGCTTGTTCTTCAGCGCTTCGCGGGCGTACGCCCCGCGTTGCCCGAGGTGCGGCAGTCGGTCGATCACGTCGATCGCCAGGTTGAACCGGTCGAGACGGTTCATGACCGTCATGTCGAACGGTGTCGACGTGGTGCCCTCCTCGACGTACCCGCGGACATGCAGGTTGTGGTGATTGGTCCGCCGGTACGTGAGCCGGTGAATCAGCCAGGGGTACCCGTGGTAGGCGAAGATGATCGGCTTGTCGGTGGTGAAGAGGCTGTCGAATTCCCGGTCGGACAGCCCGTGCGGGTGCTCGGACTCCGACTGCAACCGCATGAGGTCCACGACGTTCACGAACCGGATCCGCAGGTCGGGGAAGAACCCCAGCAGGACGTCCACCGCGGCCAGCGCCTCCATGGTGGGGACGTCGCCGGCGCAGCCGATCACGACGTGGGGCTCCTCGCCGGCGTCGGTGCCGGCCCACGGCCAGATGCCGATGCCCTTGGTGCAGTGGACGATCGCGTCGGGCATCGACAGGTACTGCAGGGCCGGCTGCTTGCCGGCCACGATGACGTTGACGTAGTTGCGGCTGCGCAGCGCGTGGTCCGCCACCGACAGCAGGCAGTTCGTGTCCGGTGGCAGGTAGACCCGGATGACGTCGGCCTTCTTGTTGACGACGTGGTCGATGAAGCCCGGGTCCTGGTGGCTGAAACCGTTGTGGTCCTGCCGCCACACGTGGGACGTCAGCAGGTAGTTGAGACTCGCCACCGGGCGGCGCCAGTCGAGTTCGCGCGTGGTCTTGAGCCACTTGGCGTGCTGGTTGAACATCGAGTCGATGAGGTGGATGAACGCCTCGTAGCAGGAGAAGAGGCCGTGCCGGCCGGTCAGCAGGTACCCCTCGAGCCAGCCCTGGCAGGTGTGCTCGGACAGGATCTCCATGACCCGCCCGCCCTGGGCCAGTCCCTCGTCGGTGGGCAGGATGCGCTCCTGCCAGGCCCGGCCGGTGACCTCCAGGATCGCCTGCAGCCGGTTGGAGTTGTTCTCGTCCGGCGCGAACACCCGGAAGTTGCGCTGGTCGGCGTTGAGGTGCATGACGTCGCGCAGGAACCGTCCCAGGGTGGACGTGGCGCTGTCGGACGTGGCGCCCGGCTCCACCTCGATCGCGTAGTCCCGGAAGTCCGGCATCCGCAGCGCCCGCAGCAGCTCGCCCCCGTTGGCGTGCGGGTTGGCGCTCATCCGGCGCCGTCCCCCGGGTGAGAACCGGGTCACCATGGGCACCGGGACCCCGTCGGCGTCGAACAGCTCCTCGGGGCGGTACGAGCGCATCCAGTCCTCCAGGATCGCCCGGTGCCCGGCGTTCTCCCGGGTGTCGGAGAACGGCACCTGATGGGAGCGCCAATGGCCCTCGACGACCTTCCCGTCGATGGTCTCCGGCCCCGTCCATCCCTTCGGTGACCGCAGGACGATCATCGGCCACCGGGGCCGCTCGCCCCGGCCCTCGTCGCGGGCCAGGCGCTGGATGTCGGCGATCTCGTCCAGGCAGCGGTCGAGGACCTGGGCGAAGGTGTGGTGCATCGTCTCGGGGTCGTCGCCCTCGACCACGTGGGGCTGCCAGCCGCAGCCCCACAGCATGGCCTCCAGCTCCTGCTGGGGGATGCGCGCCAGCACCGTCGGGTTGGCGATCTTGTAGCCGTTGAGGTGGAGGATCGGCAGGACCGCCCCGTCGTTCACCGGGTCGAGGAACTTCGTGGAGTGCCAGGATGCGGCCAGCGGGCCCGTCTCGGCCTCGCCGTCTCCCACGACGGCCGCGACCACGAGGTCCGGGTTGTCGAAGGCAGCGCCGAACGCGTGGGACAGGGCGTAGCCGAGTTCGCCCCCCTCGTGGATGGACCCGGGCGTCTCCGGGGCCACGTGGCTCGGGATGCCGCCGGGGAACGAGAACTGCGTGAACAGCCGTCGCATGCCCCGCTCGTCACGCGTGACGACGGGGTAGACCTCGCTGTAGGTGCCGTCCAGCCAGGCCGCGGCGACCATGGCGGGCCCGCCGTGCCCGGGGCCGCAGATGTAGATCATGTCGAGGTCCCGGTGCACGATCGCCCGGTTGAGGTGGGCGTGCATGAAGTTGAGCCCGGGCGTCGTGCCCCAGTGCCCCAGCAGCCGCGGCTTGACGTGCTCCAGCTCCAGCGGCTCCCGCAGCAGCGGGTTGCCCATCAGGTAGATCTGCCCGACCGAGAGGTAGTTGGCCGCCCGGAACCAGGCGTCCAGGGACTGCAGCTCGTCCAGGGGGAGGTAGCCGGCGGACGGGGAGTCCGTGGACTCGGCGACTGTCACGTCGGTGGTCACGCTCGTCATGCCCCCTAGGCAACCCCGACGGGGCGATCTCCACAAGCGGCCCCGGGTCCGTGGCGGGTCGGGGGCGGCGCGGCCGGTGTCACACTGGGGCGGTGCCTCCCGCCCCCACCACGTCGCCCGGCGCGCCGTCAGGGGCTCCGCTCGCCCTCGGTGACCGACTCGCGACCGTGCGCCGCCGGGGGCCCGGGGCCGTGCCGGTCCACCTCGCGGACCTGGCGCCCGCCGAGCGGGACGCGGTCGCTCTCGGGGCGGGCTCCCCGGCGTTCCGGGCCCGCCAGGTCGCCCACCACTACTTCGCCCGGTTCCGCACCGACTCCGCCGACATGACGGACCTTCCGGCGGGCGAGCGGGACCGGCTGGCGGAGCTCCTGCTGCCGCGGCTGCTCGAGCCGGCCGGCGAGCAGCGGGCCGACGGGGGGGACACCGTCAAGACGCTGTGGCGGCTCACCGACGGCTCCGTCGTCGAGAGCGTCCTGATGCGCTACCCGGATCGGCTCACGCTCTGCCTCTCCAGCCAGGCTGGCTGCGGGATCGGCTGCCCGTTCTGCGCGACCGGCCAGCAGGGCCTCACCCGCAACCTCACGACCGGCGAGATCGTGGACCAGGCGGTGCAGACGTGTGCCCGGGCGGGCGAGCGGATCAGCAACGTGGTGTTCATGGGGATGGGCGAGCCGCTGGCCAACGCCGACCGGGTGATCGCGGCCCTGCGCCGCCTCACCGAGCCCCCTCCGGCCGGCCTGGGACTGTCCGCGCGTTCGATCACCGTGTCCACGGTCGGACTCGTCCCGGCCGTCGACCGCCTGGCCGGGGAGGGCCTGCCGGTGACGCTCGCGCTGTCGCTGCACGCCCCCGACGACGAGCTCCGCGACGAACTGGTCCCCGTGAACTCCCGGTTCCCGGTCGCGGACGTCCTCGACGCCGCCCGGCGGTACTTCCGTGCCACCCGGCGCCGGGTCAGCATCGAGTACGCCCTCATCCGCGACGTGAACGACCAGGCGTGGCGCGCGGAGCTGCTGGCACGTGAGCTGCGGGCGCGCGGCAAGGGCTGGGTCCACGTCAACCCGATCCCGCTCAACCCCACGCCAGGGTCGCGGTGGACGGCGTCGGACCCCCGCGTCGCAGGGCGATTCGTCGCTGCGCTCCGCGACGCGGGCATCCCGACCACGGTCCGCGACACCCGAGGACGCGAGATCGACGGTGCCTGCGGCCAGCTCGCGGCCTCGTCGGGTGGGCGCCGACCGGCCGGCGTCCGCGGGGCCGGGGCATGACGCCGGCCGCCGTTGCAGCGGATTGTCCGAGTCCGCCCGCTGCGCCCCGCCGTTGTGATAGAGAGCTTCGCCGTCCTGGTTCCGGGAAGGCGTCCCGCAGGGCAGGATTGGCCCCGTGACCGAGGAACAGCGACCGGGGGAGATGTTCTCCCGCTCGAGGGGGTTGGAGCGGGGGTACGACCGGGCGCAGGTCGAGGAGTTCTTCGACCGCGCCAAGCAGGTGTGGGACGCCGGCGGCCCGCCCGGCGCGGTGACGTCCTGGCACATCCGGACCGTCGGGTTCGACCTGCGGCGGGACGGGTACGCCGTCGCCGACGTCGATGCCGCCCTGGACCGGATCGAGGACGCCTTCGCCCAGCGGGAGATCCGTTACGACCCCGTCGGGGCCGAGGAGGCCGAGCACGCGGTGATGGGCGTGCTCTCGGGTACGGACGGTGACCGGTTCCCCCACGAAACGGGGCTGCGGCTCGGGTACCGGCGCCGCGACGTCGATCGGCTGTGCCGCGCGGTCTACCGGCACCTGGTGCACGGTGCGGCCCTGGACATCGACGACGTCCGGCGCGCGGTGTTCCGGGCCGGTCACGGCAGCGCGGGCTACCGCGAGGCCGCTGTCGACTCCTTCTGCGACCAGGTGGTCGACGTCATGCGCTGGCGGTCCGCCGCCCACGTCTGAGGTGCCGGCCGACCGGCGGTCGACTCACCGTCCCGCGGGCCCCGTCGCCGCCGGTTCCGGTCGGCGGGCCGACACGGCAGGGGCGAGGACTGCGAAGGCCGCGGCCAGCAAGGCGACGCCGATGAGGGCGCCACGCAGTCCCACGACGCCGGCGATCACCCCGACGTACCAGGGACCGAGGACGAATCCCAGGTACGACGTCGTGGCCACGGCGGAGGTGGCGCGTCCGCGGCGGTCCGGCGCCACGTCGTGCGTGGCCCGGCTCAACAGGGTCGGGAACAGCACGGACGATCCCATCGCGGCGAGGGCGAGCGCGGCGAGGGCGAGCGGCACGCTCGTCGAGAGGCTGAGCAGCACCGTGCCGGAGAGCGC